>CAADGB010000288.1 GCA_900696455.1 uncultured delta proteobacterium
AGGGCCGCTGGGACTGGCAGCACGGCAACTGGATGTGGGTCCCCGGCCGCTGGGAGCAGGAGCGCCCCGGCAAGCGCTGGCAGGCCGGCCGCTGGGAGCGCCGCGGTGACCGCTTCGAGTGGATCGCGGACGCCTGGATCGACGTCGTGATGTACCCGACCCAGGCGCCGCCGCCGCCCCGGGCCGATCGGCCCGACCGCCGGGGCGGGCCGCGCCGCGGCTACGTCTGGGTCGAGGGTCGCTGGGACTGGCAGCACGGCAACTGGGTCTGGCTCGAGGGCCGGTGGGAGAAGGAGCGCAAGGGCAAGCGCTGGCGGCAAGGTCGCTGGGAGCAGCGCGGCGATCGCTACGAGTGGACCGGCGACGGCTGGGACGAGGTCCCCGCCTACCCGACCCAGGCGCCGCCGCCGCCGCAGCAGGAGACGCCGCAGCCGGCGCGCCCCGGCTACATCTGGGTACGCGGCCACCACGAGTGGCGCGACGGCCAGTACGTCTGGGTCCCCGGTCACTGGGAGCGCCAGAAGGCCAACCAGCGCTGGGTCGAAGGCCGCTGGGAGCGCCAGGGCGACCGCTACGTCTGGGTCGCCGGACACTGGCAGTAGACGGCCCCCGGTGACGTGGGCGGCGCCGGTCGGCCTCGCCCGCGTCGCCTCGCGGCGCGGGGCGCACGCCCGCCTCGCCTCGCGGCGCGGGGCGCGCGTCCGCCGGCGCGATCACAGCGGCGGGCGCGCGCGCCAGACGCACCAGCCGTCGCCGCACGCCAGGGTGCGGAAGACGAGGCCGGGCGCCGACAGCCGCGCGCCGTCGCTCGGCTGCCGCGGCTGGTGCGCGGCCGACAGCACGTACACCCGATCGTGGCCGTCGGCGGTGAAGGGCGCGATCGGCACCTCGCCGACGAGCAGGGTGCGGCAGCCGGTGTACCAGGCGACCTGCGGCCGGGTGCCGGTGTAGACGAGGCAGCGCGTGCCGGGCGCGCCGCGTGCGGCGGCGGCGACGTCGGCGCGGATGAGGGCGGCGGCCGCCACCATCGCCGCCCGGCCGCGGCCGACGTGGGCCGCCCGCGCCACCGCGTAGGTGCCGGCGGCGGCGGTCGACAGCGCGAGCACGAGCACGGCCGCGGTGCGCGCCTGGGCGCGCGCGCGCAGGCGTGGGGCCAGCGCGGCGGCGCCGGTGATGGTCAGCGCCGAGGCGCTGAAGAAGACGAAGCGGGCCTCGCCGTGCACCACCAGCCCGATGGCGACGACGTAGCCGAGGGCGACCGCCGACAGGAGGCGGCGAACGTCGCCCGCCGCGACCGCGGCGCCCGGGTGGCCGGCGACGACGCCGGTCGCGACCGGCGGATCGTCGGCCGCGGCGTCCCGTCCGCCCACCGCGTCCCGGGCCGTCCACGCCCGCCAGCCCGCGGCGATCCCCAGGAGCGACATCGCGCCCATCACCGGCCAGCACACCTCGGTCAGCCAGCGGCTCGCGTACCACCCGAGCCCCTCGCCGACGTAGGCGCGGGCGGCGGCGGTCTCGCCGGCGCGCAGGACGCCGAGGAACGAGCCGGTGGTCGCCTCGCTCCACTGGAGGAAGGGCAGCATCAGGAGCCCGACGCCGGCCGCCGACAGCGCCACCGCCCGGCGCCGACCGCGCAGGACGACGAGGCCGACCAGCGGGACCAGGGCCACCAGCGGGGCGTTGCCGTAGCGGACGTGGATCGCCGCCGCGCCGCACAGGGCGACGCCGGTCCAGCGCGCGACCTCGGTCCCGCGCCGGCGGCGCCGTCCGCGCGGCCCGCCCGCGCGCGCTCCGGACGGGCCCCCCACCATGAGCGCGATCATGGCGAGCACCAGGGTCGCCGACGGGATGTCGGACAGCCCCTCGCCGGTGCGGGCGAGCCACGGGCCGGCGCTGACCTGCACCGCCACCGCCAGCGCCGCGGCGGCGCCACCGCCGGCGCGCCGGGCCAGCCACCCCACCAGGGCCAGGTAGGCGAGCGCGAACGGCACGAACGGGGCGCGCATCGCGAGGTCGCCCTCGCCGGCCCGCGCGCCGGGCGCCGACAGGACCGGCATGCCGATCGAGCGGTAGCGCGGGTAGGGATCGACGTCGTCGCCGGCGCCGCCCACCAGCGCGCGGGCGCCCATGGCGTACTGCGCCTCGTCGTTGCCGAGCGGGCCCTCGACCACGGCCACCGCGAGCGCGACGGCCGCGACCCAGGCCAGCGCGAGGGCCAGCAGGCGGAGCCCGCCGCGGTCGTCGTCGCTCATGGGGCGTTGATGGGCGACCATGGGGCGCTCGCGGGGCGATCATCGCCCGAGCGAGGCCCCGTCATCGCCCGATCGCGGCGCGATCACGCCGCGATCACGCCGCGATCACGGCGCGCCCAGGGGCTCGGGCTCGGTGACCGGGCCGGGCGACGGCGGCGGCGGCGCGCCCACCACCTTCCACGTCCACACCCCGTCGAGGAGCGCCCGCCACGCCGGCAGCGGCGCGCCGGTGACGATGGCGATGGCCGCGCCGCGGCGCTCGGCCGCGGTGATCCGGCCGGTGGCGTCGAGCCAGCGGTGGCGGTCGGTGGCCGACGAGATCTCGGCGCCGATCACCAGCGCGTCGAGGGCGTGGGTGAGCGCGGCCCAGGCCTCGGTGGCGTCGAGGGCGGTGTCGAAGGTGAGCAGCGCCAGGCCGGTGGTGCGGACCGGAGCCGCGGTGGCGCCGGCGTCGCCGGCGGCCGCCACCAGCAGCACGCGATCGCCGCCCCACCCCGCCGCCGCCGACATCGCGGTGGCCGGCGCCACGCCGTGGGTCTCGTAGAACATCGACCACCCGGCCTCGCCCCACACCGCCTGGTGCACCTCGCGCATGCCCGGCGGCACGACCGCGGTGATGACGTGGGGCTTCTCGTCGGCCAGGTAGAGCTCGGGGTGGAGGATCTGCTCGGTCGAGCGCGGCGGGCGGCGGAAGGCGTCGTCGACCCGGCGCCACGGCTGGGTGCGGCGCAGGTGGGCGACGAACTCGAGGCCGCGCACGTACGGGAACATGAGCGACTGCCGGATCGCCAGCGGCGCACGGCCCAGCAGGTCGCCGCCGCCCACCGGATCCAGGCTGGTGGTGAGCAGGCGGACGATCGCCGGGTTGCTCCACGGCGGCGGCAGGCCCTGCTCGGCCAGGGTGTACTCGAGCATGAGCGCGACCCCGTCGCCCTCGACCAGCGCGGCGCGGGCGGCGTGGGCGTCGCCGTCGTGGGCCACCGCCTTCATCCACGGCTCGAGATCGAAGTGCTGATCCTGGAGCGCGTGGACGATCTCGTGGGCCAGCAGCATGCCGGCCCAGGTGTCGTCGCCGCCGGGCCTGTCGGCGACGTAGAGCTTCTTCTCGACCGGGTGGTAGAAGCCGGCGATCTGCTCGGTCAGGAGGTCGATCGTGAGCTGGTCGAGATCGAGCTCCCACGGCACCAGGCCCCAGCGCCGGGCCATCGCCGCCTCGGCGGCGCGGCGGGCCGGCGGCGAGTCCTCGGCCAGGCGCTCGAGGATGCGGGCGCGGATCGCGTCCTCGCTCATCACGCCCATGGCGATCGGGCGCTTGATCTTGAGCCCGCGCAGCCGCGACACCTTCTTGGCGATCTCGTCGCCGCGGGCGACCACCCGGGCCGACCACGAGGCGTCGCTGGCGGCGGCCTGGGTCAGCAGGAGGCCGGCCGCGGCCAGCGCGACCAGCGAGGTGGCGAGCGAGCGCATGCGCTCCCGAGCCTAGCAGGTCACGCCGCCGGCGCCGGGCTGTAGCGGCGGGTCACCCAGCTCGCCAGGCCGACCGCGCGATCGGCGAGCGCGTACAGCGGCGGGTAGACCACGCGGGTCTCGCCGCGGTCGAGGGCGCGGACGACGAGCCCCGCCATCCGCGCCGGATCGCCCATGGGCATGAGCCGCTCGAGCAGGCTGGGCCGGAGCTGGGCGCGCGCGCCGCGCTCGAGCGCCGACGCCACCGGCCCGGGGTACACGGTGACGACGTGGACGCCGTGGCCGGCGAGCTCGACCGCGGCGATCTCCGAGGCCATGGCCAGCCCGGCCTTGGCCCCGCCGTAGTAGGCGCAGCCGCGCAGCGGCACGCGGCCGGCCATGCTCGACACGTTGACGATCACGCCGTGACCGGCGGCGACCATCGCCGGCGCCGCCAGGGTCATCAGGCACAGCGGGCTGGTCAGATCGACGTCGAGCACGCGGCGGCCGACCGCCCACGGCATCGCGGCGACCGTGCGCACGTCCATGACGCCGGCGCAGTTGACCAGGCCGTCGACCGGCCCGCGCTCGGCGACCAGCGCCTGCCAGCGCGCCGGCAGCGCGTCGGGCGCCGCCAGATCCCAGCGGTGCACCGAGGCCGACGCCGTCGCCGGCAGCGCGGCGGCGGTGCGGGCGAGGCCGGCGTCGTCGACGTCGACCAGGGCGAGGTCGACGCCGGGGTGGCGCGCGGCGAGCGCGCGGGCGAGCGCGCCGCCGATGGCGCCGGCGGCGCCGGTGATGACGACGTGACCGAGCCGGGGGGAGCTGGGCATGGCGTCATCATGCACCGGCGCCGCCCGCCGGCCCACGGTCGGCGCGAGGCGTCGGAGCGTGTGAAGGAGTCACACCCTCGGGTCGATCGGTCGGTCCCGGCGAGGACGCCGGTGCCGATCTGAGTCGGAGCAGCTCGCCTCGGCTGCGCCTCCGCTCAGTTGCCGCGGGGGGCGACGACCGCGTTGACCGCGCCCGAGAACACGGTGGCGGCGTCGCGGGTCGTGGTGCGGGCGGCGCTGGCCGAGGTGCCGACGATCTTCTCGACCGTGCCCTGGAGCTCGGCGACCGCGCCGTCGAGGCGGGTGACCAGCTTGCGGGCGACCGCGAAGCCGCTCTTGACCAGGGCCTCGCCGCTGTCGAGGAGCGTCAGCGCGCTCTTCGCCAGCTCGGTGCGGACGTCGGCGGTGACGCCGAGGGCGGTGGCGGCGGCGAGCTCGCCGGTGTCGACGGCGAGGGTGGCGACCGCGGGGACGAAGCCGCGGGGGGCGTCGTCGACGAGGGCGGTGCGGGAGGTCTTGTCCTTGGAGTCGGTGTTCTTGTCCATGTCGACACCGTGCGTCATGACCACCGCTCACCAAACGACTTTTTTGTGAAGAGTGTGCTTCATGTGATGACGCCGCATCACCGGCCGCGGGGCGCTACAGTCGCGGCGATGGGCCAGATCCTCGTCGTCGACGATGAGCGCTCGATGCGCGAGTTCCTCGCCATCTGCCTGCGCCGCGCCGGCCACGAGGTGACCCTGGCCGACTCGGCGGCGGCGGCCATGGAGGCGCTGGCGACCGCGCCCATCGACATCGTGGTCACCGACCTGCGCATGCCGGGCGAGCTCGACGGCCTCGGCCTCCTGCGCGCGATCCGGGCCGCCGGCCTCGGCCCCGAGGTCATCCTGGTCACCGCCTTCGCCACCGCCGACACCGCGCTGGCGGCGATGCAGGACGGCGCCTACGACTACCTGACCAAGCCGTTCAAGGTCGACGAGATCAACGCGGTCATCGGCCGGGCCATGGAGAAGCGGGCGCTCCTGGCCGAGAACGCGGCCCTGCGCGACCGGGTGGCGGGCCGCGTGCGCATGGCCCAGCTCCTGGGCCGCAGCAAGCCGATGCAGCAGGTCTTCGACGTCATCACCAAGATCGCGTCGGCCCGCACCAGCGGCCTCATCACCGGCGAGAGCGGCACTGGCAAGGAGCTGGTGGCGCGGGCCCTGCACAGCGAGGGCAGCCGGGCCGGCGGCGCGTTCGTCGCCGTCCACTGCGGGGCGATCCCCGACGAGCTGATGGAGTCGGAGCTGTTCGGCCACGTCAAGGGCGCCTTCACCGGCGCGGTGGTCGACCGCAGCGGCCTGTTCCGCGACGCCGACGGCGGCACCCTGTTCCTCGACGAGATCGGCGAGCTGTCGCTGGGGCTCCAGGTCAAGCTGCTGCGCGCGCTGCAGGAGCGCCGGGTCAAGCCGGTGGGCGGCCCGGCCGAGCTCGAGGTCGACGTCCGGGTGGTGGCCGCCACCAACCGCGAGCTCGAGGCCGAGGTCGCGCGCGGCGCCTTCCGCCAGGATCTCTACTACCGCCTCAACGTGATCGAGCTGCGGCTGCCGCCGCTGCGCCAGCGCCGCGAGGATCTGCCGCTCCTGGTCGAACACTTCCTGCGCCGCTTCGCCCGCGACCAGGGCAAGGCGCTGTCGGCGCTCACCCCGGCCGCGATGAAGCGGCTCGAGGCCTACGACTTCCCCGGCAACGTGCGCGAGCTCGAGAACATCATCGAGCGCGCGGTCACCCTGGCCGCCGGCCCGATCATCGACGAGGCCGACCTGCCCGCCCTGCGCCCGAGCGCCGCCCGCCCCGCCGCGCCCTCCGGCGACCTCCCCGACGACGGCGTCGATCTCGACCGCCTGCTCGCCGACTACGAGCGGGCCTGGATCCAGAAGGCGCTGGAGCGGACCGGCGGCGTCCGCAAGAAGGCCGCCCAGCTCCTCGGCATCAGCTTCCGCTCGATGCGCTACCGCCTGGAGAAGCTGGGCCTCGACAAGGGCGACGACGGCGACGAGTGACGGCCGGCCGGCCGCCCG
>CAADGB010000289.1 GCA_900696455.1 uncultured delta proteobacterium
CGACGGCCGCGGCTTGTCGGCCTTCGACACGCCCTCGCTCACGCTCGGGCGGCTCAGGCCGACCGGAGAGATGCAGCTCGCCGTTCGTTGCCCGCGAGCTCCGACCGCGGTCGGTGAAGAGCTCAGGGCGAGCGGGGAGGGAACGGCGGAGGCGAAAGGGTAGCGGGCTGCGGGGGAGAGCGGGCTCGGGGGGGAGCGAGCTCGGGGGAGCGGGCTCGGGAAGCGGGCTCGGGGGGGAGCGAGCTCGGGGGAGCGGGCTCGGGAAGCGCGCTCAGGGGGGAGCGAGCTCGGGGGAGCGGGCTCGGGAAGCGCGCTCAGGGGGGAGCGGCGGCGGCGAGGGCGTCGAGCTCGGCCCAGCGGGCGTAGAGCCGCTCGACCTCGGCGCGGGCGCGATCGAGGTCGGCGACCAGGGTGGGCACGGCGGCGGCGCGCTCCTTGAAGACCGCGGGGTCGGACAGGGTGACCTCGAGCTCGCCGACCCGGGCCTCGGCGGCGCCGATCGCGGCCTCGATGGCGTCGAGCTCCTGGCGCTCCTTGAAGCTCAGCTTGCGCGGGCCGTCGCCGCGGGGGCGGCCGCCGCCGCCGCTCGCCGCGCGGCCGTCGGTCCGGGCCTTCGCCGCGCGCCCGGCGCGGGCGACCTCGGCCTCGGCGGCGGCGGCGGCGGCGCGGCGGGCCTGGTAGGCGCTGTAGTCGCCCTCGTGGAAGACGACCCGGCCGTCGCCCTCGAACGCCAGGATGCCGGTGGCGACGCGGTCGAGGAACCAGCGATCGTGGGACACGATCAGGGCGCAGCCCGGGAAGGCGGCGAGCGCGGCCTCGAGCGAGCCCAGGGTGAGCAGGTCGAGATCGTTGGTGGGCTCGTCGAGGACGAGCAGGTTGCCGCCGCGCCGCAGCAGCCGCGCGAGCTGGACGCGGTTGCGCTCGCCACCCGACAGCTTGCCGATCGGGGTGTCGGCGGTGGCGTCGGTGAACTGCAGCATGCGCAGGAACGAGCGCACGTGCATGGGGCCGTCCTCGAGCATGACGTGGTCGTGGCCCTCGGCGACCTCCTCGAGCACGGTCGCCTCCTCGCGCAGGTCGCTCCGCCCCTGCTCGAGGTAGGCGGGCGCCGTGTTCTGGCCGAGGACGACCTTGCCGGCGTCGGGCGCGAGCTCGCCCAGGATCGTGCGCAGGAGCGTGGTCTTGCCGGCGCCGTTCTTGCCGACGATGCCGATGCGGTCGCCGGGCTTGAGGGTGAGCGTGAGCCCGGCGAACAGCGGCCGGTCGCCGACGGCGCGGCTCACCCCGTCGAGCTCGAGGATCGTGCGGCCGAGGCGGCCGCCGGTGGGCAGGCGCAGGGGCATCGCGCCGGGCAGGCGATCGAGGACGCCGGGGGCCGCCGCCACCGCGGCCTCGAAGCGCTCGACCCGGGCCCGCGCCTTGGTGGTGCGGGCCGGCGGCCGCCGCCGGATCCACTCGATCTCGCGGCGCACGAACATCGCGCGCTCGTGCTCGGCGCGGTCCTCGCCGGCCAGCCGCTCGGCCTGGCGCACCAGGAACGACGAGTAGTCGCCGTCGTGGCCGTGGAGCTTGCCGCGGTCGAGCTCGACGATGCGGGTGGCGACGCGGTCCAGGAAGTAGCGATCGTGGGTGACCAGGAGCAGGGCCCCGGGCCAGCCCTCGAGCCGCTCCTCGAGCCAGGCCACGGTGTCGGCGTCGAGGTGGTTGGTGGGCTCGGCGAGGGCGAGGACGTCGGCCTTGCCCAGCAGGGCGCGGGCCAGGGCGACCCGGCGGCGCTGCCCGATCGACAGCGCGCCGATCGCGGCGTCGAGCGGCGGCAGCTCCAGCGCCGCGGCCAGGGTGTGGATCTGGTGGGCCGGGACGGCGCCGTCGCGCGCGCACAGGCCACCGACGGTGGCGGCGGGATCGAGGCGCGGCTCCTGGGCCACGTACTCGAGGCTGAGCTCGCGCCGCCAGGTGATCGTGCCGCCGTCGGGCTCGAGCTGGCGCCGCTCCTCGTCGTCGAGGCCGGCGCCGCGCCGCGCCGCCACCGCCATCTTGAGCAGGGTCGACTTGCCCGAGCCGTTGCGGCCGATGACCGCGATGCGATCTCCCTCCTGCACCGACAGCGACACGCCGTCGAGCACGAGGCGCGTCCCGAAACGCTTCTCGAGGCCGAGCACGGTGAGGATCGTCGACACGCCGGCGCAGCATGGCCGCAACGCCCGCGCCGGGCAACGGCGCGCGGGCGGTCCTCTCGCCCCCCCGGTGAGGAGCGCGAGTGGGGCTGGTCGGTGCGCGGGACGGGTGGGTGCGGGGCGAGTCCCCAGGTGGATACCGCGCCTTGCGGGGACGGGGTGAGACGGTGCGGGTCCACCTGCGGCGTCTGCGCGAGCGACAGCGCGGCGCGGCGCGCGCGGCCGGCGGCGCGCCGGCTCAGGACTCGTCGTCGAGCAGCTTGTAGGTCAGGCCGGCGAGCGCGGCGCCGGCGGCGGGGGCGAGGATGAAGATCCAGAGGTGCTTGAGGTAGTCGCTGCCGGCGAAGAGGGCCTGGCTGATCGAGCGCGCCGGGTTCACCGAGGTGTTGGTGATGGGGATGCTGATCAGGTGGACCAGGGTGAGGCCGAGGCCGATGGCCAGCGGCGCGAAGCCGGCCGGGGCCCGCTTCGAGGTGGCGCCGAGGATGATGAAGAGGAAGAAGAAGGTCATGACGACCTCGGTGATGAGCCCGGCCAGGAGCTTGTACGTGCCGGGGCTCTGGTCGCCGACGCCGTTGGCCGCGAACGAGCCCAGGGTCGCCCCGCCGTGACCGGTCTTGACCACGACCGCGATGATCGCCGCGCCGGCGCTCGCCCCGACGATCTGGGCGCCGATGTAGGGGCCGACCTCCTTCGGGTCGAAGCGCCGGGCCAGCCACAGCCCGATGGTCACCGCCGGGTTGAGGTGGCACCCGGAGACGTGGCCGATGGCGTAGGCCATGGTCAGGACCGTCAGGCCGAAGGCCAGCGCCGCCGCCGCCGCGCTGCCGGTGAAGACCGCCGTGCCGCACCCGCCCAGGACGAGCCAGGCCGTGCCGATCGCTTCTGCCGCGAGCTTCTTCTGCAAGGACATGTCTGCCTCCTGCGGGGGCTCCCCGCAGCCCGCATCCTACGCCCGCGGATCGCGCGGTGGGCGGCCCGGGACGGTCGCCTGAAAGGAACGGGATCCTGGAGAGTTGGGCGGCGGGGCGGCGCGATCCGCGGGCCACCCCGCGTTGGGGCTTGCGGGCCGTGGGCGGGAGTGGTACCCATCCGTCCGCTATCGTCTCTGTCGCGGAGAAGGTGGGCCGAGTGCCCGCCTTTTTTATTGGCCCGATCCGACCGAAACCGACCGAAACCGATCGAACCCCACGCCCCATGACCGTTCGAGCCTCGAGTGATGCCGGCACGATCCGCAAGCGCGTCTGGGCGCTGGTGGCGCCGGTGTGCGCCCAGGCCGGCTACGACCTGGTGGACGTGCGCTTCGTCATGGAGCCGGGGGGCTGGGTGCTGCGGATCTTCATCGACCTGGCCCAGGACACCCCGGGGCCGCCGCTCGAGGACGTCGACCTCGACGACTGCGAGCGCGTCTCGCGCGAGCTGTCGGCCCTGCTCGACGTCGAGGACCCCATCGCCCAGGCCTACGCGCTCGAGGTCAGCTCGCCCGGCATCGACCGGCCGCTGGTGACCCCCGACCACTTCCGGCGCTTCGTCGGCGCCGAGATCAAGGCCACCCTCCACCACGGGGTGCCCAACCCGGGCGGCGGCGAGCGCAAGAACTTCCGCGGCCTCCTGGACGGGGTCGAGGGCGAGGGCGACGACGCCCGGGCCCGGGTCGTCGTCGACGGCCAGCCCTGGCTCCTGCCCATCACCGACGTCGACGTCGCCCGGATCGTGCCCGACTGGGACGCGGTCATGAAGGGCGGCCGCGGTCAGATCCGGGCCGCCGCGCCCGACCCCGCCAACTCCGACCGGCCGACGAAGCCGCCGAAGGGCGCCAAGGCGCGCCCGGCCAACTGACGAGGACAGACGATCATGGAAGCCAACCTCAGCATGGTGATCGACCAGGTAGGTCGCGACAAGAACATCGACCGCACGGTGCTCTTGCAGGCGCTGGAGCAGGCCATCCTCACCGCCGCCAAGCGCGCGTTCGGCATGAACCGCGAGATGGAGGCCAAGTACAACAACGACACCGGGTCGGTCGACCTCTTCCTCATCATCAACGTCGTCGAGGACGACGCCATCGAGGGCCGCGAGATCACGGCCGAGGACGCCCACAAGTACGGCCTCGAGGCCGAGCTGGGCGACGAGCTCCTGTTCCAGATCTTCTACCGCCCCGAGGACGCCGAGCGCGCCGCCGAGCAGGACGCCAAGTTCGGCGACGTCATCGACCTCAAGGCCGCCCACAAGAAGTTCGGCCGCATCGCCGCCCAGACCGCCAAGCAGGTCATCAGCCAGCGCGTGCGCGAGGCCGAGCGCGACAACGTCTACAACGAGTACAAGGACCGCAAGGGCGAGATCGTCACCGGCATCGTCCGCCGCTTCGAGCGCGGCAACCTCGTCGTCGAGATCGGCAAGACCGAGGCGCTCCTGCCCATGCGCGAGCAGGTGCCGCGCGAGTCGTTCCGGGTCGGCGACACGATGAAGTCCTTGCTCCTCGACATCGACCGCATGGCGCGCGGCCCGCAGCTCATCCTGAGCCGCGCCCACAAGGGCTTCCTCGAGAAGCTGTTCGAGCAGGAGGTGCCGGAGATCTTCGAGAAGATCGTCCGCATCGAGTCGAGCGCCCGCGAGCCGGGCGCCCGCAGCAAGATCGCCGTGTCGTCGCGCGACCGCGACGTCGATCCGGTCGGCGCCTGCGTCGGCATGAAGGGCTCCCGGGTCCAGTCCGTGGTCCAGGAGCTGCGCGGCGAGAAGATCGACATCGTCCCCTACGACGACGACCCCGCCCGCTTCGTGTGCAACGCGATCGCCCCGGCCGAGGTCTCGCGCGTCATCATCGACGCCGAGGGCCACCGCATGGAGCTGGTGGTGCCCGACGAGAAGCTGTCGCTGGCCATCGGCAAGAAGGGCCAGAACGTGCGCCTGGCCAGCCAGCTCACCGGCTGGCGCATCGACATCCACTCCGAGTCCAAGATCTACGAGCTCGAGCGGCGCGCCAAGGAGCAGATCGGGGCCATCGCCGGGGTCTCCACCGACCTGGCCGAGACCCTGTTCAAGCTGGGCTGGCGCTCGGTCGCCGAGCTGTCGCGGGCCGCGCCCGAGGAGCTGGCCGGCGTGCCGGGCGTCGGGGGCGTCGATGGCGCCAACCGCATCATCGCCGGCGCCGGCGAGTACCTGGCCAGCTCGCGCCGCCGCCCCGACGACCTCCGCCGCGAGGCCGAGCGCCGCGCCTCGCTGTCGGGCGAGGAGCAGCTCCTCGAGGTCGCGGGCGTCAACGACGAGGTCGTCCAGATCCTGGCCGCCGCCCAGGTCCGCTCCCCCGAGGAGCTGGTCCGGATGCCGCTCGAGGAGCTGGCCTCGGCCACCAACATCGACATGAGCGATCTCGCGAAGCTGCGGCAGCGTGTGATCGCATACCTCTCGCAGGTCGAGTGATCCGGACCCACCCGCCACGATGAACCAGGCTCAGCTCACCCCCAGCCGCCCGTCGCGAGCACCCCATGTGCCCGTCCGGACGTGCGTCGGCTGCCGCGCGACCGCGCCGCAGCCCGAGCTGGTGCGGGTGGCCGTGGTCGCGGGGCGGGCGGTGGTCGACCTCGAGCGGCGGCGGCCGGGGCGGGGCGCCTGGGTCCATCCCCGGCCGGCCTGCCTGGCCGGGGCCGGGCGCGGCGGGCTGGCCCGGAGCTTCCGGAGCAAGGTGGCCGTCGCCCGCGACGACCTGGAGGGTCTCGCGGGGATCGCGATGGCCTCTGGTCAAGGGCGCGCGGACGCTGTAGAAAGCTCGCCCGTGCCTCGCACGGACACGACTGGCAGGGACACGACTGGCAGGGACACCCCTGGCAGCAGCGCCACTGGCAGGGCCCGCAGGGCCAACAGGGACTGAACACGGAGCTACATGCGCGTCTACGAGATTGCCAAAGAGGTCGGGATCCCCAACAAGGAGCTCCTTGCCAAGATCCGTGCGCTCGGCCTCGAGGTCAACAACCACATGTCCTCGCTCGACGCGGACGCCGTGCAGCGCATCAAGAAGTCCATCGAGCGCGAGAAGCACGCCTCGGCCGCGCCCCAGGAGACGCAGCGCCTCGGCGGCGCCGTCATCCGCCGTCGCTCGACCCGGGTCGAGGACGCCGAGGCCGCGCCGCCCGCGCCCGCGCCCGCGCCCGCGCCCGTCGTCCGTCGCCGCGTCGTCGAGGAGTCGGCCGCCCCCGCCCCCGAGGCCGCTCCGGCCCGGCCGGCGCAGCTCGAGCGCCCGGCCCCGCGGATCGTCGAGGAGCCGGTCCGGCCCGAGCCGGTCGTCGAGGTCGAGCCGCCGCCGGCCCCCGAGGTCGTCGCCGCGCGCGAGGAGCCCGTCGCGCCTGTGCCCGAGGTCGCCGAGCCCCGCTCCGTGCCCCAGCCGGCCGAGGCCGAGGCCGCCGTCGCCGCCGAGCCGGCGACCGAGCCCGCGGGCGAGGCGCGCCCGCGGAGCCGGGTCTTCATCGCCGGTCCCGCCGTGGTGCGCGGCGCGGGAGGTCCCGAGCCCGCGCCGCCGGCGGCGGTCGCCGCCGCGCCGGTGCCCATGGGGCCTCGCCCCACCGTCATCGTGCGCGCGCGCGACGCCACGCCGGCGCCGCCGCCCGAGCCGGCGGGACCGGTCACCGTCCAGGAGGTGACCGACGGCGCCCGCTCGCGCTTCGAGGCCGAGCTCGAGCGCGCCCGCGCCCGCTCCGCCGAGCGCGAGGCCCAGCGCCAGCCGGCGTCCCCCACCGAGCCGCCGCCGGTCGAGGCGGCCCCGGTCGTCGAGGTCGTCCGCGATCCGTCGCGGCCCGCCGTCGGCACCGTCATCAAGCTGCCCACCCGCATCCAGATCACCGAGCGCGCGCCGGTCGGCGGTCGGCCGACGCCGCCGCCGGGCGGGCCGGCGGCCATCCGCGGCCGCTTCGCCGAGCAGCAGAAGAAGGGCGGCCCGCGTCAGGTCCGCGACTTCGGCAAGAAGAAGCTGCCCCTCACCAAGGGCAAGGGCAAGAGCACGCTCATCACCGAGGCCGCGGCCCACAAGCGCGTGATCCGCATCGAGGAGACCATCGCGATCTCCGACCTCGCGCGCGGCATGGGCGTCAAGGCCACCGAGGTGCTCAAGAAGCTGTGGGGCATGGGCATGACGGGCGTGAACATCAACGCCTCGATCGACTTCGAGACCGCCCAGCTCCTGGCCAGCGAGTTCCAGTACGAGGTCCAGAACGTCGCGTTCAAGGAGGAGGACATCTTCTCCGAGCAGGCCGACGACGCCGACAAGCTCCAGCTCCGGGCGCCGGTGGTCACGGTCATGGGCCACGTCGACCACGGCAAGACCTCGCTGCTCGACAAGATCCGCAACAGCCGGGTCGCGGCCGGCGAGGCCGGCGGCATCACCCAGCACATCGCGGCCTACAAGGTGCCGGCCGGCGAGGGCCACGGCGACATCGTCTTCCTCGACACGCCGGGCCACGAGGCCTTCACCGAGATGCGCGCCCGCGGCGCCAGCGCCACCGACATCGTCATCCTGGTGGTCGCCGCCAACGACGGCGTCATGCCGCAGACCCTCGAGGCCCTGTCGCACGCCAAGGAGGCGAAGGTCCCGATCATCGTCGCGGTCAACAAGATCGACCTGCCCGACGCCCAGCCCGACCGCATCCGCCAGCAGCTCGCCGATCGCGGGCGCATCCCCGAGGAGTGGGGCGGCGACACCCAGTACGTCAACGTCTCGGCCCTCCGGGGCGAGAACATCGACAAGCTGCTCGAGACCGTGGCCCTGGTGGCCGAGGTCGCCGAGCTGCGCGCCAACCCCGACAAGCCGGCGGGCGGCGTCGTGATCGAGGCCCGCCTCGACCGCAACCGCGGCCCGATGGCCACGGTCCTGGTCCAGGAGGGCACGCTGAAGGCGGGCGACATCATCGTCGCCGGCCGCTGCTACGGCAAGGTGCGGGCGATGCTCGACCACCGCGGCCAGACGCTCGACGTCGCGGGTCCGTCGACCCCGGTCGAGATCCTCGGCCTCGACGGCGTGCCCGAGGCCGGCGACCAGGTCAACGTCGCCGAGGACGACAAGGCCGCCAAGCAGGTGGTGGAGCACCGCCGCCAGATGTGGCGCAAGCGCGAGCTGGCCAGCAACACCAAGATCTCGCTCGAGAACGTGATGGCTCGCATCAACGAGTCGACCGGCGACGGCAAGGAGCTCAAGATCGTGCTCAAGGCCGACGTCCAGGGCTCGTCCGAGGCGCTCAAGGCCGCCCTGGTCAAGCTCACGACCGAGAAGGTCAAGGTCACGGTCATCTCGGCCGGCGTCGGCGGCATCACCGAGGGCGACGTCAACCTGGCCAAGGCCGGCGGCGCGATCGTCGTCGGCTTCCACGTCCGCCCCGCCGGCAAGTCGCAGCGGCTGGCCGAGCAGGAGGGCGTGGAGATCCGCCTCTACGACATCATCTACGACGCCCTCGACGACGTGAAGGCGGCGATGGCCGGCCTCCTGGCGCCGATCAAGCGCGAGCAGGCGATGGGCAAGCTGGAGGTGCGCAACACCTTCACCATCCCCACGATCGGCACGATCGCCGGCTGCATGGTCTCGGACGGCAAGGTCAGCCGCAAGTCGCTGCTCCGCGTCGTCCGCGACGCGGTCCAGATCTACGAGGGCAAGGTCGGCAGCCTGCGTCGCTTCAAGGACGACGTGTCCGAGGTCCAGAACGGCTACGAGTGCGGCGTCCAGATCGCGGGCTTCAACGACCTCAAGGTCGGCGACGTCATCGAGGCCTACGAGGTCGTCGAGGAGGCGGCGACGCTCTGACCGCCATGCACGTCGGCGTCTGTCGCTTCGCCGTCCTCGTCCCGCACAGCCACTCGCTCAAGGACAAGCGCGCCGTGGTGCGCAAGCTGCGCGACCGCGTGCGCGAGCGCTTCGCCGTCGGCCTGGTCGAGGTCGGGGGGCAGGACACCTGGCAGCGCGCCGAGCTGGCGTTCGCGGTCCTGACCGGCGAGCGCGACGCCGCCCTGGCCGCGGTGGCGGCGGTGGTCGGCTTCGTCGCCGATCAGGGCCTGGGCGAGGTGGCGGCGGTGCGGCGAGAGGTCGTGGGCTACGGCGACGACTGGTTCGCCGGCGCCGAGCCGTGGCACCCGGCGGCGGTGCCCGGCGCCCTCGCCGACGCCGGCGCCGACGCCGACTGGCTGCCGGCGGCGTGGCGCGACGAGCGCGAGGACGGAGGCGGCGGCCGTGGGTAGGAAGGAGCGGGTCGAGCACGCGATCCGCGAGGCGCTGGCCGAGCTCATCGCCCGCGAGGTCAAGGATCCGCGGGTCGCCGCCGCCGGCGTGCTCGGCGTCTCCCAGGTCGAGTGCACGCCCGACCTGTCGGTGGCGCGGGCCTGGATCTCGGTCTACGCCGACGACCGCGTGGCCCAGGCCGCGCTGGCCGGCCTCCGCGGCGCCGCCGGCTTCCTGCGCGGCCCGCTCGGCCGCCGCCTACGCATGCAGCGCGCGCCCGAGCTCCGCTTCGAGCTCGACGTCACCGCGGTCATGGCGCGCAAGCTGCGCGACATCGTCCAGGAGGACGAGGCCCGCGCCCGCGCCGCCGGCCGCGCCGAGCCGGCGCCCGCCGCGCCCGAGCCCGCCGCCGCGGGCGAGCCG
>CAADGB010000290.1 GCA_900696455.1 uncultured delta proteobacterium
CGTGCGTGCGGTCTGGATGCTCATCGGGCCGCCGACGCTACCCGCTGCCGATCGATCCGGAAAGAGGAGGCGCGATCAACCTGCGGGAATCACGAGGCTTCGCGTCGTCGCGATGGATCCGCACCCACCCGCGCGCTGACCTCGGCGCACGGTTCGTGCGCACCGGGCCACCACCGCACGTCCTCCGTCGAGGCCCGGCGCGACGTCTGCGGTAGGCTGGTCGCGTCATGTCCGCCCGCTGACCCGCGCGCGGGGACGATCTCACCCGGCTGCTCGGGCCGCGGGGAGCGACCGTCAGCTCACGACGTCTTCAGGCGGCCGTCGACACTGGTGGAGCCGCCGCGTCAGAACCCCCACCCGAACGAGACCCCGAAGCGGTGGTGGCCGGGGACGTACTCCCACTCCAGCTCGTAGACGGTGGGCAAGACGAAGGCGAGGACCGCGAACCCCTCGAGCGGCGGATCCTGGCTGCGCCCCGAGTCCATCGGCCGGTCGAGGGCACCTGCGACGCGTCCGTAGTAGCTGGCACCGAACGAGGCGCCGACGGCGGCGCGCATGCCGACCCCGCCCACGGAAGGGCCAGCGGGCGTCGACCGCACCGTCCGACCTGCCGCATCGGCGATTCCCTTGTCGACGACCAGCGCGAGCGCGCCCGCGACGTAGGCTTGCGCCGGCCCGATCGCGGGGCCTGCGCCCGTCAAGCCCACGCGGAGCTCGGGCCCGAGCGTCACGTAGTCTCGGCCGGCTTCGCTGCCGCGCCGGCCATCGGGGTGTCGCGCGACGCTGGTGTAGTTCGAGCCGAGGTGGAATCCCGCTCCGACGAAGGTGGGACCTGTCGCGGTGAGGAGGTAGCCGCCACCGACGAATCCTCGGAACGCGGCGCCGCCCGGCTCGACGTGAGGGCGGATCGCGAGCTGCAAGTTGATCCGCGCGCGGGCTTGCGTGTCGTCGGTGTCGGCGTGCGCCTCGGCTCCCAGCACCATCACCAGCGTCGACACCCTGACGAACAGGTTCCACATGGCATCCATGGTGCGTCCTTTCGTGCGGCCCAGGTGGCGGTTGCGGGGTGCGGCGAAGATTCGCGCAAGTGTCCGCCGTGCCTTGGAGTCCTTCCGATGGAACCGTCCTCCGCCGAGGCCGGCGCGACGTCCGCGGTAGGATGGGCGTCATGGCTCGTCGCGCTGCCCGGCTGGTGATCCGCCCGCTGACCCCCGCGCGCTGGGACGATCTCACCCGGCTGTTCGGGCCGCGGGGAGCGTGCGGTGGCTGCTGGTGCATGTGGCCGCGGCTCACCGCCGCCGAGTTCGCCGTCGGCAAGGCGGAGGGCGGCGCCCGCAACCGGCGGTCGCTGCGCGCGCTGGTCGACCGTCGGCCGCCTGGCCTCCTCGGCTACGTCGACGGCGAGCCGGCCGCCTGGTGCGCGGTGGCACCGCGCGACGAGCTGGTCCGGCTGCGCCGCTCCAGGGTGCTGGCGCCGGTCGACGAGCGTCCGGTGTGGTCGATCCCGTGCCTGTTCGTGTCGCGCGACCATCGCGGGCGCGGGCTGTCCACCGCGATGGTGGCGGCGGCGGCCCGCTGGGCGGGCAGGCAGGGCGCGCGCCTGGTCGAGGCCTACCCGATCGATCCGGCGCCCGGCGCGCGCCTGGCCCCCACCTTCGCCTGGTGGGGCGTCACGGCCAGCTACCGACGGGCGGGCTTCCGCGAGGTCGCCCGCCGCTCGCCGACGCGCCCGATCGTGCGCCGGGCCGTGCGCCGCTGAGCGCGCGCGCCGCCGCCGAGCGCTACGCGCCGGCGTCGGTCAGCGCCGTCCGCGTGCACCGCCAGCCCAGCGCCTGGGCGGCGCGGGTGGGGTCGAGGAGGTAGCGCATCTGCTCGGCGGGGCGGTAGGGGAGGGCGCCGACGTCGAGGAGATCGGGGCGGCCGTGGTGGGAGGCGAGGGCGAGGGCGAGGTCGCGGAGGGTGACCTCGACGCCGGAGGCGATGTTGTACGTGCCGGCAGGGCCGGCGAGGGCGAGGACGATGGCGCGGGCGACGTCGTCGACGTGGACGAGGTCGCGGGTCTGGGCGCCGGCGGTCATGGGGAAGCGCGCGCCGGCGGCGAGGGCGGCGAGCAGCGACGGGATGAACATCGGGCCGCGCTGGCCGGGGCCGTGGACGACCGCCGGGCGGAGGATGGTCAGGGCGAGGGCGCGGGGGGCGCAGGCGGCGGTCAGCGCCTGCTCGCCCTCGATCTTGGCGCGCGCGTACGGGGAGGTGCCGAGCAGGGGCGCGTCCTCGCGGAACGGGACGTCCTGGGCGCCGTAGGTCTCGCCCGAGCTGAGGTAGACCACGCGGGTCAGGCCCGCGGTCGCGGCCACGGCGGCCAGGGGCGCGGTCACGTGGTCGGCGCGGTTCTCGTCGAGGGTGGCCCGGCGCGCGCCCGCCGCCCAGACCAGGGCGTCCCAGCCGGCGGCGCCGACCGCCGCCGGGTCGTCGTCGTGCTCGAGCACGCCCACGTCGTGGCCGGCCGCCGTCAGCGCTCGCACCGCCGCCGCGCCGATGAAGCCGCGGCCGCCGGCGACCAGCACGCGCCGTGCCGGCCGCGCGCCCGCGGCGGAGGCGTCGCCGCCGGTCGCGCTC
>CAADGB010000291.1 GCA_900696455.1 uncultured delta proteobacterium
GCCGCTCGCCCGAGGCGTGACCGAGGCAGTTGATCTTGGTCCCGCTGCCGTCGAGCGTGCCGCCGATCCGTCCCTGGTTGAAGACGGTGTCGCCGATGATCCCCTGGGCCTCCCCGATCGCGCCGTCCGGCAGGTAGCCGCGCGCCCCGGTCAGGGTGCCGGTCCCGAGCACGGCCACGTCGTGGCCCTTGCCGTTGAGCGCGGTCACCTTGACCAGCGCGCCCTTGGGCAGCTTGCCCAGCGTCGTGCCGCCCGGGCGATCGACCAGGAAGAAGGCGCCGGTGGTGGTGCAGTGACCGTCCTTGGCCGACTTGAGCGCCATCGTCGCGCCGGCGCCGCGCGCGCCGCCGGCCATCGCCATGGTACCCGAGGCCCGCGCGCGCCCGCGGGCGCGCGGAGGCGCGGCGGCCGTCACACCGCCTCGGCCCGCCGGATGCGAGCTCGACGGTGCCGCGCTCGGGCGCGGCGTCGAGCTCGTCGTCGAGGACCGCCAGCAACCGCCCGTACAGGTCGAGGGCGCGCTCGCGCTGCCCGAGGCGGGCGTGGGCCACCATCAGGCGGCGGTGGACGTCCTCGCGCAGCGGCTCGAGGGCGACCAGGCGCTCGAGCACGGGGACGGCGGCCGCGGCGTCGCCGGCGTCGAGGCGCAGCCGCGCCAGCTCGGCGAGCCCGTCGTGATGCAACCGGCGCAGGTGACGCTGGCGCTCGACGCACCAGTCACCGGCGGGCTCGCCGGCGAGCAACTCGCCGCGGTAGAGGTCGAGGGCGCGGCTCAGCCGCGCGGCGTCGCCGCGGGCCGCGCGCACCTCGCGCTCGAAGACCGCGGCATCGAACCAGACCGCGGCCGTGGGATCGATGCGGTAGCGCTCGTCGTCGAGCCTGACCAGCTCCGGCCGGCCCAGGCTCTTGCGCACGCGGTGGAGCAGCACGTGGAAGCTGTTCTTGACCTGGGCCGCCGACGCCTCGGGCCAGAAGTCGAGCCCGATCTCGGCGCGAGTGCGGCCGCGGGGGTGGCACAGGAGGTAGACGAGCAGCTCGCGCGCCCTCGCCGAGCTCCACGTCTGGACCGCCAGCGGGTCGCCGCAGCGGAGCTCGAGCGGCCCCAGCGCCCTCACCTCGAGCACCACCGGCGCGGCGCCGGCCCCGGGCGCGACCGGCGGCGCCGGTGCCCGCTCGTCCGGCGCCGGAGCGGCCAGGGCCAGCGCGCGATCAACGCCAAGGGCGCGGCCCTCGGTCCAGGCCGCGGCGAACGCCGCGGCGCCGTGGGCGTCGCGCAGCGCGCCGATGCGCGGCTCCATCGCCAGGCGATCGGTCTGCATCATCGCCGCGCCGATGGTCTCGCGCAGGGCCTCGCCGGCGCCGAGCAGGCGGGCGGCGTCGGCGGGGCGCCCCTGCGCGCCGGCGACCAGGCCGAGGAGCTCGAGGCCGCGGGCCAGGAAGAGGTACTGCGGATCCTGCCGCAGCGCGACCATGCACGCGCGGAGGAGCGGTTCGGCGCGCGCGACGTCGCCCTGGACGAGCCGTCCGTAGCCCAGCATCTGCAGCGAGATCCCGAGCTCGCGCGGGAGCCCGAAGCGGCGCGCCACCTCGACGCCCTCCTCGAGCGCGGGCAGCGCGCGGTCGAAGTCACGGCGGGCGACCCCCAGCGAGCCGACGAGGAGCAGGGACAGCCGCAACCCGTACAGGTCGTCGTGGGCGCGAAACCAGGCCATCGCCTCGCGCACCGGGGCCTCGCCGTCGGCGCGCTGCTGCTGGATGAGCGCCATGCCGAGGTAGTTGCGGGCGTAGGCCGCCAGCCGCTCGTCGCCGTGCGCCTCCGCGATCGCCACCGCCTCCTCGAGCCAGCGCCGGGCGGTCTCGGCGTCGGCCTGCAGGCACGCGATCACCGCCGCCGCGAACAGGGTGGCCGCGCGCGCCGGCGTGGCCGCCGCCGCCTCCGGCAGCGCCAGCGCGTCCTCGGCCCACCGCCGGCCCTCGCCCCACCAGCCGGTGGCGAACCAGAACCAGCACAGCAGCCCGGTGAGGCGCAGGTGGCGCTCGGGATCGGCGTCGCGGGTCCAGGTCAGCGCCTGCCGGACGTTGTCGATCTCGGCGTGGACGCGATCGAGCCAGGGACGACGCTGCGCCGCGGTCAGGTGCGGCGCCGCGGCGGCGACGAGGTCGTGGAAGTGCTCGGCGTGGCGGCGGCGCAGGACCGCCTCCTCGTCGCGCACGCGCAGGCGCTCGGCCGCGTACTGGCGGACGGTCTCGAGGAGCGCGTAGCGGGCGCTGCCGCCGACCTCGCGCATCGTCACCAGCGAGCGATCGACCAGCCGCGCCAGCACCTCGAGGAGCCCGCTGGCCTCGTCGTCGCCGCCGGCGCAGATCGCCTCGGCGGCCTCGAGCGTGAAGCCGCCGCTGAAGACCGACAGCCGATCGAGCAGACGCTGCTCGTCGGCCGCGAGCAGGGCGTAGCTCCAGTCGATGGCCGCCCGCAGCGTCTGGTGGCGCGGGATCGCGGAGCGGCCCCCGCCGGCCAGGAGGCGGAAGCGGTCGGCGAGCCGCTCGACGAGCTGGGCCGGGGACAGCACGCGGACGCGGGCCGCCGCCAGCTCGATCGCCAGCGGCAGGCCGTCGAGCCGCCGGCACAGCTCGGCCACCGCGCCGGCGTTGCCGTCGTCGAGCACGAAGCCGGGCAACGCGTCCCGCGCGCGCTCGACGAACAGCCGGATCGCGTCGAAGCCCGCGGCGCGCTCGGCGGTCAGCGCCGGCTCCGGCCCGGGCGAGGCCAGGGGCGGCACCAGCCAGGCGCGCTCGCCCGCGATCGCCAGCGGCTCGCGGCTGGTGGCCAGCACCCGCAGCCGCGGGCAGGCGCGCAGGAGCGCCTCGACCAGGCGCGCCGCGCTGTCCACGACGTGCTCGCAGTTGTCGAGCACCAGGAGGAACGCCCGGTCGCGGATCAGCTCGATCACGGCCTGGGTGGCCGAGGCGGTGCGCTGCTCGCGCACGCCGAGCTGCTCGGCCGCATGGGACGCGGTGAGCGCAGGATCGGCGAGGCCGGCCAGCTCGACCCAGCCGACCGCTGGCTCGCCGTCGTCGACGCGCGCCGCGACCTCGAGCGCGAGGCGCGTCTTGCCGCTGCCGCCGACGCCGGTGATCGTGACCAGCCGCGCCGCCGCCAGCAGCCGGCCGAGCTCCGCGACCTCGTGGACGCGGCCGACGAACGCCGTGAGCTGGACCGGGAGCATGCCGCGTCCGGCGACGATACCACCGTCACCTGCCGTCGCCGTCGCGCGGCAGGCACGCGCACACGGCGCGGGCGATCGCGGCGACGTCGCCGTGCGCGGCCGGCACCGGGCAGGCGCCGCGGGCCGCCAGTCGCCTCGCCCGCGCCTCGGCGTCGTCGCCGGGCGCGACCAGGACGACCACGCCGGCGAAGGCGTCGATCGACGCGAGCGCGCCGGTGAGGAGCACGACCAGCGCCTCATCGAGCACCACGGTCGGTCGCTCCAGGCCCAGCCCCTCGCACACCTCGCCGAGCCAGCTCGCCAGCGCCGCGTGGGCCGGGTCCCCGGTCGCGCCCCCGCGCGGCAGGACCGGGGCGAGGACGCGCGCCTGCCGCGCCAGCTCCGCGAACAGCTCACCGCCCGGGGGGCCGGCGGGCAGGCCGCTGGTGAGGAGCAGGATCGACGGACCGTCGCCGGCGCGGCCGTAGAGGGTCTCGGTGGCGGCGGCCTGCAGCACGGCGAGGACGGGAGCTCGCGACATGGATCCCAGCGTGCCGGCTCGGGTTTACGCCCCGATTAATCGGCCGCGCGCCGACGGCGCTAAGCGGCGGCGTAACCCGACACCGCCACCCTGCCCACGTCAACCACCCCGGAAGAAACGCACACCATGTCCAGACAGCTCCCCCTCCCCTTCCTCCTCCTCGCCGCCGCCGCCGGGCTCGGCGCCGCGTGCGGCGACGCCGGCGGCCCCGCCCCCGACCCCAGCGGGATCGTCGAGTCCGTCGAGGTCGCCGGGCCGACCCTCGACCTCGCGCCCGGCGATCAGCTCCAGCTCGCCGCCCGCGCCCTCGACGCCGCCGGCCACGTCGTCCCCGGGCGCACGTTCTCCTGGCGCAGCGACGCGGTCGCCGTGGCCACCGTGACCGCCACCGGCCGCGTGACCGCGATCGGCGCCGGCGAGGTGACGATCTACGCCACCACCGGCGCCGTGTCCGGCGGCCTGTACCTCGTGGTGCTCGATGACGAGGAGCCGCCGGTGGCCTGGATCGACCTCGCGCCCTCGGGCGAGGTCGAGCTCCGCGCCGGCGAGACCCTGCAGCTCATCGCCACCGCCTACGGCCCCGGTGGCGACGTGCTCGTCGGCCGCGACCTCGGGTGGGAGAGCTCGGCGCCCGAGGTCGCCACGGTCTCGGCGAGCGGCCTGGTCACCGGCGTGAGCGTCGGGACCGCGGCGATCGCCGTCACCAGCGAGGGCCAGCGCGACGAGATGGTGATCCGGGTGCCGGCCTCGGTCGACCACCTCACCCTCGACGCCACCGCGCTCACCCTCGGGGTGGGCGAAGCGCAGCAGCTCGTCGCCCAGCCCCGCGACGCCCTGGGCCAGCCCCTGGCGCGACCGGTGACCTGGGCCAGCAGCGACCCGGCCCGCGTCGCGGTCGACGCCGCCGGCGTGGTGACCGCGCTCGCGCCCGGCGCCGCCGACGTCACCGCGGCCAGCGAGGGCCAGCGCGCGAGCGCCCGGGTCGAGGTGTCCCTCGTCACCCATCACAGCCTGGTCGCGATCGACGGCGACGCGCTGCCGGCGATCCTGGGCAGCTTCACCGCGACCCTGCCCGACGGCGGCACCCAGACCCGCTCGGTTCGGCTCTACGACGGCTGGCTCGCCATCGACCACGGCCGCCAGACCTACGAGGCCGTGCTCCACGGCATCTACGTCCTGCCGGGCCAGCTCTTCTCGGTACCCCTGCCGATCATCTACGAGAGCACGGGCACCGTGACGTCGGATCCCGACCCGGGGGCGCTGACGTTCACGCCGGACACCGGCCCGGCCTTCACGGGGCGCTGGCTGGCCAC
Organism: uncultured delta proteobacterium; assembly: GCA_900696455.1. Classification (GTDB taxonomy): domain Bacteria; phylum Myxococcota_A; class Polyangia; order Haliangiales; family Haliangiaceae; genus UBA2376. The sequence goes on from CAADGB010000291.1 coordinate 5,061, forward strand.
CGACCTCGAGCTGCGCTGGCAACCCGACGGCCGCATGGCCAGCGAGCCCACGCTGCGGCTCGCCGCGACCTGACGCGGCCGCGCCCCGGGGCGCGACGGCGCACCGCCCGCCGCTCAGCCGGCGGCCGGCGCGTCCGTCGGTGCGGCCTGCAGCGCCCGCTCCACCTTGTCGAGCAGGCTCGCGGTCTCGGAGCCGCCGGGGCGCGCGAAGCGCGCGTAGGCCTCCTTCGCCCGGGCGTGGAGCTCGCGCAGGCGCTTCAGCTCGTCGGTGGTGCTGGCCTGCTCGGCCGCGTGGAGCAGCGCGAGCCCGGCGTGGTAGACGACGAACCGCGACGCCTCCTCCCGGAACCGGTCGGCGATCCAGGCGTGGTGGTGGGGGTCGGGCCGCAGCTGCAGGAAGGCGAGCGCGGCCATCCGCTGCCCCAGGCTCCGGCTGCCGACGAGCCGCGGCAGCATGTCCCAGCAGGCGAGCCCGAGCAGGCGCATCTTGGCCACCACCCGCTCGCGCTCGCTCAACCGCGCCGCGCCCCGCGGGTCCTGCGTGTGCAGGCGCTCGAACTCGGCGACGAGCTTGGCGAGCTCGTCCTCGAGGCTGCCGGGGTCGAGCTCGCTGGCTCGCTTCGCCACGCGCTCCGCGACCACCCGCTCCTCCGCGGTGGGGAGCGGCGACGCGGCCGCGGCCCCGTCGGCCGTGTCCGCGGCGTGGGCCCGCGTCACCGTGGCGCGGGCCTCGACATCGAGCATGCCGAGGATCTCTCCCAGCGTCTGCTGCGCGGCCTGGTCGGCGAGCGCGAACGCGCGCGCGAGGTGCAGGCGGGTGGCCAGGTAGGCGCCGAGGAACCCCGCGATCGAGAAGTAGAGGATGAGCGCGGTGGCGATGCTGTGATCGCCGACCGGATCGCCGGCCCCGGTCGCCACCAGGGTCGCCGCGCGGTCGAGGTGGTCGGGGAGCCGGCGGAGCTCCACGAGCCCCACGCCGACGATGATCTTGGTGAGCCAGTCGGAGACCTGCTCGAGGTTGGTGTTGAGCACCTGCCGGTAGCCGCGGCCGGGCGCGCCCGCGGCCGGTGCCGTCGCGCCGGCCGGCGCCACCGCGACCGGCGCCGTCTCCTGGAGCACCTTGGGGATGCCGAACAGGAACCCGACCAGCAAGCCGCACGACAGGCAGGCGCCGGCCCACATCAGGGGCGGCCACGGCTCGTCGAAGTGGACCGCCAGGACGAGCGTCCCCAGCACCAGCCCGGCCACCGCGACCAGCAGCGGCACGAGCAGGAGCAAGCGATCCGCGCGCAGGAGCCCCTGGAGCCACGTCCTCATGATCCCCTCCGAGCTCCAGCGAAGCACGTCCCCGCCCGGGTGAGAATCACCCGGCTCGGGTGAGCGGGCGGCGCGCCGGGCGGCCGGGCGCTACCGCCTCAGCGGGCGAGGAGCCGATCCTCGAGCGGCGCCATCTTCGCCTATGGGCCGTGGCGCTCGTGACGCGCCACGCGGAGCGTCACCGCGTTCGAGCAGCGCTGGTCGAGGCACACGGTCGCGGTCCACTCGCCCTCGTCGAGCGGGCTCTCGCCGGGGCCGTCGTCGAGCGGCGAGA
>CAADGB010000292.1 GCA_900696455.1 uncultured delta proteobacterium
CGACGCCCGCCGCGAGCCTCCGCGCGAGGGCCGCGACGCCCGCCGCGAGCCTCCGCGCGAGGGCCGCGACGCCCGCCGCGAGCGTCCCCGCGACGAGCGTCCCCGCGACGACCGTCCCCGCGACGAGCACCGCGAGCGTCCCCGCGACGCCCGCCCGGCGGTCGCCGACGTCGACCTCGCCTGGGACGAGCACGAGCCGGCCGCGCCCGCCGCCGCCGCGCCGCCCGACGACGATGACGCGCCGGCGCCGCCCATCTCGCTCGGCCCCGACCTGCCTCCGGAGCCGGCCGACGACGACCCCGATCCCGCCAGCGCCGACGTCGACGACGCGCCGGTGACCGCGCTGGCCAGGGCGGTGGCGAACCTGGCCGGCGTGCGCCTGGCCGCCACCGGCAAGATCTACTGGTGCGACGCCGGCGCCGGCGACTACCGCGTCGGCGACCGCGTCGTCGTCGACGGCGAGCGCTCGACCCGCCTCGCCACGGTCGCCGTGGCCCCGGCCCGCCGCGGCACCGCCGAGCGCCCCACCCGCACCATCGTCCGCCGCGCCACCGACGCCGATCGCGCCGCCGAGGCCCGCGAGCACGACCACGCCGCCCGCGTCCTGGCCCGCGCCCGCGCCCGGGTCCGCGAGCTGCGGGCGCCGTGCAAGGTCTTCCGGGTCGAGTACACCCACCCGCCCGACGCCAGCGGCCGCGGCGGCAAGCTCAACCTCTACTACACGAGCGACGAGCGGGTCGAGCTGCGCGAGCTCCTGCGCGACCTCGGCGCCGCCACCGGCGCGCGCATCGAGCTGCGCCAGGTCGGCGTGCGCGACGAGGCCAAGCACGTCGGCGGCATCGGCTCGTGCGGGCTCGAGCTGTGCTGCACCACCTGGCTGCCCGACTTCGTCCCGGTCTCGATCAAGATGGCCAAGGATCAGGGCCTGGTGCTCAACCCGACCAAGGTCGCCGGCCAGTGCGGCCGCCTCAAGTGCTGCCTGGTCTACGAGCAGGCGACCTACGCCGAGCTGCGCAAGGGCCTGCCCAAGCTCGGCAAGCGCGTGATCACCGCCAGCGGCGAGGGCCGCGTGGTCGAGGTCGACGTCCTGCGCCAGCGCGTCCGCGTCGCCTTCGGCCCGGGCGAGAGCCAGGTCCTCCCCGCCGCCGAGGTCACCCCCATGTTCCCGGCCCAGCGCCCCGGGCGCCGCGGCGAGTCCGAGTCCGAGCCCGAGTCCGAGTCCGAGCCCGAGCCCGAGCCCGAGCCCGAGCCCGAGCCCGAGCCCGAGGCCGAGGCCGAGGCCGAGCCCGAGCCCGAGCCCGAGCCCGGATCCGATCCCGATCCCGATCCCGCCCCCGATCCCGACCCCGAGCCGTCATGACCCGCCCCTTCTACGTCACCACCCCCATCTACTACGTCAACGACGTCCCCCACCTCGGGCACGCCTACACCACGATCGTCGCCGACGCCCTCGCCCGCTTCCACCACATGTGCGGCGACGACGCGCGCTTCCTGACCGGCACCGACGAGCACGGCCAGAAGATCGTCGAGGCCGCCGACCGGCGCGGCCTCACGCCCCAGGCCCTGTGCGACGAGGTGGCGCCGCGGTTCCGCCAGACCTGGCTCGACCTCGGCATGCGCTTCGACGAGGCCGTCGCCCACCACGGCTTCGCCCGCGACTTCATCCGCACCACCGAGCCGCGCCACAAGGCGGTGGTGCAGGCGCTGTGGTCGCGGATCCTCGACCGCAACCCCGACGACCTCTTCCTCGCCAGCTACGAGGGCTGGTACTGCGTCGACTGCGAGACCTACTACCCGGAGAGCCAGCTCGCGAAGGATCCCGCGGGCGCCTGGATCTGCCCCACCCACGAGCGGCCGGTGGCGTGGGTGACCAAGGAGACGTCGTACTTCTTCCGGCTGTCGGCCTACGGCGAGCGGCTGCTCGAGCACATCGAGCGCCACCCCCACTTCATCCAGCCCGAGCAGTACCGCAACGAGGTCGTGTCGTTCATCCGGGGCGGCCTCAAGGACCTGTCGGTCTCGCGCACCAGCTTCCGCTGGGGCATCCCGGTCCCCGAGGATCCGCGCCACCCCGGCGAGGCGGCGCGTCACGTCATGTACGTGTGGTTCGACGCGCTGACCAACTACCTGTCGGCCCTGGGCGACCCGTTCGCCAGCCCGGCGCCCGCGGTCGAGCGCTACTGGTCGTCGGCGGTCCACGTCATCGGCAAGGACATCCTGCGCTTCCACGCCGTGTACTGGCCGGCGTTCCTGCTGGCGGCCGGGCTGCCCCTGCCGCGGACGATCCTGTGCCACGGCTGGTGGTCGATCGGCGGCCGCAAGATCTCCAAGTCGATCCCGGCGACGCGGGTCTCGCCGCTCGCGCTCGCCGCCGACCTCGCCGGCTCGTCGTCGGTGCCGGCCACCGGGATCGACGCCGTCCGCTACTTCCTCCTGCGCGAGACCCCGCTGGGAAACGACGGCGACCTCATCTACGAGGGCCTGATCGAGCGCTACAACGCCGACCTCGCCAACGACCTCGGCAACCTCATCAACCGCAGCCTGACGATGATCGTCCGCTTCGGCGGCGGCGCCGCCGGCGCCCGCGACGCCGCGCTCGCCGCCACCGGCCCCCACGCCAGCCTGGCCCGGGTCGCGGTCGAGGCCGCGCGCGACGCCCGCATGGCGCTCGACGGCTTCGCGCCGTCGCGCGCGCTCGAGGCGGTGTGGCGGCTGGTGCGCGAGGCCAACGCCTACATCGCCGCGACCGAGCCCTGGACCCTGGCCAAGGATCCGGCGCGCAAGGGCGAGCTCGACCACGTCCTCCACACCCTGGCGGCGGCGCTGTGGTGGACGCGGCTCCTGGTGGCGCCGGTCCTGCCGGCGACCGCGGCCGCCCTCGACGGCTGGCTCGGCGCCGGCGTCGCCGAGCGCGACGCGCGCTGGCCGAGCGAGGACGGCTTCGGCCTCGACCTGCCGGCGCTCCGGCCGACCGCGGCCACGCCGCTGTTCCCGCGCATCGACGACAAGCGCGCGGCGGCCCTGCTCGCGAGCTGGCTGCCGCCGGAGCTGGTGGGCGCCGGTGGTCCGCCGGTGCCGGCGGGCGGCGCGAGCCCCGCGGCGGCGCCGGTCGCCGAGGCCGCCGCCGCGGCCGCCCCGCTCCTGCCCACGATCACCTACGACGACTTCGCGAAGCTCGACCTGCGGGTGGGCGTCGTGGTCTCGGCGCGGGCGGTGCCCAAGGCCAAGAAGCTGCTCGAGCTCGCGGTCGACCTCGGCGAGGAGCGGCCGCGCACGATCGTCGCCGGCATCGCCGAGCACTTCGCGCCCGACGCGCTGGTCGGCCGCCGCGTGCTGGTGGTCGCCAACCTGGCGCCGCGGCCGCTGCGCGGCCTCACCAGCGAGGGGATGGTGCTGGCCGCGGGCGACGACGCCATCCTGGCGCTGGCGACGGTCGACGCCGCCGCCCCGCCCGGCACCCGCGTGAAGTAGCGGCGGCCGCGCGAGCGCGGCGACGACGCGTGGTAGCGTCGCCGCCATGACCCAGTCCCTCGAGAGCATCACGCCGCCCGACTGCCACGCCCGCGCCCTCGTCCTCGCCGGCGAGGTCGAGCTGATCCGGCTGGAGATGGGGCGGCCCGCCGACCCACGGCCGCCGCTCGCGGTCAGCGGCGCCTCGCCGCGCGAGGTCTGGTTCCAGGCCCTGGCCGTCTTCCGCAAGGCCGATCGCCTGTGCCACGAGCTGACCGGCGACCCGACCGCGGCCGTCCCCCACGCCCCGCCGATCAGCGAGATCCGCCCCGGCCACGTGCTGGCGGTGATCGACGCCACCCTGCGCGAGGTCGTGACCATCAAGCAGTCCCTCGGCATCGTCGAGCTGCCGGCGGCGGTGACCCGCGATCCGCAGAAGCAGCCGTCCGACGTCCTCGCCACGCTGTCCACCGTCAACCGCCAGATCAACCTCCTGCTCGAGCGCCCGTTCACGCCGGCCGACGTCTTCCAGCAGGTGTCGTTCGCGGTCGCCTACGCCGCCCGCCTCGGGCGGACCGCGGCGCCGGCCGAGCCCGCGCTCGAGCGCCGCAAGCGCCCGGCCGACGTCTACGCCCGCCTGCTCGCCTGCCTCGAGCTGACGCGGACCCTGGTGAAGCGCGCCGGCCACCCGGTCATCGATCACCTGGGCGCGCCCGAGCCCGACACGATCCGCCCCGCCGACGTCTACGACCTGGCCTCGCTGGTCCTGGGCGAGATCGCGTTCCTGCACGCGCTGGCCCCCGATCCCAACCCGCCGTACCCGTTCGAGGGCAACACCCCGGGGCGCAAGCTGCCCGCCCACTGCTTCCAGCTCGTCGGCGTGCTCGAGCAACAGCTCCGGCAGCTCGCGGGCTGAGCGGCCGGCGAACCCGGGGCGAGCGCGGCACGATCGCCGCGACGACCGCTCGTCCCGGCGCGGGTGACGCGCACGCGCCCGGATCGCGCCGGGCTACTCCTCGTCGTCGTCGTCCGCGTCGAGCACGATCGGGCCGCAGGCGACCACCGCGCCCGGCTTGCCCTTCTTGTCGGCGTGCACGACCAGCGTGCGGCCGACGATCGCGTCCTCGCCGTCGAGCTGGAGCTCGACCATGGTGTCGAGCTCACCGGCCTTGCCCTTGGCCACGGCCACGGCCAGCGCGACCTCGGCGGCGGGGCCGAACGCGGGGCCGATCTTGGTCGCGTTCTTGCCGCAGTCGGCCGACTCGTGCACCACCAGGTGGTAGGTCCCGGCCGCCAGGCCGGTCAGGGTGGTGACCACGCGGACCCCCTCGCCCTCGGTCTGGGTCAGGCGCACCGCGCCGGGCTTGAGCTTGGCGCCCTTCACCGGCGCCAGCGCGGCCGAGGCCGACCACTCCTGGGGCGGCGGCACCGGCTCGGGCTCGGGCTCGGGCTCGGGCTCGGGCGGGGGCGCGGGGACCTTGGCCACCGGCGTCGGCTCCACCGCGGCCTTCTTGGAGCCCCCACAGGCCACGAGGGCGAGACAGGACACGATCAGGACGAGCTGCTTCACGTTGTTCCTCGAGATGTCGGCGTTGCGACGGTTACGGACAGGCGGCGAGCGACGGCCGGCGTGACCGCGGCGCCCCGACCCCGCGAAGGAGTGGAGGGACCCAGGCGCGCAGGGCGCCTCGGCCGCCGGATCGCGGGCGCCGCGGGCGCCGGTCGTCGCTCACCAGAGTCAGGGCTGGGTGCGGATCTCGCCGCGGCGGTTCTGGGCCCAGGCGTCCTCGCCCGCGCCGGCGACGGCGGGCCGCTCCTCGCCGTACGAGATGGTCTCCACCCGCGACGACGAGACGCCGAGGCGCGCCAGGTAGTCGGCGATGACCTGGGCCCGGCGCTGACCGAGGGCCACGTTGTACTCGGTGGTGCCGCGCTCGTCGGCGTGGCCCTCCACCAGCACGCGGGCCTGGTTGCGGTTCATCCACGCCGCCAGCGCGTCGAGGGTGGCGCGGGCCTCGGCCGACAGCACGACCGAGTCGAACTCGAAGCGGATGGGGCCGAGGCGGGGCATGCCGCCGGCGTCGTCGCCGAGGCCGGTGACGGTGGCGGTGCCCGGCGCCGGGGCCTCGGCCCGGGTGCTGGTCGCCGCCGGCCGGGTCGGACCGGCCGGCGGCGTGGTCGCCTGCCGCTTCTTGCTGCAGGCGGCGAGGGTGAGCGTGGCGAGGAGGACGATCGAGAGGGTGGTGCGCATGGTGGTCAGGTGGCTCGCTGGTGGTTTCGCGGACGGCAGACGGCTAGCAGCGGAAGACGCCGAGGGCGAGGATCGAGGCGACGATGATCAGCAGGTCGGCGACGACGCCCAGGACCTCGGGCGTGCGGTCGAGCTGGCGCGGCTCGGGCTCCGTCCCCATCGCGCTCGCGCTGGTTGCACGCCCCGTGCCGCCATCAACCGCGCGAGGTCTCGCGGCGCCCCGCGCGCCGGCCTGGCACTTCGCCACGGTGCTCTTGCACGATGCAAGACGAGCGCGGCGCGCGGCGGTGCTAGCCTGGCGGCCGCATGTCGCGCGCGACCCTCGTCGCCCTGGCCGCGGTCGGCGTCGCGGCCCTCGGCCTGTTCGCCCTCGGCGTCCGGGTCCTGGACCGCGATCGCGCCGCGCTGCGCGCCAGCTTCGCCGCCGATCGCCTGGCGGCGGTCGAGCAGGCGGCGACCGCGCTGGCCCGCGACGTCGACGACATCGGCGAGGATCTCGAGCTGGCGGCGGCCCTGCTCGCGCGCTCGCCCCAGGCCGAGATCCGCGAGCGCGAGCTGGCGGCGATCATCACGATCGAGCGCCCCTACCTCGCCGCCGAGCTGTACGACGCCGCCGGGGCCGTGCTGGTGCGGGCCGCCGTGCCCGACACCTCGCCCGAGCTGCTGGCGCGCGCCCGCGGCGCCCTCGACGACGCCGTCCGCGCCGCCGCCGCTCGCCCCGGGCGCCTCATCACCTCGCCGCCGCTGGGCTCCGAGGCCGAGGACATCGCCTGGTACCGGGTCTTCGCCCGGGCCAGCCCCCGCCACGGCGGGCTGGTGGTCGCGCTGGTCGTCGACATGCGGCCGTTCCTCACCGGGTTGCGGCTCCTGACCGACGCCTCGTCGGCGCTGCTCGTCCTCGGCGCCCACGGCCGCCCGGCGCCGGCGAGCAGCCCCGGCCTGGCGGCCCGGGTGCGCGCCCTCGACACCACCGCCTCGCCCGGCCTCGACCGGCTGATGGCCTTCGCCCGCGCCCGCACCCGCGGCTCGCTGACGATCGCCAGCGCCGAGGCCCACGCCATCGAGCTGCCGGCGGCGCCGGCGGTCGCGGTGACGGCGCCGGTGCTGATCGAGGACGGCGAGCCGTGGTCGCTGGCGGTGGTGGCCTCGACCGCGGTCCTCAGCGACCAGGAGCGCACGCTGGTCCGCCGCCTGCTCGCCGGCGGCACCGTCGCGATCGCGCTCCTGGCGGCGCTCTCGTTCTACTTCGTGCGCAACGCCCGCCGCGCCGCCGCCCTCCACGAGCGGCTGCGCCAGGCCGATCGCCTCGCCCACCTCACCGAGAAGGCCGAGAAGATCCTCGACCACGTCCCCACCGGCGTGCTCGCCCTCGATCCGCAGCTCCGCGTCGCCGCCGTCAACCGCTGGCTCGCCGTCCGCCTCGGCCGCGACGTGATCGGCGCCGACCTCGCGGCCGCCTTCCCCGGCCTGCCCGCGCCGCGCCTCGCCGAGCTGAGCCGCCTGGTCGGCGACGCCGCCGCCGCCGGCGCCGCGCGCTCGCTGCACCGCCTCGAGCTGCCGCTGTGGGGCGAGCCGTCGCGGGTCAACGTCCACGCCGTGCCGCTGGCCCACCGCCTGGGCGACGTCCACGCCCTCCTCGTGATCGAGGATCTCGAGCCGCTGCGGCGGATCGAGGAGCGGCTCCTGCACTCCGAGAAGCTGGTGACCGCCGGCCAGCTCGCCGCCGGCATCGCCCACGAGCTGGGCACGCCGCTCAACGTGATCCGGGCCCGCGCCGAGCTGGCCATCGACCGCCTGGGCGAGCACCCCGAGGTCCGCGGCCAGCAGATCGTCCTCGAGCAGGTCGATCACGTGAGCCGCCTCATCAGCCACCTGCTCGACTACGTCCGCATCGCGCCGCCGGTGACCGAGCCCATCCCCCCGGCGCGCGCCCTCACCACCGTCGCCGAGCTGCTGGCGGTCGAGGCCGAGCGCCGGGGCGTCGCGATCGCGACCGAGGCCGCGCCCGACCTCCCGCCCCTGCGCGCCGACCCCGGGCAGCTCCAGCAGGTGCTGGTCAACCTCGCCATCAACGCGCTCGACGCCTGCGAGCGCGGCGGCCGCGTCACCGTGCGCGCCCGCGCCGCCCCCGCCGCGCCCCCGGGCGCGCCCGCGGTGCTGCTCGAGGTCGAGGACGACGGCGCCGGCATCGAGCCGGCGGTGCGCACCCAGGTCTTCGATCCGTTCTACACCACCAAGAAGCGCGGCCACGGCACCGGCCTCGGCCTGTGGGTCGTGGCCCAGCTCGTCCGCGCCCACGAGGGCGAGATCGATCTGGACAGCCGCCCCGGCGCCGGTACCCTGGTGCGCGTAACGTGGCCAGCCGCCGCCTGACGTCCGCCGCCCTGTCGGGGCGGATCCTCGTCGTCGACGATCACCCCGCCATGGCGGCGGTGGTCAGCGAGGCCCTGAGCGACGCCGGCTGGACCTGCGAGGTCGAGACCGGCGGCCAGGCCGCCACCGCCGCCCTGCGCGACCGCGCCTTCGATCTCGTGATCACCGATCTGCGCATGGCCGACGTCGACGGCTTCGACGTCCTCGCCGCCGCCCGCGACACCGACCCCGACCTGCCGGTCATCATCATGACCGCGTTCGGCGGCATCGACTCGGCGATCGAGGCCATGCGCCGCGGCGCCCACCACTACGTCACCAAGCCGGTGCGCCTCGAGGAGCTGCGCCTGCACGTCGAGCGGGCGGTGGCCGAGCGCCGGCTGCGCCGCGAGCACCGCGCGCTGCACGCCGCCAGCCGCGGCGGCCTCGACGCCCTGGTGGGCTCGAGCCCGGCGATGCGGGCGCTGGCCGACCTCATCACCCGGGTCGCGCCGTCGCCGGCGCCGGTGCTCATCCGCGGCGAGAGCGGCACCGGCAAGGAGCTGGTGGCGCGCGCCCTCCACGCCGCCGGCCCGCGCCGCGACCGCCCGTTCGTCGCGGTCAACTGCACCGCCCTGCCCGAGACCCTGCTCGAGAGCGAGCTGTTCGGCCATGTCCGCGGCGCCTTCACCGGCGCCACCACCGCCCGCGCCGGGCTCTTCGTCGAGGCCGCCGGCGGCACCCTGTTCCTGGACGAGATCGGCGACATGCCGCCGGCCCTGCAGGCCAAGCTCCTGCGCGTGGTCCAGCTCGGCGAGGTCCGCCCCGTCGGCAGCGACGACGGCCAGTCGGTCGACGTCCGGCTGGTGTCGGCGACCCACCGCGATCTCGAGGAGCGCATGCGGAGCGGCGCCTTCCGCGAGGACCTCTACTACCGCCTCGACGTCGTCCCGGTCGTGGTCCCGCCCCTGCGCGAGCGCAGCGAGGACATCCCGGCCCTGGCCGCCCACTTCTTCGCCCAGTCCTGCGCCCGCAACCCGCACTCGCCGGCGCGGCGGCTGGCGCCCGAGCTGGTGGCGGCGCTCGCCCGCGAGAGCTGGCCCGGCAACGTCCGCGAGCTCGAGAACCACATCGAGCGCATGGTCGTGGTCGCCACCGGCCCCCGGCTCGGCGTCGAGGCCCTCGATCGCGTGCGCACGGCGGCGGCGAGCGGCGGCGGCGATCGCGTCCGCACCCTGCGCGAGGTCCAGGACGAGCACATCGCCCAGGTCCTGGCGCGCTGCGGCGGCAACAAGACCCGCGCCGCCGAGCTCCTCGGCGTCGACCCGTCGACGCTCCACCGCCGCACCCGCCGCGACTGACGACGGCGGGCCGCCGGCTACCGCGCCATGCGGGCGACGATCTGCCGCGCCTCGAGGGGCATGGCCTCGAACAGCACGCCGATGCCGCGCGGCAGCGGCACCGGATCGCCGAGGGCGTCGGGGACCTCGCAGTCGGCCTCGCGGCCCCACAGCACCCAGCCCACCGCCTCGACCGCGCCGTAGGACGGCAGCTCGAAGCCGACGCGCACCCGCGACAGGAGCGGCAGCGGCTCGCAGCCGATGAAGGCGCCGTTGGTCGACAGGTCGCGGATGAAGCCGGGCTGGGTCCGCCCCAGGGCGCTGACGTCGGGATCGACCCGCCGGTAGACCGCGGCCACCGCCGGGTGCAGGGTCACCTCGGGCTGACCGATCGACTCGACGACGGCGGGCAGGTTGACGGCGACGCGGCGGGCGCGACGGTGCTCGCGGGACATGGATCGCCATGATACCGCGCCGCGCCGCCGGGTGCCTCGCCCGCGGCCTGCTAGGCTGCCGGCGTGTCCGTCCCCGCCCGCCACCGCTTCCGGCCCCGCTTCCGCGGCCTGGCCACCCTGGCCATGGTCCTGGGCGTGATCGTGGGCGTCGTCGGCCTGATCGCCGGCGGCGTGGCCGCGACCGGCCTGGTCGTGATCGGGCTCGGCGGCGCCGCCCTCGGCGGCCTCTACCTGGGCTCGCCGGCGTGGCGGATCGAGGTCGTCGTCGACGACGACGCCCTCGAGGTCCGGTCCGCCGGCGACCGCCGCTTCCGCCTGCCGTGGGGCGAGGTCGAGGAGCTGGTGACCTCGCCCGCGACCGAGACCTGCTTCGTCGACGGCGGCGACGCCGAGCGCTCGCTGCTGGTCCCCGGCGACGGCGCCCCCGCGCCCTACGACATCGAGGACGCGCGCGGGCTCTACCGCGCCATCGTCGCGCGCGTGCCGCCCGACCGCGTACGCGAGGTGCCGCTGCTCGAGCGCGCCCGCCGCCGCGACCCCGCCGCGCCGGACCCGGGAGCGGACTGATGTCGATGCTGTTCCCGACCCGCCAGATCACGGTCGACGCCGCGTTGCGCGACCTGGCCGCCGGGCCGACCCGGGCCAAGCTGGTCGCGGCCCAGGCGCTGGGCGACGTCGGGCCCGACGATCGGGCGCGGGTGCGGCCCGCCCTGTGCGCGGCGCTCGCCGACGACGCCGCGGCGGTCCGGGCCGAGGCCGCCGCCGCGCTGGGCGAGGTCGGCGAGGCCGGCGGCGCCGTCGAGCCGGCGGTGATCGCCGCCCTGGTCGCCCGCCTCGACGACGGCGACGCCAGCGTGCGCCAGGCCGCGGCCATCGCGCTCGGCACCCTGCGCGCCGCCGGCGCCTTCACCGCCCTGGCCGCGGCGCTGCGCGAGGGCCCGGCCGATCTGCGCTTCCAGGCCGCGACCTCGCTGGCCGAGATCGATCCCATCGCCGCCTTCGCCCCGCTCGCCGCCGCCCTCGACGACGCCGATCCGCAGGTGGTGGGCGCGGTGGCCCTGGCCCTGGGCGCGACCGCCGACGCCCGGGCGCCGGCGCTCCTCGCCCGGGTGCTCGACCACGCCGATCGCGGCGCCCGCTTCGACGCCGGCTACGCCCTCGGGCTGCTCGGCGATCGGCGGGCGACGCCGGTCCTGATCGCCGCCCTGACCGACGGCGAGCGCGACTGGGACGCCGTGGTCGCGCTCGATCGCCTGGGCGACCGCGAGGCGGCGCCGGCCCTGGCCGCGCTCCTCGACCGGCGCGGCACCACCCCCGAGGTCCAGGCCCGCGCCGCCGGCGCGCTCTGCGCGATCGATCCCGGCGGTGCCCACGACGCCCGCGCCCGCGCCCACCTGGTGGCCGCGCTCGAGGCCCGCCGCCTCACCGTGCGCGGCGTCGCCGTCGAGGAGCTGGCGCGGGTCGGCGGCCCGTGGGCGCTGGCGCCGCTCGCCGCCCTCGCCCGCCGCCGTCGCGGCCGCGATCTCGCCGACGCCATCGCCCAGGCCGAGGCCGCGATCCGGGCCCGCGCCGCCGGCGAGCCCGTCCCCGCCCCGCCCGAGGAAGCATGACCGCCCCGGCCCTCGTCCTCACCGACAGCCACGCCCACGTCGACGGCCCCGAGTTCGACGCCGATCGCGACCAGGTGCTGGCCCGCGCCCGCGCCGCCGGCGTCCGCCGCATCGTCGTCATCGGCGCCGTCGGCGAGCCCGCCAGCGCCGAGCGGGCGGTGGCCCTGGCCGAGCGCGACCCCGACGTCTTCGCCACCGTCGCCACCCACCCTCACGACGCCGGCAAGATGACCGCCGACTGGTGGGCGGTGCACGAGCGCCTCGCCACCCACCCCCGGGTGGTCGCCATCGGCGAGACCGGCCTCGACTACTACTACGATCACTCGGCGCGCGACGCCCAGGCCGACGCCTTCCGCCGCTTCGTCGCCCTGGCCCGCCAGGTCGGCAAGCCGGTGGTGTGCCACGTCCGCGACGCCCACGCGGAGGCCCGCGCCATCCTCGCCGAGGAGGGCGCGGCCGAGGTCGGCGGCGTCATCCACTGCTTCACCGGCACCCCCGACGACGCCGCCGCCTACGTGGCCATGGGCTTCCACGTCTCGTTCTCGGGGATCGTCACCTACAAGAACGCCCAGCCCATCCGCGACGCGGCCCGCCGCGTCCCCCTCGATCGCATCCTCGTCGAGACCGACTGCCCCTACCTGGCGCCGGTGCCGGTGCGAGGTCGCCGCAACGAGCCGGCCTACGTCGTCCACACCGCCGCGGTGGTGGCCCGCGAGGCCGGGATCGAGCTGGCGGCGCTGGCGGCGGCCACGGTGGCCAACACCGCGCGGATCTTCCGGTTTCCCCCGGCGGACCCGGCTTGACACCCCGCCGCCGCGCCGGTATATACGCGGACCCTTCCTCACAGGATACGTATCATGGCGACGCGCATCGGCCTGCTCGGACAGAAGATCGGAATGACCCAGGTGTTTGCCGACGACGGCGAGCGCGTGCCGGTGACGGTGATCCAGACCGGCCCCAACGTCGTCCTGGGCAAGCGCACCGTCGACAACGACGGCTACAGCGCCCTGGTGATCGGCTTCGGCGAGAAGCCGTCGCGCCTCACCAACCGCGCCGAGGCCGGCCTGGCCAAGGCCACCAGCACCAAGCCGGTCCGCGTCATCCGCGAGTTCCGGGTGCCGGCCGAGGAGGTCGCCCGCTTCGAGGTCGGCCAGGCGCTGACCGCCAAGGACCTGTTCGCCGGCGAGAACGTCCCCGTCGACGTCCGCGGCCAGAGCAAGGGCAAGGGCTTCCAGGGCGTCATCAAGCGCCACGGCATGAAGGGCATGCGCGCCACCCACGGCACCCACGAGTACTTCCGCCACGGCGGCTCGATCGGCTGCCGCCTCACCCCGCAGCGCGTGCACAAGGGCAAGCGCATGGCCGGCCAGATGGGTGACGAGGCCGTGACCGTGCAGAACCTCCAGGTCTTCCGGATCCTCGAGGAGGAGAACTGCATCCTGGTGCGTGGCGCCGTCCCCGGGGCCCGCAACGGCATCGTCGTCGTCACCCAGGCGGCGACCCGGACCGCGTACAAGCGCAAGGGCATGGGCAAGGAGGAGGTCCGCTCCAAGAACCCGCTCAAGGCCTCGAAGAAGGCCGCCGCCGGCCGCTGAGCCGCGGCTCGGTCGGCTCGGTCCGCGCGCCCAGCGCGTCGGTGGTCGCGTGGCGAAGGGCAGGAGCAGGCTCGGCGACCGGAAGGTCCGCAAGGATCACTTCCACGAGCGCGCCCGCGACGCGGGCTTCCGCGCCCGCGCGGTGTTCAAGCTCGAGGAGCTCGACCGCGCGGTCGGGCTGCTCCGGCCCGGCGATCGCGTCCTCGATCTGGGCTGCGCGCCGGGGTCGTGGCTGCAGTACGCGCGCGGCCGCGTCGGCGAGCGCGGGCACCTGGTCGGCATCGACCGGGTCGCCATCCCCGGCGTCCCCGGCGCCCGGCTGCTGGTCGGCGACGTCTTCACGGTCGTGCCGGCCGACCTCCTCGACGACCTCGAGGCGTTCGACGTGGTGCTGTCCGACATGGCCCCCGACACCACCGGCATCCGCCACGTCGATCAGGCGCGATCGGAGGCGCTGTTCGAGCGCGCCCTCGACCTCGCCATCGCCACCCTCGCGCCCGGGGGCCGCTTCGCCGCCAAGCTGTTCCAGGGGCCGGACATGAAGCGGCTGGTCGAGCGGGTGCGGGCGCGCTTCGACGGCGTGAAGATCATCAAGCCGGCGTCGAGCCGCCAGATCTCGATCGAGCAGTACGTGACCGCGAGCGGCTTCCGCGGCCGACCCACGCCGGGGGCGGAGTAGCCGTGGCCAACCCGATCCGCCTGCACATCGAGCCGTGGGGCACGCCGTCGGCGCGCAAGATCGCCAAGATCGTCGAGGTGCTCCACGACGGCGGCGTCGCCGGCTACCCCACCGACTCGATCTACGCCCTGGGCTGCGCCATCGAGGCCAAGGGCGCGATCGAGCAGATCCACCGGGCCAAGGGCATGCCCAAGAACCACCGCATGGCCCTCATCTGCCCCGACCTGTCGACGGCGTCGCAGTACGGCCACTTCAACCAGACCGCGTTCCGCCTCGCCCAGCGTATCTTCCCCGGGCCCTACACCCTGGTCGTGCCGGCGAGCCGCGAGGTGCCGCGCGCGCTCATGGATCACAAGCGGCGCACCGTCGGCATCCGCGTCACCAGCCACCCCATCGCCCAGGCCATCGTCTCCGAGCTCGGCCGGCCGCTGCTCACCACCAGCGCGATCTCGCCGGCCACCGGCGAACCGTGCCGCGACATCGACGAGGTGCTCGAGGCGTTCGAGCGCTTCCTCGACGTCGTGGTCGAGGCCACGCCGACCGAGGAGGCGCCGTCGACGGTGCTGGAGGTCGACGGCGACGAGATCATCCTGGTCCGCGCCGGCCAGGGCCCGGTCGACGGCATCCTCGATTGATCCGGCCCGGGCTCCGCCCGGGCTCCGCCCGGGCTCCGGCCGATGGTCCGGCCGGGCGTCAGCGCGGGGCCACGTAGGCCGGGAGCGGCTCGGCGACGACGCCGTCCGGCCAGCCCGGGCCCTTGAGCCACGGGTCGAAGCCAGCGCGCTCGATCGCCGCGATCATCGGCGCGCTGGCCGCAGCCGCGTCGCCGGCGCCCGCGTCGTAGGAGACGTAGACCTCGTCCCGATCGAGGTCGAGGCCGACCTCGTAGATCGACGGCACCACCGTGAGCGCGGCCCGCACCCGGCGGGGGCAGTACTCCAGTCACGTCATGCCGAGGACCTTGATCGTCACGTGCGCGACCTCGGCGGGCCGCGGCCGCGGCGCCACCGCGGCGTCGGCGAGGCGCTCGGGATCCGGCGGCGGCGCCGCCGCGCGCCGGCCGCAGCCCGGCCCCGCCAGCGCCGCCACCGCCGCCAGCGCCG
>CAADGB010000293.1 GCA_900696455.1 uncultured delta proteobacterium
CGCGGTCGGAGATTGCGGGAAACGAACGGCGAGCCAATCTCTCCGGTCGGCCTGAGCCGCCCGAGCGTGAGCGAGGGCGTGTCGAAGGCCGACAAGCCGCGGCCGTCGCGCGAGTGATGTCGGGCGCGTGCCGGCGCCGTTCGTCAGGAGCCGCCCGAGCGCCAGCGAGGGCGCGTCGAAGGCCGACGGCCGACGAGCCGCGGCCGTCGGAGGAGCGATGGCGCCCGCACGCGCCACGGCCCTCGCGAGGCGCGGGCGCGGACTCACAGGCCGGTCGCGGCGACGACCAGGGTGAGCTCGTTGCGCACCTCGACCCGCACCGACGACCCGGCCACCGCGCCGGCCGGCGTCACGCGCGCGAAGCGGTCGAGCCGGATCCGCTCCTGCTCGGGCTCGTCGGGCTTGCTCCTGAGCCCGCCGAGCGGGACGGTGAAGGTCCCGCTGTCCGCGACCTCGAGCTCGTCGAGCGCCTCGGTCTCGAACCGCGCCACGGCGGCGGCCTCGCCCCGGGCCCAGCGCACGACCAGCGGCGCCGTCGCGTCGACGGTGGCGCCGGCGGCCGGCGAGGTGAAGTGGTGCGGCGCCGGGCCGTCCACGCGCACGCCGTCGACGAAGTCGTCGCCGGAGGTGACGGACAGGACGTAGACCTCGTGGTAGCCGGCCTGCTCGCCGCGCCACCGCGCCTCGCCGGCGTCGTAGGTCAGGCTGACGGCCCCGCCGTTCGAGGTCACGACCACCTCGCCGGCGGTGACCGGCGCGTCGTCCTTGCGCACGGCGACGTGGAAGCGGGTGCGGAACCCGTCGGCGCTCGCGGCGTTGGTGACGACCGGCGTCGCCTCGAGGGCGGCGTCGACCAGGAGCGTGAGCGACCCGGTGCCAGGGTCGTCGCCGGCGCCGGGATCGAGGGCGTCACCGCCACAGGCGGCGAGCGGGGCAGCGACGAGCACGGACGCGAGCGCGGACACGGCGGACGAGAGACGCATGATTCCTCCTGGGTTGCGCCCTGACCCCTCTGCACCGCGCGTGCCGCACCGGCCCATCGTCGCGTTCCGCCCGACCGCTTGGCGGACGGCCGGTTACGCGTCGCGCACGCGTTGCGCCCGCCGCGGGTCCGGACGCGCGGGTCACGCGCTGTCCCGGCGTTGCACAATCTGGCGGCGCCGGACCGGCGGGCGATCCGGCGGGCCGGCGCGGTCGCCCTGGATCGAACGGCTCAGCCGTCCGCGAACCAGTCGTCGACGGCGACGGTGTGGACTCGCGCGGTCGTGGCCACCAGCTCTCCGCCAGGCGCCGCGCGGCGGGGCGCGAGCAGCGGCGGATCGTTCGCGACCTGGAGCACGCGCACCAGCGACGGCTGCGAGGCGTCATCCGCGGCGGCGCGGTAGTGGCTCATCACGGTCTCGCCCAGCGCGGTGACCAGCTCCGCCAGCGGCGTGCCGGCGAAGTCCCCGCCGGGGCCGGGGCGGATCGCGTAGGTCACCAGCGGCCGTGGCGGCGCCGCGCCCGGCGCGTGCAGCGTGACCAGGACCGCGCCGTCCCCGGCCTCGATGCGGAACCAGGTCGGGACCAGCGCCGCCAGCGCGCGCAGCTCGGCGGCCGTCGGCGCGGCGGAGACCGGGAGGATGGAGGTCGTCACAGCTTCTTCGGCTCCGGTAGCAACGGCAGGGTCAACTGGCTGACGAGCTGACCGTGTCGCTGCAGCAGGGGGAGCAAGAGGTTGACGAGGTCGAGCAGGATCGCGTCCAGCGCGGCGGGGCGCTGGTCCGGGTCCGTGGGCTGCTTGAACGCGGAGTCGACCATGGCGTCCTTGAGGTTGGCCTCGAGCGCCACGGCCTGCTTGGGGTGGAGCTGGGCCAGGCGCTGGAGCAGGGGGCCGAGCTGGCGCAGGAGCACGTCTCGCGCCTCCAGCACGAGCTCCAGCCGCGCGATGGCCGCCTCGAGGTCGGTCTTCTCCCGCCTCATGTCGAGGATCTGCTGGCTGACCGCGGCCAGCTTCTTGCCGCGCTCGACGTCCGGATTCTGCTCCTGGGCGGTGGTCATGCCGTGCTCGGTCTTCTCGAGCTTGGGCAGGCCGCCCCCGATCTCGTTGAGCCGCGCCCCCATCCGCTTCAAGCGCTCGCGCGGGATCTCGGTGCTCAGCTCGAGCTTGAGCGCGCCCACGTCGAACCCGGTCTCGGGCACGGCGTCGATCCGACCGAGCTCGCGCTCCAGCGCTCGCATCATGAGCCCACCCATCCTGTGCTTCGCTGGCGCGGCCTGATGGGTCTCCGCCTGATCGAACGTGTCGCGGCCGAGCACGTCGGAGACGGTCAGGAACACGTAGCTGTTCAGCTTGGCCTTTGCGTCGCGCGCCGCGGCGAGCAACCCCGTCACCTCCTGCTCGACCACGGTCAGCCCCCTCCGGTGGGTCGCGAACCAGGGCAGGTCCTCCAGCAGGATGCTGTCGACCGCGCCGTGGGTCACGCCCGCGCCGAAGAACGCCTCGGCCTTCCGCTCCTTGGCCGGCACGTCCCGGGGATGCCGGGCCGGCACGCGCTCGACCTCGGCCAGCACGTCGACCGCGTGGTTCGGCTGGTCGTCGATGACGAGCGACGGGTCGAGCTGGTCGACCTGGGTGAAGAGCGTCGGCGCGACGATGTCCTGGACCTGCAGGCTCGGATCGAGCCCGCCCGCGGTCCCCGCGAAGATCATCGCCTGCGCCTTGTGGCGGGCGAGCAGCACGCGCAGGAAGGCGCCGGCCCGCCCGGCGTAGAGTCCGGGCTCGATGGCCAGCGACAGGACGACCTTGCCGTTGACGGCGAAGACCTTGCCGTAGACCGGCGGGTTGGTCCCGCGTACCACCCGGAGCGGGTTGATGCCGCGGTCCTTGAGCTGGCTCCCGAAGTCGTCGACCTTGCCCAGGACGAGGACGTCGATCGCGGGCAGCGCGAGCTCGGCGAGGGTCTGCTCGAACTCGTGCTCGGCCTGCTGCGGGTGCAGTCGGAGGAGCTGGACCCGGCCGGGATCGATGGTCCGGCGCTCGGCGTCCTGGTAGTGGGTGAAGTGGGCGAGGAGCTCCTTGCGATAGGAGTCACCAGACGGCGCCAGCACCAGCACGCAGGTCCGTCCGTCCTGGACGTCGCGCGCGGTGTACTTGATGAAGTCGGTCTGCGGGTTGTCCTCGAGCCGGTGCAGATGGGTGAAGCCGGCGCCGCGGGCGTGGGCCAGGAGATCGTTGACCGTGCCCTCGAGCACGTGGATGCCGACGTCGGCGTGGGCCAGCAGGAACTCCATCGTGGTGCGGCTGAAGTGGCGCTCGATGTAGCCGTTGGGCGGCATCGGTGCGCCCTCCTTGGCCGTGCGGGCCGCGGAGGCGAGGACGTCTCGGGACGGCGGGACGCGCTCGTACGACGGGGGGCGAGGCGTGACCTCGAGCCTGCGCAGGTCGACCGCCGGGACCGACTCGAGGGCGTGGAGCCGCGCGAACTCGGGGAACGGGAGCGCGCGGTCCGAGGCGGCGAAGGCCCGCGCGGCCGCCTGGGTCCGCGCGTAGCCGAGCTGGGGCAGGTGGACCCGCTGGAGCTCTTCGCGCCCGACCGCGAGCGCTTCGAGCTCGACCGCCAGGGCCTCGACCAGCACCCGGGCGCTGTCGACCGCCTTTGCGATCAGCGCGGTGCACTTGCCGGCGTGGCCCTTGGTCTGCCGGCACTCCTGGAGGAGGCGGCCGAAGTCGATGGGCCAGTGCTGCTTGTCCTCGGTGAGGGGGGCGAGCACGGCCGCCGCCTGGTCGCGCAGCATGTTGACGACGGCGTTGCGGAGCGCGGCGCAGCCGAGCTTCTCCTGACCGGCACGGATCTCCCGCTGATCGTCGAGGAGGAGGTCCTGGTGCGCCCTCTCCGAGACGCGCTGCACGGCCGGTGGGCTCGCGTCGCCAGCGACCTCGGCGGTCGCGCCCAGGGCGTCCAGCGTCGCCTCGGCCGACTCGCCGCGCACGACCCGGTCGGCGACCGCGTCGGCGTGCTGCTCGTAGCGATCTCCCTCCTGCCCGACGCCGCCGGCGAGCTGGACGCCGCCGCGCTGCTGGACGACGTGCGCGGCCTCGTGCGCGGCGGTGTGAAGGTCGGGCGCGCCGGCGAACGCGACGTCGGAGCCGGTGGCGTAGGCGCGGGCGCCGATGGCGCGCGCGGCGTCGGCGGCGCGGTCGTCGGTGTGGGCGCGCACGCCGGTCACGTCGTGGCGGCCGAACGCGGTCTGGATGGCGTCGAGGAAGGGCAGGCCGTGCCCGCTCCCCCCCACGCCGGCGGCCGCGGTCGCCGCGACGTCGTCGGTCGACGCGCCGCGGCCGTCGCCGTCTCGCTGCACGACCAGGTCGGGCCGGACCGCGGCGTCGAGCAGCGCGCCGAGCTCCGCCGCGGGCTCGCCGGGCTGGCGCTGCAGCGGCGGCGCCGTGACCCGCTCGCCGCGCGCGGGCAGGGCCGCGGTCCGCGTCGAGCGCCCCGCCGCCGGCGCGTCGAGGTCCGCGCCGTCTCCGTCTCCCACCCTCGATCGCCGGTCCTTCATCGTTCGCGGGTCGCCACGCGCGCCCTGCGACCGAGGTTCGCACGCGGCGCCGCGTCCGGGCAATCACCGCCGTCGGGTGGTCACCAGGCGGCTCGCGGTTCACCGCCACGGGGTGAACGCACGGCGTGCCGGCTTCCGCGTCTGGCGGAAACCTTGGCGCGGGGCTGGGCGGTCGGGACCGGCGATGCGCCGTCCGGTGTCGTCGGCGGGGGACGTGGTAGCCTCGGCCCGTGAGGGATCAGCGGCAGCGCGACCCGGGGAGCGAGCAGGGCGAGGCCTACCCGACCGGCGTCAAGCCGGGCGCGCGCACGCTCAGCCAGCACCTGTCGGTGCAGCGCCGGGCGCAGGCGCCGGCCGACCAGGCGCCGGCGGCGGCGATGCCGGCGTTCGGCTTCGTGCAGGCCGTCGGTGGCGAGCCGGTCTCCAGCCGGGCGCTGTTCCCCGACGAGCCACCGATCCCGTGGCTCGGCGCCGCACCGGTCCAGCAGCAGGCGGCGGCGGAGCGCGCGGGCGAGGCCGATCGCGAGGCCGTGCATCGCGCGGCGGCGTCGGGGACGAGCGGGACCGCCGGGCCGTTGCCCCACCTCGACACGATCCAGCCGCTGTTCGGCGCGCACGACGTGTCCTCGGTGCGCGCCTACACCGACGCCAGCGCGGCGGCAGGTGCGCGGGCGATGGGCGCGGAGGCGTACGCCGTCGGGGATCAGGTCGCCTTCGCCGGACCGGCGGAGCTGTTCACCGCCGCGCACGAGGCCGCCCACGTCGTCCAGCAGCAGGGCGGCGTCCAGCTCAAGGGCGGCGTCGGTGAGGCCGGCGACGTCCACGAGCAGCATGCCGACCGGGTCGCGGCGCGCGTGGTCGCCGGGCAATCGGCGGTCGACCTGCTCGACGAGGTCGCCCGCGCGCGGCCGGCGTCCGCGTCCGCCGCGACCGGCGCGGCGGTCCAGCGCCGCGTCCAGGATCGACCCGCGACCCACCCGGTCCTGCGCGAGGGCATGCGTGACTCCGACGACGTCCGCCAGCTCCAGACCCGGCTCAACGAGGACGGCGCGACGCCGCCGCTGGTCGTCGACGGCTGGTTCGGGCCCCTCACCCGCGCCGCGCTCGTCGGGTTCCAGGGCCGGCACGGCCTGGCCCCCGACGGCGAGTGCGGCCTGCGGACCTGGGGGATCCTCGACGAGCTGGCCACCCAGGGCATCGCCGGGCCGACCCGCACCGTCCTCGACCGCGTCCGTCCGGTGAGCCAGGCGGATCACGACGCCGTCGAGCAGATCCTCAACCCCAACGTGTCGTCGAGCGGGGGCGTCTCGAGCAGCCCGGCCATGACCGGCACCGGCGTCGGGGGCGCCTACGAGACCGAGATGATCGCGGCGCTCGACTCGATGGCCGCCGCCTACGCCGGCAACCTGGCCGCGACGCCGGTCGCGAACATGGGCCAGGCCAACCAGATGGCGGACCTGGCGCAGGCGCGCGTGCAGCGGGTCTTCGGCGCGTCGATGGTGATGGCCAGCCGCCGCCCGACCGGCGACTTCCATCCCGGCTCCAGCCGGATGGGCCTGGCCGACGCGTCGACCCGCCCCGTCGACGGGCCCACGATGCTCGGATGGACCGAGTACTTCATGGACAACGGCAGCTACGCGGCCGGTCAGGTCCAGGCCGCCCACCACTTCGACATCAGCCGGGCGCGGCCGGACCGCGCCGAGCGAGCCCGCGTCCGCGATCTCTGGCTGAACGGCCATGGCGGACGCGCCAAGGTGACCCAGATGATCCGGTCGTGGCCGGCCGAGGCCGGCACGGGGACGGTGTTCGTGCAGCTCCGCGATCCGGGCTACCAGGACCTGGTCGGCATGTGGGGCCTGTTCGCCACCTTCATCCACGAGTTCATGCACCTCGCCGCGCATCCCAACTACGCCGCCGCCGCCGAGGCGATCGGCGGCGCCGCCCGGGACGTGCTCATCGAGGGCATGGACGAGCACATGACCCAGCAGGCGTGGAACGCGATCCGCCCGACCATCGCCGGCGACCTCCCGCTCCGCCAGTCGGTCGAGGGCTCGCTGCTGGTGGACCCGGTGGACCCGGCCCTCTACGCTCCCGGCAGCGCGATCGACCACCGCGTGCTCGACAACCACTACGACTCGATGGCGCAGGCCGACGCCATCGCCGCCCGGGTCGGCGAGGACAACGTGCGCGCCGCGTACTTCATGGGCCACGTCGAGGCGATCGGGCTGGGGCCGTCGACGCGCGGAGCGCACTCGCTGGCCGGGCTCGCGAGCTGGCGGCCGGGCACCGGCGGTGAGCCCGACCGCTACACCGTTCCGAGCGGTGGCGAGACCGTGCAGGAGATCCGCGACCGGACCGGCGTCCCGCAGATCGTCGACGCCGGCGGCACCGAGCAGGCAGATCCGAGCCATCGCTTCGCGGCAGGTGAGGTGCTGACCGTCACCGGCGTTCGCTGGCACACCGCGATCGCCGAGGACACCCGCGGCCAGGTCGCGAGCCAGCGCGGCGTGACCCAGGCCGCGCTCGAGCGCGCCAACCGGCTGCCGGCGGCGCCGGCGACCACGCCGATCGCCGCGGGCACCGTGCTGCTGGTGCCGGCGGCGTGAGGGCGGGGGCGATGTCCGGCGGCGAGCGGGAGGCGTGGCGCGCGGCGGCGGCCATCGCTCGCGCCGGGCGGTGGGCGAGCTGGCCCGGGTTGCCGGCGGGGCTGACCGTGGCCGAGGTCCTGGCCGAGCTCGGCGGCGCGGCGGTGCCGGCGCCGGTGGCGAGCAGCCTGGGGCGACGATCGTGCGAGCGCTTCGACGCGCCACCGCTGCGGGTGTGGGCCGACGGGGCCGCGGTCGTCCTGGTCGAGTGGCTCGATCCGCCGAGCGCGACGGGGGTGGAGGAGCTGCTCGCGGCGCTCGGGCCCCCCGATCGCGACGGCCCCGGCCGCCACCTGCGCGACGGGGCGGTCACCACCGAGCGGGTCCACGCCGCGCGCGGGCTCGCGGTGACGGTCGCCGAGAGCTACGACGACCCGCCGAGCTTCGCGCCGTGCCTGGCCACCGTGCAGGTGTTCGCGCCGTGCACGCTGCGCGACTTCGTGCTCGAGCTGGGCGGCAACGACACGTCGCGGCCGCGGCCCCTCGAGCCGAGGGGGCGATGACGATCGTGCGCGCCCGCGGCCGCGTCGTCGCCGCCGCCGCGCTGGTCGTGGCCGCCTGCGCGCCCGCCGACCCACCCCCGCGTCCGGTCGCGGCCGGCGCCGGCACGTCGGTGGCGCCGAATCCGCCGCCGCCGACAGCGTCGACGGCCCCGCCGACGCCGACCCCGTCCCTGACGCCGACCCCGACCCCGACTCCGCCGCCGACCCCGCCGCCGACCCCGCCGCCGACCCCGCCGCCGACCCCGACCCCGACGCCGACCCTCGGCTGGGCCGCCGCGCTCCGCGCCGCCGACTGGGCGCGCTGGCCCGGCCTGCCCCCCGACCTGCGCGAGCGCGAGCTCGTCCGCGACCTGGGCGTCGACCGCGCCCGCGCGACCCGGCGCGACGCGCGGCTCGGACGCCACGACGCGGTGATCGTCGACGCCCGGGGCCTGCGCTACTGGCTGCGCGACCGCGACCGCGTGGTCCTGGTCGAGGTCACCGGCGCCGGCCGCCTCGGCGCGGCGACGCCGGCCGAGCTCCTCGCTCGACTCGGGGCCCCGGCGCGCGAGGGTCCGGGCCGCTACCTCGAGGACGGCGCGACCACGACCGAGCTGGTCTTCCCCGATCGCGGGATCGCCGTCACCGTCGCCGAGAGCTACGACACGCCGCCGACCTTCGCGCCTCGGCTGGCCGCGGTCCAGCTCTTCGCGGTCGCCGATCTGCGCACCTTCGTGCTCGAGCTGGGCGGCAACGATCGCGGCGGCCCGGCGCGCTGATCCCGCCACCCGCGCCGCGCCGCGCTGCGCGGCGCGGTCGGCATGCCGCGCCCGGCGTCAGTCGTCGCCGGCGATGAGCGTCATCGGGTCTTCGGGCCAGGCGTGCCGCGGGTAGCGGCGCATGAGCTGGCGGCGCAGCTCGGGGTAGTGACGCTGCCAGAAGCCGGTGAGGTCCTGGGTGACCTGGACCGGGCGCTGGTTGGGGGCGAGCAGGTGGAGGACGACCGGGACGCGGCCGCCGGCGACCGTCGGGCCGCGGGGCAGGCCGAAGAAGTCCTGGAGGCGCGACGCGATCCACGGCGGGCGATCGAGCTCGTAGTGGACGGCGACGCGGCGGCGCGGGAGCTGGAGGGGGGTGGGCGCGACGCGCTCGACGGCGGCGCGGTGCGGGCCGAGCTCGGCGTCGAGGAGATCGAGCAGCGACGCCTTGCGCAGCTCGGCGAACGAGGTCATGCCGGCGCAGGCCCGGGTCAAGAGCGCGGCCAGGGCGTCGTCGCCGGGGGGGACCAGGTCCGGGAGGTGCGCGGCGGCGAAGGCGACGCGGGCGCGCCAGGCGGTGAGGCGCTCGCCGTCGACGAAGCGCTCGACGCCGACGGCCAGGGCCTCGCGGGCCAGGACGGCGGCGGCGCCCGGGTCGCGGCGGGCGGCGGCGGGATCGAGCCGCTCGTCGATGGCGAGGCCGTCGTAGGTGGTGCGCTGGGCGCGCTCGACCCGCTCGGCCTCGCGGTTCCACACCAGCTCGTCGGGCTCGGCGACGCGCTCGGGGAAGAGCTCGAGCAGCCACAGCGGCTCGATCCGGCTGGCGCGGCGGATGCTGACCCTGCCGCGCGCGACCTCGCCGGCGTCGACCGCGACCAGGAGCTCGGCGTCGATCACGACCGACGACGGCGCCAGGGTGCCGCCGCCGCCGCCGGCGAAGACGACCTCGGCCGAGCGCGCGCGCCGCCGCCCGACCCGATCGGGGTAGCCGGCGAGGGTCGCGACCAGGAGCGCCTCGTCGACCGCGGCCTCGTCGCGCGGCGGCGCGACCTCGTCGCGGGCCAGGCGCTCGAGCTGGCGGGCGGCGCGATCGATCGCGAGCGCGGTGGCGACGTCGAGGCCGGCGTCGCGCAGGCGGTGGGGGCGCAGGCCGCCGTGGCGCGCGGCGAGCAGCGCGTCGAGATCCTCGATCAGATCGGAGTCGGCGGCGATGCGAGCGGTGGCGCCGGGGGTGGCGCCGGGGCCGGGCCGCGGCCCCGGGCCCCGCCGCTCGAGCCGCAGCTCGCGGGCGCCGAGGAGCGCCGCCACCACCGCGCCCTCGCTGGCCACGCCGCGGCGCTCGGCCTCGACCAGGAGCCGGGCCTGCCGCGGGTGGGCGGGGAAGCGCAGCATGCGCTGGCCGGTGGCGGTGACGCGGCCGGCGTCGTCGACGGCGTCCAGCCGGCGCAGCAGCTCGTCGGCGGCCGTCGCGGCCGCCGGCGGCGGCGGCTCGAACCACGGGAAGTCGTCGAGGCGGGCGAAGCCGGCGGCGTGCAGCTCGAGCGCGGCCTCGGCCAGATCGGCGCGCAGGATCTCGGGCGCGTCGCGCTCGCGCCGGGTGTCGTGATCGTGCTGCGTGTACAGGCGCAGGCAGCGGCCGGGGCGGGTGCGGCCGGCGCGGCCGGCGCGCTGGGTGGCGCTGGCCTTCGAGATCGGCTCGATCACCAGGCTGGGCAGCCCCGACCACGGCGCGTGGCGCGCGACGCGCGCGGTGCCGGCGTCGATCACCGCGACCACGCCGTCGATGGTCACCGAGGTCTCGGCGACGTTGGTGGCGAGGATGACCTTGCGCCGGTCGGCGCGGGCCACCGCGCGGTCCTGCTCCTCGGCCGGCAGGTCGCCGTGCAGCGGCAGGACCAGCAGGTCGGCGCGCGCCGCCAGCTCGGCCAGATCCTCGGCGGCGCGCCGGATCTCGCCGCCGCCGGGCAGGAACACCAGGACGTCGCCGTCGAGGCCCTCGCTCACCAGGCGGCGGACCGCGCTCGCCACCTGCTTGCCGACCGGGCGGTCGTCGGGGGCAGCGGCGTGCTCGATCGCGACCGGGAACGTCCGGCCCCGGGACTCGACGACCGGCGCGTCGAGGAAGGCCGCCACCGGGCCGGGATCGATCGTCGCCGACATCGCGACGATCCGGAGGTCGGGGCGCGGCCCGGCGCGCAGGCGCTGGCACAGCGCCAGCGCCAGGTCGCCGGCGAGGTGGCGCTCGTGCAGCTCGTCGAGGATGACCGCGCCGGTGCCGCGCAGCGTGGGATCGGCGAGCAGGCGGCGGGTGAGCACGCCCTCGGTGACGAAGCGGACGCGGGTGGCGGCGCCGACCTTGCGATCGAAGCGGACCTCGTACCCGACCTCGTCGCCCAGCCGCCCGCCGCGCTCGGACGCCACCCGCGCCGCCGCCAGCCGCGTCGCCAGCCGCCGCGGCTCGAGCACGATCACGTCGCCCGCACCGGCGAGGCCGGCGTCGAGCAGCGCGCCGGGCACCCGCGTCGTCTTGCCGGCGCCCGGTGGCGCCACCAGCACGGCGGCGCCGCGATCGGCCACCGCCGCCACCAGCGACGGCAGCGCCTCGTCGATGGGGAGGGGCGACAGCGCGGGCACGCCGCACCTTACACCGCCCGACGCGGCGGGGATGGAGGCGGGTTCAGCCTCGGCGCGCGCCGGCGGTGGCGGTAGAGTGGAGCGGATGTCGTCCCCGCCGTTCCCCGTCCCGCCCGTGCCGGCGCTGCCGCCGGAGCGCGTCGCCAGGGCGTCGTTCCCGCTGCGCTACGAGGACGTGGCCCAGGACGGGCGGATGATGATGACCGCGCTGCCGCCGGCGATCGGGTGGACGGTGTGGCGGCAGCTCCTCGCCGATCACCCGTCGGCGCGCAGCATGCAGCGCCAGGGGCTGGTCGCGATCCTGTCGCGGCTCACCGTCGAGGGCACCGACGAGCCGATCCGCATCGATCAGAAGGTCGAGGCCATCGGCGGCTACCAGCTCGCGCGCCACGAGGTCGGCGGCGAGGTCGACAAGCTGTTCCTCAACATGTGGGTCGAGGTCTCGGGGCCGCGCGGGCGCATGGTGCCGCCCGAGGGGCCGGGGCCGCGCGTCGTCGCCGGCCGGGTCTTCGCCGAGCACACCTTCACGCGGCTGTTCGCCGGCGCCGGCGATCGCCGGGTCACGCGCCTCGACCTCGAGGGGCTGCCGGCGGTGCCCGAGGCGGTGTACGCGTTCCAGCCGCCCACCACCGCCATGGACCTGCCGGCGGACGCGGTGGCGCTCGAGGACGAGACCGTCGCCGACGACGCGGTCACGGTCTTCGGGCTCGACCACACCGACTCCAACCAGCACGTCAACTCGCTGGTCTACCCGCGCCTGTTCGCCGAGGCCGCGCTGCGCCGGCTGGCCGCTCGCGGCCGGCCGCGGCGGGCGCTGGTGCGCGCCCTCGACATCGCCTACCGCAAGCCGAGCTTCGCCGGCGATCGCGTGCGCGTCCACCTCCGGACCTTCACCCTCGGCGATCGCGCCGGCGCCGCCGGCTACCTGGTCGACGCCGACGATCCGGCGGCTCGCCCGCGCTGCTGCGCCCGCATCATCCTGGGCTGACCGCGCCGTCGCCGAGAGGTCCGCGCCCCCGTGACCACGACCGACCGCTGGCAGCTCTGGATCGATCGCGGCGGCACCTTCACCGACGCCATCGGCTACCGGCGCGGGGAGGCCGCGGTGCGGACGGCCAAGGTGCTGTCGGGGCCGGGCTCGGTGATGGCGGCGGTGCGCGCGCTGCTCGCGCTGGGCGCGGGCGAGGCGCCGCCGCCGCTGGAGCTGCGGCTGGGCACGACCCTGGCCACCAACGCGCTGCTCGAGCGGCGCGGCGCGCGCACCGCGCTGGTGGTGACGCGCGGGTTCGGCGATCTCCTGGCCATCGGCGATCAGACCCGGCCCGAGCTGTTCGCGCTCGAGATCGAGCGGCCGCCGCCGCTGCCGGAGCGGGTGGTCGAGGTCGACGCCTGCGCCGCGCCCGATGGTCGCGTGGTCACGGCCGTCGACGCCGCCGCGGTGGCACCGGCGCTGGCGGCGCTGGCGGCCGACGGCATCGACAGCGTCGCGATCGTCGTGAAGCACGGCTGGGCGGCGCCGGCGCTGGAGGAGGAGCTCGCGGCGCTGGCCCGCGCCGCCGGGATCGCGCACGTCGCGACCTCGAGCGAGGTCGCCGCCGAGCCGGGGATGGTGGCCCGCGGCGAGACCGCGGCGGTCGACGCCTACCTGACGCCGGTGCTGGCGACCTACCTCGCCGAGCTGCGCGCGGCGCTGCCGGGCTCGACGGTGCGGCTGATGCAGTCGAGCGGCGGGCTGGCCGACGCCGCCCGCCTGCGCGGCCGCGACGCCGCGCTGTCGGGGCCGGCGGGCGGGGCGATCGCGGCGGCGGCGACGGCGCGGGCGGCGGGCGCGGCGCGGGCCATCGGCTTCGACATGGGCGGCACCTCGACCGACGTGACCTGCGTCGACGGCGCGCTCGATCGCGAGCACGAGCTCGCGGTGGCCGGGGTGCGGGTGCGGGCGCCGGCGATCGCGATCCACACCGTGGCCGCCGGCGGTGGGTCGATCTGCCGCCACGACGGCGTGCGGCTGACGGTGGGGCCGGCGTCGGCGGGCGCGACGCCGGGGCCGCTGTGCTACGGCCGCGCCGGCGCGCGCGAGGTGACGATCACCGACGTCGACCTGGTGCTGGGGCGACTGGCCGGCGATCACTTCCCGTGGCCGCTCGACCGGGCGGCGGCCGAGGCCGGGCTGGCCGCGGTCGGGCGCGCGCTCGGCGGCGACGCGGCGGCGGCGGCGGCGGCCTTCGTCGAGGTCGCCAACGCCAGCATGGCGGAGGCGGTGCGCGAGGTGACGATCGCGCGCGGCCGCGACGTGCGCGACTTCGCGCTGGTGGTGTTCGGCGGCGCCGGCGGCATGCATGCCTGCGCGGTGGCCGAGCTGCTCGGCGTGCGCCGGGTGATCGTCCCGCGCTTCGCCGGCCTGCTGTCGGCGTGGGGCCTGGGGCTGGCGCCGCTGACCTGGCACGGCGAGGTCGACGGCGGGCGGGGGACGCTCGACGACGCCGCGCTGGCGGCCCTGGCGACGCGGCTGGACGGCCTCGAGGCCGCGGGCCGGGCCGCGCTGGCGGCCGAGGCCGCCGCCGCCCAGGTGTCCGTGATCCGGACGGTCAGCCTGCGCTATCGCGGCAGCGACGCCGCGCTCGAGGTGGCGGCCGGGCGCGACGCGGCGGGGGTGGCGCGGGCGTTCACGACGGCGCACCGCGTCCGCTTCGGCTACGCCCGCGACGCCGCGGTCGAGCTGTGCGCCGGCCGGGTGGAGGTCGAGGCGCGCGATCCCGCGCCGCGGCTGCCGGCGCGGCCGGGCGGCACGCTGCCGCCGCCGCGGCGGACGCAGCCGATGTGGTCGGCGGGGCGCCGGTCCGAGGCGCCGGTGTGGGACCTGGCGGCGCTGCCGGCGGGAGCCGTGGTGGCGGGGCCCGCGCTCCTGCTCGACCTGCACGCCTCGCTGGTCGTCGACCGCGGGTGGGTGGCGAGGATGGGCGAGGACGACATCGTCGAGCTCACCGGCGAGGGCGGGGGCGGGGCCCTTCGACTCCGCGCCTCCGGCGCTCCGCTCCTAACGAACGGTGTCGGCAAGCGCCCGACATCATTCGCGCGACGACCGCGGCGTGTCGGCCTTCGACACGCCCTCGCTGGCGCTCGGGCGGCTCAGGCCGACCGGAGAGATTGGCTCGCCGTTCGCTTCCCGCAATCTC
>CAADGB010000294.1 GCA_900696455.1 uncultured delta proteobacterium
CGCGCCCCCCCCGGCGGGCGACGGGCCCGGCTCGCTCGCCGCCGCCGAGCCCGGCGCCCGGCCTGCGGAGCCCGCGGAACCAGCGGCGCCGACCGCGCCGGCGGTCACCGTCGCGCCCCTCGCGCCCGCCGCCCTCGATCCTGCGGCCGTCGCCGCGATCCACGCGATCGTCGACGAGCGCCTCGCGACGCGGCCGTCGGTCACCTGGAAGGACGGCTTCCGGGTCACCAGCGACGACGGCGCGTACGAGCTGCGGCTCGGCGGCTACACCCACTTCGACAGCCGCTACTTCCTCGCCGATGACGCCGGCCAGCTCACCGATCAGTTCACCTTCCGGCGCATCCGCGCCGAGCTCGCCGGCACCGTGCTCGAGCGCGCCGAGTTCCGGATCCTGCCCGACTTCGCGGGTGGGCGGGTCTCGGTGCAGGACGCCTACGTCGAGGTCAAGGCGGCCGCGCCCCTGCGCATCCGGCTCGGCAAGTTCAAGGAACCGTTCGGCCTCGAGCGACTGCAGTCGGCGACGGCGCTGCTCTTCGTCGAGCGCGGCCTCCCCACCCTGCTCGTGCCCAACCGCGACGTCGGCGTCCAGCTCGGCGGCGCGGTCGCCGGCGACCGCGTCACGTACCAGGTCGGCCTCTTCAACGGCGTCGCCGACGGCGGCTCGGCCGAGGGCGACGTCTCTGACGACAAGGAGGTGGTCGCGCGGGTGTTCTTCACGCCCTTCGCTCCGCGCCAGGGCAGCCGGCTCCAGGCCCTGGGCGTGGGCGGCGCGGTCTCGTACGGCGACAAGCGCGGGACGACGGCGGCGACCGACCTGCCGACGCTGCGCACCTCGGGGCAGGCGACGTTCTTCGCCTACCGTGCCGGCGCCACCGCCGCCGAGACCGCGCTGGCCGCCGGCAACCACTGGCGGCTGACCGCGCAGGGTCACCTCTACACCGGACGCCTGGGGGTGCTGGCCGAGTACGTCCACTCCAGCCAGGACGTCGGACTCGGTGCGGCCACGACCGAGGTCTCGAGCGACGCCTGGCAGGTCGCGGTGAATGTGGTCGCCGTCGGTGGCACCGCGAGCTGGCGCGGCACCGCCCCCACCGCCCGCTTCGACCCGGGCCAGGGCCGGTGGGGCGCGCTCGAGCTGGCCGTGCGCTACAACGAGCTGCGGATCGGCGAGGAGGCCTTCACCTTCGCCGCCGATCCCGACCGCTCGGCGCGCCGCGCCCGCGCCCTGGGCGCGGGCAGCAACTGGATCCTCGGCAAGGCGCTGCGCTTCGTACTCGACTACGAGCAGACGCGGTTCGCCGGCGGCGCCACCGCCGGCGACAACCGCCCCACCGAGCACGCGGTCCTCGGCCGCGTGCAGACGGTGTTCTGAGCTCGAGGTCGCTCGCCGTTCCCCCGACGCGTGCGTGAGTCCTCACCGGCGAGCGGCCTCACCTGGCCCTGTTCCATCTGGGATGGCGCGGTCTGCAAAACCGTCGAGCCGGGTTCGAACCCCGGACGGGGCCGCCACCTCGACCCTTCACCAGGAGACGAGATGCCGCCGATCTTGATCGTCCCCGGCCTCGGCGATTCGGGCCCTGGCCACTGGCAGAGCCTGTGGGCGGCGACCCTGCCCGGGGCCCGCCGCGTCGAGCTGCCTGACTGGCACGCGCCGCGGCGATCCGCGTGGGTCGAGGCCCTCGACCGCGCGGTCGGCGACGCCATCGCAGCGACCGGCGACGCCCCGATCCTGGTCGCGCACTCCCTGGGCTGCCTCGCCGTCGCGCACTGGGCGCACCGCAGCCGCGGCCTGATCGCGGGGGCGCTGCTGGTGGCGCCGGCCGATGCCGAACGGCCACGGCGGCCGGCGCTGGCCGACTTCGCCCCCATCCCTCGCTCCGCGCTGGGCTTCCCCTCGATCGTCGTGGCGTCCGACGATGATCCGTACCTGGCCGTGAGCCGGGCGCGCACCCTCGCCTCGGCGTGGCGCGCTCGCCTGGTGCTGCTGCGCGGCGCCGGCCACGTCAACGTTCGCTCCGGACACGGCGAGTGGCCCGACGGGCTCGCCCTGCTCGGACAGCTCCTCGCGCCGCCGATCACCCGGCGTCGACGTAGCACGCCGGCGGCCCCGCCCGGGCGGTCCTGAGCCCGCGTCCACCGGCGCCACGGCGCCCGCTCCGACCGTTTGCGCCGCGGTCGCGACAGTGCTCCCCTCCGGGCATGGACTTCGTGTTCATGCTGACGCGCGCCGACCGCACCGTGCCCGACGCGCGCGCCATCCTCGACGACGTCCGCGATCTGGGCCTCCGTCACGTCGGCGTCAAGGACGTCGGCGCGTCGCCGGCCGAGCTGGCCGCGCTGATCGAGCAGATCCGCGCGCTGGGGGCGACCAGCTACC
This sequence comes from uncultured delta proteobacterium, assembly GCA_900696455.1. Classification (GTDB taxonomy): domain Bacteria; phylum Myxococcota_A; class Polyangia; order Haliangiales; family Haliangiaceae; genus UBA2376. The sequence continues at coordinate 2,378 of CAADGB010000294.1, forward strand.
TCGAGGTGGTGAGCACCGCGCCCGGCGCCGAGCTGGCCGCGGCGCGGGTGGCGCGCGACCTCGGCGTCGACCGGCTGCTCGGCGGCACCCAGGTCGAGGCGGTGCTGGAGCTCCTCGCCGGCTCCGGCGTCGAGTACCTGCCGTACCCCGGTCGCCCCGCCGGTCACCCGACCCGCCTGGCCGGCAACCCGGACGAGATCGAGCGCGACGCCCGTCGCCAGCGCGCGCTGGGCTGCGCCGGCGTCGACCTGCTCGCGTACCGGGCGATCGAGGCCGCTCCCCTCGAGCTGGTGCGGGCGGCGCGCCGCGGCACCGACGGCCTGCTGCTGGTCGCCGGCGGCGTCGCCTCGGCGGCGCAGGTCCGCGCCCTGGCCGCGGCCGGCGCCGACGCCTTCACCGTCGGCTCCGCCGTCCTCGACGGCACGTTCGCGCCGCACGCGCCCTCGGTGCGGTCGCAGCTCGGAGCCGTGCTCGATGCCTGCCGCTAGGCCAGGCGCCGCGCCCGCCGCCGCGCCCGGGCGCGGCGCTCCTGCCGCGCCTCACGCCGGCGATCCAGTCGCGCACCGCGCCGCCGCGCCCGCCGGCGATCCGGTCGCGCTCCTCCTCGACGGCGCCTACCGCGATCCGGACACCGGCGCGGCGCTGCGCGCCGAGACCCGCGCGCTGGCGATCGAGGACGACCTCGACGGCGCCGAGGTCGAGCTGGTGCGCGGGCTCGAGCTCGGCCCGCGTGTCGTCGTCCTCTCCGATCGCGACACCCACGCCGCCCTCGGCGCCCGGGTCGAGCGCGCGCTGGGCTCGCGCCTGGCCGTGCAGGCGCTCGTCCTGCCGCGCGCGCCGCGCGCCGACGCCGACACCCTGACCCGGCTGCTGGCCGTCACCCGCCCCGACCTCGACGCGGTGGTGGCGGTGGGCGCCGGCACCGTCAACGACCTGGCCAAGCTGGTGGCGCACCGCCGCGGCGTGCCCCAGGTCGTGTTCGCGACCGCGCCGTCGATGAACGGCTTCACCTCGGTGAGCGCGTCGATCCTCGACGGCGGCGTCAAGCGCTCGATCCGCACCGCGACGCCGCGGGGCGTGTTCTTCGATCTGCGCGTCCTGGCGGCGGCGCCGGCGCCGCTGGTGCGCGCCGGGCTCGGCGACAGCCTGTGCCGTGCGACGGCGCAGACCGACTGGCTGCTCGCCCACCTCCTGCTCGATCGCCCCTACCGCCAGGCGCCCTTCGCCCTGCTCGCCGCCGACGAGGCCGCGCTCCGGGCCGAGCCGGACGCGCTCCTCGCCGGCGACCTCGGCGCGATGCGGCACCTGGTGCGGACGCTGGTGCTGTCGGGCTTCGGCATGACGATCTGCGGCGGCAGCTTCCCGGCCAGCCAGGGCGAGCACCTGCTCGCCCACTACGTCGGCATGAAGCGTCCCCCCGGCGTGCCGGAGGCGCTGCACGGCGCCGAGATCGGGGTGTGCACGCTGCTCATGGCCCGGCTGCAGCGCCGCGTGCTCGAGCGCGACCGCCCGCCGCGGCTCCTCCCGAGCGCGGTCACCGCCGACGACGTCCGCCGCCGCTTCGGCCCCGTCGCCGGCGAGGCGTGCTGGCGCGAGGTCGCCCCCAAGCTCCTCGACGCCGCGCGCGCCGACGCGCTCGACGCCCGCCTCACCGCCGGCTGGGACGCGCTGCGCGCCCGCCTGCTCGCGGTGTCGCTCGACGCCGCGCACCTCCAGCGCGTGCTCGCCGCCGCCGGCGCGCCGACCGCGCCCGCGGAGCTGGGCTGGCCGCCGGCGCTGGTGGCCGAGGCGATGCGCCACGCCCGCGAGATCCGCGACCGCTACACCTTCCTCGACCTCGCCGCCGACGCCCGGCTCGTCCCCTGACCGACGCCCGGCTCGCCCCTGACCGGCGCCACCCGCGGTCGGGGCGGGCGGATGGGGACGGCGATCGACGACCAGGCGGGCTGGAGCGGCCACGAGCGCGATCGCGTCCCCATGCGCGGGCCCCTACTTGCGCCCGCGCATGGCGGCGTTCCCCTTCCAGCGCGGCGCGCTCCCGCGCGCGGCGTGCGCGACCAGCCGCGCCTGCGCGGCGGCGAGCGCGTCGTGGTGGGCCTGCTCCTGCAGGCGCGCCTCGTGGCGGTCCCGCGCGGCGGCGGCGGCGGCGCGGGCGCGGCCCGCGGCCTCGCCCTCGGCCTGCCACGCCGCGCGCGCCGCGCTGTAGCCGCCGGGGTAGAGCCGGGCGACGCCGGCGAGCACGCGCACGGTGGCGGTGGTCAGCTCGTCGAGCAGCGCCCGGTCGCGCGCGGCGATGAGCCCGACACCAGCGTGGGCGCGCAGCGCGGCGACCAGCGCCGCCCGCGCGCTGGCGTCGAGCCGGCCGGGATCCTCGACGACGCGGATCCCGGGGGTGGCCGCGGCGACGCGGAGGAACGCGCGCTCCTCGGCGCGGCTGGGGGCGACGACGCCGGCCCAGCCGGCGGCGAGGTGGATGGCGACGCCCGCGGGCGTCTCGAGATGGATCGGCATGGGACCTCCCGCGCGGTCGGCGAGCGACCGCGCTCCTGCGCGGACCGGCGGTCCGCGGCGACGGTGACGAAGATGGACGCCGCGGGCCTGGCGACCGGCGGCGCGACGCGCGCCGCGCGGCCTGGCGACCGGCGGCGCGACGCGCGCCGCGCGGCCCCTGGGGCCGGCGACACGTCGACGGATCAGGCGCTGGCCCGTGCGAGCACGGGCCGCGTCAGCGGATCCGGATCATCTGGTGATTGGTCCACATACGAGCCGATGGCGGGCCACCGACACTTTCATCCCTACGCGCGCGCGCGCCGGCTGTCAACGGTGTTTCTTCCCCGTCGGCGGTCGCCGCGGCGTTGTAGGATCGATCCGTGGTGGCGCTGGACCGCGCCTGGCGGAGCCTGGTGACCGTGCTGGACGCTCACGCCGGGCTGACGCAGGAGGATCCCCGCGCGCTCGCCGCGGCGGCCGACGCCGTCGCCGACTTCTGCGTCGATCATCCGGGGACGCTCGAGGCCCACGCCGCCAGCCACGGCCGCGAGCTGGTGCGCGACTGGGGCGGCCAGCGGACCACCGCCCTGTTCGGCGAGGTTCGCGACTCGGCGCGGGAGCAGCCCTACGGCCGCGCCCTCGCCGCGCTCTCGCCGGACGCGCTGGTCAAGGCCTTCGCCGCGCTGTGGCGCTTCGATCGCCGCGCCGCCGCGCTGTGCAGCGGTCGCGCCCTCCAGACGCTGACCCGCCGCGCCCGGCCCGAGACCCTGGGCGCGCTCGAGCTCCCGCCCGAGGCCTACGACGCGCTCCACGCCCTGGCCGGCCTCGCCCCGCTCCCCGACATCCTGCCGCCCGACGTCGCGTCGCTGCGGCCTCCCGACATCGACGCCCTGTTCGAGATCTACACCGCGATCCCCATCGCCGACCTCGAGCAGCGCCTGCGCGGCCACGGCCACCTCCGACAGCGCCTGCTCACCGACGGCGAGTCGCTCGGCCGCGCCGTCCTCCGCGACGCGCAGTGGCTGGCTCGCCGCGACGTCGATCGCCACGTCGTGGCCCGCGCGCTCGCCGCTCGCTTCGATCGCCCATCGGCGGAGCTGCCAGGCGGCGGCACGCTGCTGGTGTCGGCCACCCATGTCCGCGATCCGTTCCACTCGATCGACGTCTACCCGGTGCACGGCCGCGGCGCCGCCGACCTCCGGGTCGGCTGGCTGCCGCGCAAGCAGCTCTCGAGCCTCGCGGTCGAGACCATCCGCCGCGGCTGCTTCTTCGCCAGCGGCGTGACCCGCGCCGATCCCGCCTTCCTCACCCGCTGGCTCGAGCTGCGCTGACGTCGACGACCTGCCGACGCCAGCGCGCGCGCGGGCTCAGTGCGTGCGGCGATCGCGGACCGAGCCGGTCGGCGGCGCCGCCTGCGCCCGCCACTCGCCCGGGATCCACACGTAGACGTTGCCCTGCAGCTCCCAGCGCCCGTCGACCCACACCATGCTGGCCTTGGTGCGCTCCCAGTGGCCGGGGATCCACTCGTAGGCGCCGTTGCGCCACTCGTAGTGGCCGCGCACCCAGATGTAGCCGCCGCGGGCCGGCCCCGGGTTCTCGACCCGCGCCGGGGGCGGCGCCTGGGTCGGGCCGTGGACGTTGACCGAGACGTGGCCGCCGCCGCTCACCACGGTGACGCCGCTGCCGTCGGGGTTGCCGGCGTGCCCGACGACCGGGGGCGGGGTCGGGTGGTGACCGCCGCCGTGCCCGCGGTGATCGACGACCTGGGGACGGTCGCCGCCGCCGCTGGAGTGCACCACCCAGGTGCCCGCGACCCAGTGCCAGCTCCCGTCGCGGCGCTCCCAGCGGCCGTCGTTCCAGTGGTAGCCGGCGCGCGCCCGCTCCCAGTGGCCGGGGACCCAGACCCACTGGCCGTTGCGCCAGTCGTGGCGGCCGCGGACCCAGACGTAGCCCGAGCGGGACTGCTGGACCTCGACCTCGGCACGCGGGGGCGGCGGCTCCTCGTAGACGACGACGGCGCCGCCGCTGACGCGGCCGCGGGCGGTGACGACACACGCCGAGCTGGCGCCCATGAGCAGCGCGAGCCCGAGCACCGAAAGGATACGTGCCGAACGCTTCATCTCGAGTCTCCTTCGTAAGCTTCGTCCAGCGGCCGCGGGGACCGCCGGTTCCGATCGGTTGGACGGCCCAGGCCCCGATTGGTTCAACGCGGAGTATTCCTGCGCCCCCCGGGCAAGTCAACGCGGCCAGGCCGGCGGCCTTGCAGGCGAATCCGCCGGCGCCCGGACCGGCCGTGCCGGCCGTCACGTGGCGCGCGCGCCACACCGTCGCGCGCGCTCGTCGCCGCGGCGCGGCCGCCGCGCCCGCCGCCTACTCGTCGAGCCGGCGCACGTCGTCCGCGGTCGCGGTGCGGAGCCACCCCACCCACTCCGCCAGCGCCGCCAGCTCGGCTGGCCCCAGCTCGTCGACGAAGCGCGGCATCTCGTGGCGCTCGCCGAAGAACCGCGCCTGGCCGCTGTCGGCGATGAAGGCGCGCAGGTAGGCGGGCGAGCCGCGGCCGGCCAGGTTGGGCCCGCTCGACGCCTCGTCGCCGCTGCGCTCGTGGCAGTCGCCGCACGGCTCCTCGGAGAACAGCTCCGCGCCGCGCGCGACCAGGGCGCGGTCGACGTCGGCGGCGCCGGTCTCGGCGTAGACCAGCTCGACCAGGGCGTCGAGATCGCGCCCCCCGAGCTCGGTCGCCGGCATCGCCTCCTCGCTCGCGCCGAGCTCGGTGCGGCCGAAGAAGGCGTCGCCCGACGGGTCGAGCAGGAAGGCGTGGATCCACGCCCGGCTGTTGTAGCCGGGCTCGATGAGCGGACCCTTGCGCTCGTCGCCCTCGTGGCACGCCGCGCAGTGCTCGGCCCACAGCGCCCGCGCCCGGTAGAACGGCGCGGTGGTGTAGACCGCGGTGCCGCCGGCGGCCGGGACGCCGTGCTCGCGGGCCAGGCGCCGCGCCCGGGCCGCCTGGCGCGCGCTCGCCACCTCGCGCTCGGCCAGCTCGGGATCGGCGGCGTCGGCCTGGTACGAGACCGCGGTCAGCGCGCCGGTCGCGGCCAGGCCGCCGAGCACGACGGCGAGGGCGAACAGGCGCCGGCGCGGCGAGCGCTCGGGGCCGCGATCGACCAGCGGCAGCGCGAACAGGACGCCGCCCACCACCAGCGGCGCGCCCAGCGCGACCACGGTCTCCATCGGCCCCGAGAAGTACTTGAGGAGCTGGAACAGCGCGCGGAAGTACCACTCGGGCCGGGCGTCGAAGTTCGACGACGGATCCGCCGGTGCGTCGAGGCCGGCGCCGCCGGTGTGCACGACCCAGCCCACCAGCGCCGCGAACGCCACCCCCATCGCCACCAGGTCGCGGACGAGCTGATCGGGCCAGAACGGGCGGGCGCGGCGGCGCAGCACGGCGTCGGGCTGGCCCCAGCGCGGCGTCACGCCGTGCCGGCGGAAGAGCAGGAGGTGGACGATCACCAGCCCGAAGGTGAGCGCGGGCAGCACGAAGACGTGCAGGGCGTAGAAGCGGGTGAGGGTGAGGTTGCCGTACTCGTTGCCGCCCTGGAGCGCGGCCTGGACCTCGGCGCCGGCCACCGGCGTCTCGCCGGCGATGCCGGTGGCGACCTTGGTCGCCCAGTAGCCGGTCTGGTCCCACGGCAGGAGGTAGCCGGTGAGCGCGAACGCGAGCAGGAGGCCGAGCAGCATGACGCCCACCCACCACGTCACCTCGCGCGGGCGCTTGTAGGCGCCGTAGATCACCACCTGCAGCATGTGCAGGCCGGCGCAGATCACCATCGCCGACGCGCCGTGGTGGTGGAGCCCGCGCACGAACCAGCCCAGCGTCACCTGGTCCTCGAGGTACGCCACCGACGCCCAGGCGTCGGTCGCCGACGGGCTGTAGTAGAAGGCGAGCAGGACGCCGGTGGTGGCCTGCAGGACGAGCAGGAACAGGAGCACCGAGCCCATGACGTAGGCGAACGACGCGCCGCCCAGCACCGGCTCGTCGAGGGCGGCGTGGAGCGCGCGCCGGTAGCCGGTGCGCTCGTCGAGCCAGTCGCGGATGCTCATGCCGGCGCGCCCGTCACACCGGCTCGCGGTCGCGGCCGCCGGCGCGGAAGCGGACCCAGGTGATCTTCACCCGGTCGCCCTCGACGGTGACCGGCAGGGGATCGAGGCCGCGCTCCGACGGCCCGCGCTGGCGCTCGCCGGTCACGGCGAAGGCGCTGTCGTGACACGGGCAGCGGAACTCGCGCGCCGCCGGGGCGTAGGCGATGGCGCAGCCGAGGTGGGGGCACACCGACGACAGCGCGGCGACGTTGCCGGCCTCGTCGCGGCGCACCCAGGCCGCGCCCAGCGGCACGTCGGCGGTGGCCGACCAGGCGTCGCGCACGGCGCGCGCCCGCAGCGGCACCCGCACCGGCTCGGGGCCGAGGGCGGCGAGGGCCACGGCGTCGATGGGCTCGGCGGCCTCGGTCACCGTGCGCCGCCCCACCGGGTGCAGGAGCATGCTCACCGCGGGCGCGGCGACGCCGACCCCGAGGCCACCGCCCAGGGCGCAGGTCGCGACCTTGAGGAAGCGACGCCGGTCGGGCGCGCCCGGCGCGTCCGGCGCCGGCTCGTCGGGCGCGTCGGCGTCGGGCGCGTCCGGGGAGAGCGGGGCGTCGCCGTCGGCCACGCCACGAACCTACACCGGAACCCGCACCGGATCAGCCGACCGGGCCGCCGAACGAGGGCCGAGCAACACCGCCGAGCGACACCGAGCGACGCCGAGCGACGCCGCCGACCGGGCGGCCAGCCGGGCGGCCCGCCCGATCAACCGAACGTGCGCTCGTCGCGCTCCTGATCTTCCTTGCAGCGGATGCACAGGCCGGTCTCGGGCCGGGCCTCCAGCCGCTTCTTGCCGATGGGCTCGTCGCACGACTCGCACTGGCCGAACGTCCCGTCGTCGATCTTGCGCAGCGCGAGGTCGAGCTTGCCCAGCAGGGCCTTGTCGCGGCCGCGCAGGCGGAACTCGAACGACTGGCTGTACTCGGCCGAGGCCAGGTCCATCTCGTCCGGCAGGTCGCTCGGATCGAGGGTCATGTCCTCGGTCAGGGTCTTGCGGGCGCGGTCGAGGACGGCACGCCGCTTCTCGTCCAGGAGCTCCCTGAACTTGAGCAGCTCCTTCTTGGTGAGCGGCTTGGCGGCAACGGCGGCTGAGCTGGTTGTCACGGGTGTGCCCCCTCTCGGTCCATCAGAGTACCCGGGGTCATCCCGGGGGCGTTCGAAAAAGGCCGGCTACCATAGTGGCCTTCGGGTCCGCTGACAACCCCTGGCGGCGGTGAGCGCATTCCAGCGCCGCACATGACCCGCGCCTTGACACAGTGTAGGTGCGACCGCGAGAATTGGCAGCACGATGGCCGGCTCCGACAAGCGCAAGCAGTCTCTATATTTCCCGGAAGACATGCTCAAGGAGATCCAGGACGAGGCGGCTCGCCAGGACCGCTCGCTGTCGTGGATCGTCCAGAAGGCGTGGAAGATCGCCCGCAAGGAGATCATGAAGTACCCGTCGGTGAACGAGTTCCCCGGCGAGGAGGACACCAAGGAGATCTCCTGACCGCGCGCGGTCTTCCGCCTCCCCGCCACGGCGCGGCGGCGACGACCGATCGAGACGCAGGTCACTCCTGGTGCGTGTGAGCTGGCGATGACCCGCTGGCGCTGGGCGGTCGCCCCCGAGGACGGCACCCGGCTCTTCTACAGCGATGATCGTCACGACCAGCCCGGCCTCCCGGTCGCGCTCTGTGACGGGATCGGCTGCGACGGCTACGTCTGGCGCTACCTGCGCCGGTCGCTGGCGCCGCGCCGCGTGCTGCACGCGCATTACCGCGGCCACGGGCGGTCGCAGGCGCCCCGCGACCGCGGGCGGGTCGGGATCGACGATCTGGCCGACGACCTCGCCGCCGTCCTCGACGACGCCGGCGCCGAGCGGGCGGTGCTGGTCGGCCACTCGATGGGGGTGCAGGTCGCCCTCGAGACCTGGCACCGGCACCGGGCGCGGGTGGCCGGCCTGGTGCTGGTGTGCGGGGCGCCGTCCCACCCCCTGCGCACGTTCCGCGGGGTCCGCACCCTCGAGGACCTGCTGCCCACGGTCGAGCGGCTCATCGTCCGCGCCCCGCGCTTCATCAATGGCGTGACCCGGACCCTGGTGCCGACCCGGCTGGCGCTCGCCATCGCCCGCCGGGTCGAGATCAACCGCGACCTGGTCCGACCCGAGGACTTCATGCCCTACCTCGAGGGCCTGGCGCGCATGGACGTGCGGGTGTTCCTGGCCATCCTCGCGGCCGCCGGTGCGCACAGCTCGGAGCCGTGGCTCGGGGAGATCGACGTCCCGGTGATGGTGGTGTCGGGCGGACGAGACGGGTTCACACCGCCCGAGCGCAGCCGGCAGATGGCCGAGGCCATCCCCGGCGCGGTGCTGCTGGAGGTGCCCGACGGCAGCCACACCGCGCCCATCGAGCGCCCCGCCGAGATCGATCGCGCCGTGGTCGACTTCGTGGCGGGAATCCAATGATCCCGCAATTTTTCCGTGTAGCGAGCCGGCCTCGCACTCCCGCCGGTTCCGCGGGTTCACTGCGTCATCATTTCCAGAAATAGTCGTGGCAATTCCAGTTGGCTTGAGGCAAGGTGCGACTCCCCGCTGTTGAGCTAATTCGAGGGCTTACGGTGGAAATGCTGCCCCGCCTGTCGGCGGGCAAAGGAAAGAGATACGCACGATGACACGTCCCGTCCTACGTCGCCCCGACGATGACAACGATGGCCTTGTCGCGTTGCCCCCGATCACGGTGGTTCGCCAGCGCCTGCGCACGACGGTCAAGGATTTCGCGGCGTCCTCCCCGGGTCGCCGCGCCGCCGCGCTCGCCGCCGTCTGGATCGCCGCCACCGGGTGTGAGGCAGATCTCAATCACTACGACCCCGAGGAGGCGCTCCGCACGTACCGCCTGATCGAGTCCGAGCTGCGCGCCGAGCTGCGCATCAGCATGGGCCGCGCCATCACCAACGAGCCGCACACCGCGACTCGCAACACCATGATCCAGATGCTCGAGCACCTCGAGGAGCTGGAGGCCGCCGCCGTGGCCCCGCGCCCGGCGCGCCGCCGTCGCCGCCGCTAGGCCGGCGCTCGCGACGATCCAGGGGGCCCCGCCGGGGCCCCTGCTCGTTTTTCGGCGGGTGGGGGCGGCGAGGTGGCCGGGCGGCGGGCGGGCGGCGCGTGCGGGGTGGCGGGTGGGGCGGCGGGCGGGGAGGTGGCGGGGTGGCCGGGCGGCGGGCGGGGAGGTGGCGGGGTGGCCGGGCGGCGGGTGGCCGGGCGGCGGGTGGCCGGATTCCGGCCGGGGCCGGCCGGGCGGACGTCCGGATCTCGGACACTCCCGACGCAAGCGGGCGACATCCCACGCGCGCCGCGTCGGCACCGCGCTTGCTGTGGACCGCGGGGATGGAGCTACCCGCAGGCCGACCACGCGCAGACCAGGCACACCTTGCAGCGCCCGCCGTCGCGCAGCTCGCCGCCGCAGGCGGGGCACCGCGGCGCCGGCGGCGGCGGCGCGGCGGTGACGCCGAAGGCGAGGACCTGGGTGTCGCGCGAGCCGTCGCGGTAGACGGTGATGCCCTTGCAGCCGAGCGCGTAGGCCAGCTCGTAGGCGGCGCGGACGTCCGCCGGCGTGGCGTCGTGGGGCAGGTTGATGGTCTTCGACACCGCGGCGTGGACGTGACGCTGGAAGGCCGCCTGCATCCGGACGTGCTGCTCGAGCGGGACGTCGTGGGCGGTGGCGAACAGCGCCTGCAGCGCGGCCGGGACCCCGGGCAGCCCCCGCACCCGGCCGCGGGCGCGCAGGGTCGCCACCAGCTCGTCGTCGAGGATGCCGGCGGCCTGGGCCCGGCGCACGAAGCCGGGGTGGAGCTCGGCCAGCACCTCGCCGTCGAGGACGTGGCGCTCGTAGGCGACGGCGTAGAGCGGCTCGATCCCGCTCGAGCAGCCGGCGATGATGCTGATCGTGCCGGTCGGGGCGACGGTCGTGGTCGTGGCGTTGCGCAGGGGCGGGTGGCCGCGCTCGGCCCAGCGGGAGCCGGCGAACGCCGGGAACGGGCCGCGCTCGGTGGCCAGCGCCACCGAGGCCGCCACCGACTCGCGCTCGACGAAGGCCGCCAGCTCCTCGCCCAGCTCGAGGGCGCGCGGGTGATCGTAGGGCACGCCGAGCTCGACGAGCAGGTCGGCCAGCCCCATCACGCCCAGCCCGATCTTGCGGGTGGCGCGGGTCGCGGCGGCGATCGCCGGCAGCGGGTACTGGTTGACCTCGACCACGTCGTCGAGGAAGCGGACCGCGTCGTGGACGCAGGCGCGCAGGGCGTCCCAGTCGATCGTCGCGCCGCCGGTCACGCCGCCGGTC
>CAADGB010000295.1 GCA_900696455.1 uncultured delta proteobacterium
CGGCGACCGCGTGCGACGCGGCCAACTCCTCGGCGTCGTTGCGTCGAGCGACGTGTCGGCCGCTCGATCGCGCCTTGACCAAGCCCGCGCGAGACTTGCGGCGGCCGAGTCCACCCTCCGGCGGCAACAGCAGCTAGCGACGGAGGGCATCGGCGCTCAACGGTCGCTCATCGACGCGGAGGCGCAGGTCGGCGAGCTGCGCGCGGAGGTCGAAGGCGTACGGCGTCAGCTCTCGGTGTTCGGCTCTGGAAGCGCCGGAGAGCTCGCCCTCACGGCTCCCATCGAAGGCGTGGTGGTCGCAGTGCACGGGACTCTTGGTGAGACCGCAACGCCGGACCAGCCCGCGTTCATTATCACCGACCCGACGAAGGTCTGGGTGCGCGGCAACGTCCCGGAGCTCGAGCTGGCTCGCGTCCAAGCGGGCTCGGCCGCCGTCGTTCGCCTCCATGCGTTTCCCGACGTCACGATGCCGGGCACGATCACGTACGTTGCGCCCGCGCTCGACGAGCGCACCCGCTCGCTTCCCGTTCGCGTGACGCTTCAGGCTCCCGACGCTCGTCTCCGAAGCGGTCTCTTTGGGAGCATCGAGCTGGTCGGCGGGAGCGCAGATGAGCGCGTGCTCGTCGTTCCGGCCGACGCGGTGGCGACGCTCGATGGCCAGACAGTGGTGTTCGTACCCGCCGACGAGCCGAACAGCTTCCGGCCTCAGCCCGTCGCGCTTGGCCGGCGCGCAGGTGGCTTCTTCGAGGTCCGCTCGGGGCTCGAAGAAGGTGCACGTCTGTGCGTGAGCGGCGCGTTCACACTGAAGAGCGCTCTGCGCAGCGGCGAGCTCTCCGAAGGCCACGAGCACTGAGGGACTCGCCATGAAGAAGCTTCTCGAACTTTGCCTAAAGTGGCGCCTCCTCGTCTTCGCCTTCGTCGTTATCGTCGCCGCGGTGGGCGTACGCAGCGCGCAGCAACTGCCCATCGACGCGGTCCCCGACATCACCAACGTCCAGGTGCAGGTGCTGACGAATGTGCCGGCGCTCGGTCCGGTCGACGTCGAGCGAACCATCACGTTCCCGGTCGAGGCTTCGATGAGCGGTCTCCCCGGCGTCGAGGAGATCCGCAGCGTGTCGCGCTTCGGGCTGTCTGCGGTGACGATCGTGTTCGAGGAGGGCACCGATCTCCTTCGCGCGCGGCAGCTCATCTCCGAGCGGCTCGTTCAGGCGCGCGAGCGTCTTCCCGCTGGTGCTTCGCCAGAACTCGGCCCGCTCAGCTCGGGCCTCGGAGAGATCTTTCAGTTCGAGGTGCGCGCCGACAACATGTGCGCCGCTGGACAGCCCGACACTGAGCAGTGCTATTCGCCGATGGAGCTGCGCTCTGTACTCGACTGGTTCGTGGCCTACGAGCTGCGCTCCGTGCCCGGGGTCGTTGAGGTCAACTCGTTCGGCGGCGAGCTGAAGACCTACGAGGTCGAGGTTCTCCCGGACCGGCTTCGCGCGCTGAACGTCTCGCTCAATGACCTCTTCGAGGCGATCGAACGCAACAACGCTACGGCGGGCGGCGGCTACCTCGTTCGCTCCGGCGAGCAGCTCCTCGTGAGGGGCGAGGGTCGCATCCAGAGCCTCGACGAGATCGGCGACGTGCTGATCGAGACGCGCGAGGACGGCGTGCCCGTCCGCGTCCGCGACGTGGCTCGTGTTCACCTGGCGCCGCTCATTCGCCAGGGCGCGGTCACGCGCGACGGACGTGGCGAGGTGGTGACCGGCATCGTGATGATGCTCGTCGGAGCCAATGGTCGCGAGGTGGTCGAGAGCGTCAAGGCGAAGATCACGCAGATCTCTCCTTCTCTGCCTCCCGGAGTGCGCATCGACGTCTTCTACGACCGCTCTGACCTCGTGAACCGGACCATCCACACGGTCGGAAAAAACCTCGCGGAAGGCGCGCTCTTCGTCATCGCGGTGCTGTTCCTGCTGCTTGGCAGCATTCGTGGCGGGCTTATCGTCGCCGCAGCCATCCCGTTCGCGATGCTGGTCGCCTTCACCGCCATGAAGGCCCTCGGGCTCTCGGGCAACCTCATGAGCCTCGGAGCCATCGACTTCGGCATCGTCGTCGACGGCTCCATCATCGTCGTAGAGAACGCCGTCGTTCACTTGGCGGCCGCAGCACGCGGGCAGAAGCGCCCGATGACGTACAACGAGGCGGCCGACGTGGTGCTCACCTCCACGCTCGACGTGCGCAAGGCGGCGCTCTTCGGCGAGGCGATCATCGTTATCGTTTACATCCCGATCCTCACCCTCGCGGGCATCGAGGGGAAGATGTTCAAGCCGATGGCCATCACGGTGCTGTTCGCGCTGCTCGGTGCGTTCGTCGCTTCGCTGACCTTCGTGCCGGTGCTGGTGGCCACGTTTCTTCGTCAGCACACCGAGGAGAAGGAGCCCTTCATCGTGCGCCTGCTCCACCGCGTGTATCCGCGTCTGCTGGCTCCTCTCATGAAGGCCCCGAAGAAGGTCATCGCAATATCGCTCGTCCTGCTGGTCGCGAGCGGCGTGGTGGCCTCGCGCATGGGGGCCGAGTTCGTCCCGCGTCTCGATGAGGGCGCCATCGCTATTCAGATTCTGAGGCTGCCCAGCGTTTCCCTCGAGGAGAGCGTGCAGGGCTCGACGCGCTTCGAGCGGGTCATCCGTGAGTTCCCGGAGGTCGTGACCGTGGTCTCGAAGACGGGGCGCGCCGAGATTGCGACCGACCCCATGGGCGTGGAGTTGTCGGACTGCATCGTCATCTTGAAGCCGCAGGACGAGTGGACCACCGCTCACACACGCGAGGAGCTGATTCAGCGGATCTCCGCGCGCTTCGCCGAGGCGCTGCCCGGGCTCGGCTTCTCCTTCTCGCAGCCCATCGAGCTGCGCATGGCCGAGCTGATCAGCGGCACGCGCTCGGACGTGGCGATCACGATCTACGGCGACGACCTCGCGACGCTCGAGCGGCTGAGCTTGCAGGTGCAAGGCGTCGTCCGCGCCATCCCGGGCGCGTCCGATGTGCGGGGAGAGCAACTCGCCGGGCTCCCAACCCTCGAGGTGACCGTCGATAGGGCCGCAGCGTCGCGTTACGGGATCTCGGTGCGCGACGCACTCGACGCCATCGAGGCGCTCGGCGGTCGCAACGTCGGCGAGGTCTACGAAGGCGAGCGTCGCTTCCGGCTCCAGGTGCGCGTGCCGTCGGGCCTGCGCGACGACATCGACCAGGTGCGGAACCTCCCGGTGAGCGGCCAGAGCGGTCCGCTGGTGCCGCTGGGCCAGATCGCGAGCATCCAGGTCGTGGACTCGCCGGCGAGTGTGAGCCGCGAGGCGGTCCGTCGCCGCACGAACGTCGAAGCCAACGTGCGCGGCCGTGACCTCGCCTCGTTTGTGAGCGACGCGCAGACGCGCGTACGCGACCAGGTGCAGATGCCGCCTGGCTACGTCGTGCAATGGGGTGGTCAGTTCGAGAACCTCAGCGCCGCGTCGGAGCGGCTCGCGGTTGCCGTGCCCGTCGCGCTGGGCCTCATCTTCATCCTGCTCTACATGGCGTTCGGGCAGCTCAAACCGGCGTTGCTCATCTACCTCAACGTGCCGTTCGCCGCGGTGGGCGGCGTGTTCCTGCTGGCTGTCCGGGGCATGCCGTTCTCCATCAGCGCGGCGATCGGGTTCATCGCACTCTTCGGCATCGCGGTGCTCAACGGCGTCGTGCTCCTCACGACCGTCAAAAAGCTACGGGAGCAAGGGAGGTCCCCGCTCGAAGCGGCGCGCGAGGGCGCCGAGTCTCGGCTGCGCGCCGTCGTGATGACTGCGACCGTCGCGGCGCTCGGCTTCATCCCCATGGCGCTCTCGTCCAGCGCGGGCGCGGAGGTGCAGCGGCCGCTCGCTACCGTGGTGATTGGCGGCCTGGTCAGCGCGACCTTCTTGACCCTGTTCGTCCTACCCACCGTCTACGCCTTTGTCTACCGCAGGGAGGAGCAGCCGAGCCCGGCCGAACCGGGCCCAGGAAGCGAGGTGCCTGCATGACCGATTCGGATCGCGGCTACTGGGACAAGCACGCGAAGAACTACGACCGCTCGATGTCGCTCCTCGGGCGGCCGATCCCCAGAATGGTCGAGCTGGCCGGGGAGGCGACGCGCGGCCTCGGTCGCGTGCTCGAGGTGGCGGCGGGCACCGGGCTCGTCACACCCGCACTCGCCGCCGGCGCGGGGGAGGTCATCGCCACCGACTATTCTGCTGCGATGGTCGCTGCGCTCGAGCAGCGCGTGCGAGACGCGGGGGTGGCGAACGTGCGATGCGAGCAGGCCGACCTCTACGCCCTCCAGTTCGACGACGGGACGTTCGACGCGGTCGTCGCGGCGAACGTCCTCCACTTGGTGCCCGACCTGCCCGGGGCACTGGCTGCGCTTCGACGCGTGGTGAAGCCGGGCGGGCGGATCGTCGTCCCGACTTTCTGCCACGACGAGACAGCGGTTTCGTGGATCGTCTCGCGGGCGCTCGCCGTGACGGGCTTCCCGGGCCACCGGCGCTTCACCGCGAAGTCGCTGCAGCAGGCGGTCGAAGCTTCGGGCGTCCGCGTGAACCGGACCGAGACGCTGCCGGGCCTCATCCCTATCGCGTACGTCGAGGGGACGAGTTGACCTGCGAATGACGCGACGCTCGATGGGAGCTCGAGCGAGCGGCAGCACAGCGACGAGGCTGGCGCCCGCTGGGACGGCGCCCCGACGATCAACAGGCCCGGCGACGCCCGCGACCACGGGCCTCGCACGAGAGGTTCGCCCCGTGCCAAGCGGGCACCGTTCGTCGCTCCTCGCGAGCCTTCGCCCCGATGATCAACATGCTCGACCCCGTCGCGGGCGCCGAAGCTGTTGACCAACGGGGCCGACTGTTGATCGCCGGGTACGCAGTTAAACGCCTCTCGGCTTCTCTCTCCCCACGGGACAGGAGAGAGAGCGAGAGAGCTGTCCCACGCGGCGCCCATCGAGCTCGCTCGGCGCTCTCTGCGAGCACGCGCGAGAGCGGCGCCGCAGCACGCGCAGCGCGCGAAACGCCCGGAGTTCTGGGGAGAAACGGCGAAGCCCCCTCGGATCGCTCCTTGGGGGCTTCTGTTTACCGACCCTCGCCGTCGGTTGGCGACGAGAGAAAAATGGCTCC
>CAADGB010000296.1 GCA_900696455.1 uncultured delta proteobacterium
ACCTCGCCGCCGGGCCCGGTCGCCCCGCCGGGCGCGCCACCCGCGGCGGCGGCGGCGGCGGTGGCGACCGCCGTGATCCCGCCGGCGCCGCCGGCGCGACCGGCCACGGCGGCGATCGCGATCCGCCTCGAGACCACGCCGCCCGGCGCCGAGGTCACGGTCGACGACGTGGTCGTCGGCGAGACCCCGTTCGAGCTCGAGCTCGCCCGCGGCGGCGCGCCGGCGCGCGTGGAGCTGCGGCGCCGCGGCTACCAGACGGTCCGGCGCACCGTGCTCGCCGACCGCGATCAGGCGCTGACCTTCGAGCTGCGGCGACGGACCGGCGGGGCCGGCCGCAAGCCCGGCGGCGCCCCCGGCCGGGAGCCCGACCGCGGCTTCCACCGCTTCGAGTAGCGGGCGCGCCGGCTGGCGCCCGGCCCCCGGGTCGGATAGATCGAGGCGGACGTGCCAGCGCGCTACCTCGTCGGGATCGATCTGGGGACGACCAACACCGCGGTCGCCTATGTCGACACCCGCGCCGCCGATCCGCGGGTGCGGGTGTTCGAGGTGCCGCAGCTCGTGGCGCCGGGCGAGGTCGCGCCGCGCTCGCAACTGCCGTCGTTCGTCTACCTGGCCGGCGAGCACGATCTGGGCGCGGCCGAGACCGCGCTGCCCTGGCGCCGCGACGCCCGCGAGGTCGTGGGCGAGCTGGCCCGCGGCCAGGGCGCGCGCAACCCGGCGCGCATGATCGCCTCGGCCAAGTCGTGGCTGAGCCACGCGGGAGTCGATCGCAAGGCCGCGATCCTGCCGTGGGGCGAGGGCGACGGCCCGCGGCTGTCCCCGGTGGCGGCCCAGGCCCGCGTCCTCGCCCACGTCGCCGCGGCGTGGGACCACGTGATGGCGCTCGAGGCGGACAGCCGCTTCGTCGACCAGGACGTCGTCGTCACCTGCCCGGCGTCGTTCGACGAGGGCGCGCGCGAGCTCACGCTCGAAGCCGCGACCGCCGCCGGCCTGCCGCGGGTGGTCCTGCTCGAGGAGCCGCAGGCCGCCTTCTACGCCTGGATCGCCGCGCGGGGTCGCGAGGCGGCGCTGGCCCCGGGCCAGCGGGTGCTGGTCTTCGACGTCGGCGGCGGCACCACCGACTTCACGCTCATCACCGTCGATCCCGAGGGCGGCTTCGAGCGCACCGCGGTCGGCGATCACCTGCTCCTGGGCGGCGACAACGTCGACCTCACCCTGGCCAAGCTGGTCGAGCAGCGCCTGGTCGGCGGCGGCAGCAAGAAGCTCGACGCCCTGCAGTGGCACGGCCTGGTCCACGCCTGCCGCCTGGCCAAGGAGGCCCTGCTCGGTCCGGCGGCCGCCGACGAGGTGCCGATCACCGTCGCCGGCCGCGGCAGCAAGCTCATCGGCGGCACCCTGCGCGATCGCGTCGAGCGCGCCGAGCTCGACCGGGTGCTGTTCGACGGCTTCTTCCCCGTCGTCGATCGCGGCGCCACCCCGGCGCGCGGCCGCGGCGGCCTGCTGGAGATGGGGCTGCCGTACGCCAGCGATCCGGCGGTGACCCGCCACCTGGCGTCGTTCCTGGCCCGCCACGGCGCCGCGCGCGTCGACGCCGTCCTGTTCAACGGCGGCGCGATGACGCCGGCGTCCCTGCGCGCCCGCGTGCTCGAGCAGCTCGCCCGCTGGCAGGGGGACGCGCCCCGCGAGCTGTCGACGGCGGCGCCCGAGCTGGCGGTGGCGCTGGGCGCGGCCTACTACGGCCTGGTCCGCCGCGGCCTCGCCACCCGCATCCGCGGCGGCACGCCGCGCGCCTTCTACCTGGGCGCGATCGGCGGCGGCGACGGTGACGGCGACGCCGCCCACCTCGCGGTGTGCGTGGCCGGCAAGGGCCTCGAGGACGGCACCACGGTCGAGCTCGATCGCGACTTCGAGCTGGTCACCAACCGGCCGGTGCGCTTCCGGCTCTACTCGTCGTCGACCCGCGCCGACGCCCCGGGCGCGATCGTGGCGATCGGCGATGGCCGCGCCGACACCGTCGACGACGGCTCCGACCTGCTCGAGCTGCCCCCCATCGTCACCGTGCTCCGCGCCCGCGGCCGCAGCACGGTCACGGTCCACCTCCAGATCACGATCACCGAGCTGGGCGCGGTCGAGGTGTGGTGCCGCGAGCACGGCGCCGCGGCCGGGGCCGAGCCCGCGCGCTGGCGGCTCAGCTTCGACATGCGGGCCGGCGGCGCCGCGCCGGCGTCCGCCGACGGTGGCGGCGACGGCGACGACGCCGCGGCCACGCCCCACCCCCGGATCGAGGAGGCGCGGGCCCGGGTGGTCGCCGCCTTCCGCGGCGACGCCGCGCTGCTCGCGCCCCTGACCCGCGACCTCGAGGAGCTGCTCGAGGCCCGCCGCGACGAGTGGTCGATGCACTCGACGCGCGCCCTGTTCGACGCCCTCGCCGAGGTCGCCGAGACCCGCAAGCGCTCGGCCGACCACGAGCAGCGCTGGCTGGGGCTGGCCGGCTTCTGCCTGCGCCCCGGCACCGGCGCGCCGCTCGACGCCTGGCGCGCCCGCCAGCTCTGGGGCGTCTTCAACGAGGGCCTGGCGTTCGCGCGCACCGAGGCCTCGCGCCTGGCGTGGTGGATCGTGTGGCGCCGCATCGCCGGCGGGCTGTCCGCCACCCAGCAGGACCAGCTCTACGATCGCCTGGCGGCGCTGCTCCTGCCCAACCCCCGCCAGCAGAAGAAGCTGGCCGAGCTCAAGGCGTCGCGCCAGGAGCTGGGCGAGATGTGGCGCACGGTGGCCGCGCTCGAGCGCATCCAGCTCGCCCACAAGCTCAAGCTCGGCGACGAGCTGATGCGCCGCCTCGACAGCCGCAAGGGGCGCGAGGACGGCGTCCACCTGTGGGCGCTGTCGCGCCTGGCCGCCCGCGTGCCCCTCTACGGCCCGCTCAACACCGTCGTGCCCACGAGCAAGGCGGCGGCGTGGCTGGAGCAGCTCCTGGCCTGGGACTGGCCCGAGCCCGACAAGCTCGGCTTCCCGCTGGCCCAGATCGGTCGCCGCACCGGCGACCGCGCCCGCGACCTCGACGACGCCCTGCGCGGCCGCCTCGCCGCCTACGTCCGCGGCCTGCCCGGCGGCGAGCGCGCCGCGGTGCTGGTCGAGCAGGTGGTGGCGCTCGAGGCCCGCGAGGAGCGGGTGGCGCTCGGCGACACGCTGCCCGCCGGCCTGCGCCTGGTCCCCGACGCTGCCGCGACCTGATCGCGGTCGCCACCGCCGCCGCCGACGCCGCCGCGACCTGATCGCGGTCGTCACCGTCCCCGCCGCCGCCGCCGCCGACGACGACGCCGCCGACGATGCCGCCGCGTCCGACGACGACGACGACCCGAGCCGGCGGCGCTCGCCCCGGCCGCGCCCGGCGTCAGGTCGCCGGCGCCACGACCACCACCAGCAGATCGTCGTCGTGCACGGCCTCCCCGGCGTGGCCGCGGGCGGCGTCGAGCAGCGCCTCGCCCAGGCGGTCACCGGCGCGGGGCGCGAGCTCGCGCAGCGCCCGCTGCAGGCGGCGCTCACCCCACGCCTGGCCGGTGGCGGTGCGGCTGTCGACCACCCCGTCGCTGACCAGGACGATCAGATCGTCGGGGCCGAGCGCCCGCTCGCCGGTGCCGATCACGCGCTCGGGCTCGCCGAGCGCGGTGCCCCGCGCGATCAGCGCCTGGAGCTCGACGTCGTCACCGCCCAGCCGCACCAGGTAGCCGCCGCGGTGACCGGCGGCGGCGAACGCGACCTTGCCGGCGGCGCGATCGATGACCGCAGCGAAGGCGGTGACCCGGTGGCGCCCGCCGTCGACCTCGACCACCGTGTCGTGGAGGAGCGCCAGCACCCCCTCGGCGCTCACCGTCGCGCCCAGCAGGCCGGCCGCCGCCTGACCGGCGCCGAGCACCGCGGCCGAGACCAGCGCCGAGGCCAGGCCACGGCCGGCGACGTCGCCGACCAGGACCAGCAGCCGATCGTCGGGCAGCGCGATGCAGCTCCACAGGTCGCCGGCGACCCGCGACGCCGGGGCGTAGCTGACGCTGACCCGGCTGCCGGCGACGTCGCGGACGTCGGCGGCCGAGCGCGCCTGGCGCACGGCCTCGGCCAGCTCGAGCTCGCGCGCCAGGTCCGCCCGGCTCTCGATCTCGCGGGTGAGGTTGATGAGCGTGAGCGCCCGCGACGCGGCCAGCGCCGCGTCGTCGATGGTCACCCGCTCGGCGTCGCGCAGGGACTCCTGGCGCCGCCCCACCGCCAGCCCGACCACGTCGTCGCCGTCGACCAGCGGCACGACCACGTCGGCGTCGAGCCGGCGCACCCAGTCGTCGATGCGGTCGCGCGCCGGGCCCAGACGCGCCGTGGCGAGGTCGCTGACCGCGATCGTACGCCGCCACCCCACCAGCCACGCCCGCACCTCGTCCGGCAGATCGAGGTCGGCGGCCGCGCCCGGCGGCAGGTGGAGCGGCCACCACCGCCCCTCGACCACGCCCCACACCCGGAGCTCGCGGACGAGCTCGAGCTCGGTCAGGAGCTCGGCCAGGCCGCGCCCCACCGCCGCGCCATCGCCGGTGGCGATCACCCGATCGGCGAAGCGATCGACGGCCAGCGTCGGGCCGGTCGCGGCGTGATCGCGCACCGACGTCCGGCCGGCGATGATCATGGCCCCGGCCGCGCCGGCGCCGGTGCCGACCAGCAGCTCGGTGCGCCAGGCGTCGGCGGCGAGCGCCACCGCGTAGAGCGCCCCCACGGCGACGATCAGCACCGCCAGCTCGACCGCGACCGCGGCGTCGAGGCCGCGGCCGCGCAGCATGTCCTCGCGCAGGATCGTCCACAGCCCCAGCCCGGCGGCCACCAGCCCGGGCACCCAGGCGACGGGGAAGATGCCGGTGACGCCGTAGGCGACCAGGGTGTCGCTGACGGTGAACGCCGAGAGCACGCCCAGCGCCAGCACGAACCGCCCGAGCTCGACCCCGGGCAGCCGCCAGCGCACCGAGCGTCGCGACTGCCAGACGCCCCAGGCCAGGGTCGCGGCGAACAGCCCGACGTGGATCGCGAACAGGGGCCCCGCCCGCGGGAAGACCATCCCGTAGCGGGTCTCCTGCACGCCGACCAGCACCAGGTCGGTGGTGGCGGTGAGCACGAACACCGCCAGCCCGAGCACGACCGCCACCACCAGCACCGGCCGCTGGGCGTCGAGCTTGCCGATGACGGCGAGGATCACCATGAGCAGCGCGGCGCCGATGAGCGGCACCGGGGCGAAGCCGGCCCGGCACAGCCGGTACGCCAGGTCGTGGTCGTCGGTGCAGGCGGCCAGCGCCAGCCCGACCGCCCACGGCAACGCCGTGACGCCGGTCAGGACGAAGCCCAGCCGCACGACCAGGTCCCCCTTGCGCAGCGCCGCGATCACGGCCAGGGCGACCACGGCGACCGCGATCGCGGCGAACGGGAGCGCCTGGACGGTGAAGCGAAACAAGGGCGTCGTCCTGGGGCTGCGCCCCGGCCGATCGAGGGTACGACGGAACCCCGGCGTGTGGCGACAAGGAGGTGGAGGTGGGCGCGCCGCCGCGCCGGCGGCGCCCGAGTCCGCCCCCCGGACCGCGCCGCCGTGTTATGAGGAGGCTTCGTGTCGCGTCGCGCCAACCGCATCCGCGCCCGCATCGCCGCCACGGTGTCGCCCATCGCACCGATCGGGGATCTCTTCGTCTGCCAGACCCGCGACGTGTCGCAGGTCGGGTGCTTCCTCGACACCGCGCCGACGCTCGAGCCCGGCACCCGCGTGGCGATCGCGGTGTTCGATCCGGTCCGCGGCAGCCCGGTCGAGCTCCTGGGTGAGGTCACGCGCGCGCTCACCGGGCCCCGGCCCGGCCTGGGCATCCGCCTGCTGGAGCCCGGCGACGACTGGGCGATGCTGGTGGCGCAGCTCGCCCGCGACGCCGGTCCCCACGACAAGCCCGCCCGGCGCCTGCGGGTGCTGGTGGTGGGCGACGAGCGCCGCCAGCGCGGCGCCCTCGCCCTCTACGTCACCTCGGGCTGGGACGTCCAGTTCGCCACCGACCTCGAGGGCACGGTCGAGGCCCTGCGCGGCGTCGGCCTCGACGCCGTGATCGCCGAGCACGACGCCACCGACGATCGCTGGCCGCCGGTGATGGACGAGGCGCGGCGGATCCAGCCCGACGCCCGGCGCATCGTGCGCGGCAGCCGCAACGGCCCGGTGCCCGAGGCGCCGCTGGTCCACCGCTTCGTCGATCGCGACGCCGGGCTCGACGCGCTGCTCGACGCGCTCACCGCCGACCGCCTCTGACGGCGCGACCGAGCTGACTCGCACCGCCCGGAGGGCGAGCGACGAGTCAGAAGGCGCGCCCGGCCTCGAGCCGGGCCAGGGTCCGCTGCTGCTCGGCCAGCGCCTCCTTGAGCCGGCGCTGCGCCAGATCCTCGCGCAGCGCCGCCGCCCGATCGCGGCCGCTGCGGGCGACCGCGGCCAGCGCGACGATGCGCGCGGCGCCGCCGACCACGAGCGCGGCGGTCTCGAGCACCAGCATCTCCTCGTCCGGATCGCGCAGCGCCCGCTGCGCCGCCCGGGCCAGGCGCGCGAACACCAGCTCGGCGTCGGACAGGATCGACTCCTCGCTGTCGCCCCAGGCCAGGCGCCGGGCCACCGCGTCGTGCAAGGTCAGATCGAGGCCACCGGCGGTGTCGACGCCGACCGCCAGCGCCCGCACGACGGCGTCGAAGATCGCCACCGCCGGCGCGTCCTCGCTGCCGCCGGCGACGATGTCGAGGACCTCGTCGCGCAGGACCTGGACGCGGTCGACGAGATCCATCATCGCGGGTGCTCCATGCCCGGCGGCGCCGCCGGATCGACGGCGGTGGCGAGCTGGCGCTCGAGCTCGCCGATGCGGGCCTCGTTCTTGCTGACCTCGGCGCGCAGGCGCGCGGTCTCGCGCACGACCTCGCGGAGCTGGGCGGCGGCCGGGGCCGCGCTCTCCACCACCAGCGTGGCGACGCTCGCCGAGAGCTGCTGGTAGGCGCCGGCGACCCGGCGCAGCGCCGCGGCCCGGACCGCCGGCGGCGCCGGCGCCCGCCGCACGCCCTCGAGGTGCGCGTCGCGGGCGTGATCGAGGGCCTCGAACAGCGGCGACACGCCCGCCTCGTCGAGGACCCGCACGTCCCACAGCTCGCGCGCGGCCAGGGCGGCGTCGTTGGCGCCGGCGGCCGAGGCCACGGTGTGGACGTGATCGACGGCGCGGGCGTAGAGCGCGCGGTCGCCGGCGCCGGGACCGGCGGCCGGCTGGGCGTGGGCCAGCCGCCGCGCCGCCTCCAGCACCGCCGCCACGTCGGGCGCCGGCACGTCGACCGGCGCCGGCGCGCGCAGGTAGGGGAGCGTCGGCTGCTCGACGAAGCGGCCGGTCTCGACGCGGGCCCGGGCGTTGCGCTCGGCCTGCGCCTTCACCAGCTCGCCCTCGACCTCGCGCAGGCGCTCGGCCAGGACGCCGCCGACCGCGGTCTCGGCCGTCACCATCGCCCGCGCCACCGCGACCTCGATCAGCTCGGCCAGGCCGCCGTCCTCGCGCCGGACCTCGGCCACGACGTGGTCGGTGGCGCGGCCGAGGCCGTCGAGCAGCTCGCGCAGCGGTGGCCACGCCCCGCCCTGTCCCAGCCAGCCCCGGGCCAGGTTCTCGGCGAACGTCCACACGTTGACGCCGGTGACCTTCTCGAGATCGTGGTAGACGGCGTCGGCGAAGTTGCCGGCGACCAGGGCGATCGCCTCGTCGGGCGCCAGCAGCGCGCACAGCGGCGAGCGGTGGAGGCCGGCGGCCCGGGCCGCGGCCAGGAGGCGCTCGCGGCGCGCCCACCAGGCGCCGGCGCCGGTGGTGCGCAGGACCATGGTCGCCCGCGGCATCACCGCGGCGCCGGCCTCGACCACGATGGCGGTGACGTTGTCGCCGCCGCCGCCGCGCAGCGCGGCCTCGATCAGATCGCGGACCACCTCGTCCGGCGGATCGGTCGAGGCCACCAGGTGGTGGACGGCGTCGGTCGGCGCGTAGCCGTAGAGGCCGTCGGAGCAGAGCAGGAGCCGATCGCCGGGCTGGAGCTCGACCTCGCTGACGTCGACCGCCGCCGTCGGCTTGGCGCCGAGGTTGCGCGACAGGACGTTCTTGTAGGCGTGGCGATCGGCCTCGTCGGGCGCGAGCGCCCCGCGCGCCACCAGCTCGGCGACGATCGTGTGATCGCTGGTCAGGCGGTGGAGGTGCCCGTCGCGCAGGAGGTACGCGCGGCTGTCGCCGACGTGGGCGACGGTGGCGCGCCGGCCGTCGACGAGCACCGCGACCACGGTCGTGCCCATGCCGCGGCGGTCCTTCTTGCGCTGGGCCTCGCCGTGGACCGCCGCCGAGGCGGCGTTGATCGCGGCCTCGAGCAGCGGCCGCGGCTGCATCGCGCTGCGCCGGGCGCGGACGTACTCGTGGATCACGTCGCGCGCCTTGTTGGCGGCGACGTCCCCCGACGCCGCGCCGCCCATGCCGTCGAGGACGGCGTACAGGCCCCACCGGGGATCGACGATGAGCGCGTCCTCGTTGTGCTCGCGCACCGAGCCGCGATGGCTGTCGCCCGCCGACCGGATCGACAGGCCGCTCACCGCCAGGCCTCCGTCGGGCGGCGCTGGGCGCTGCGTCGCCCCAGCTCGTCCGCGATCACCTCGGTGACCATGCGCGCGGTCAGGCGGATCGCGCTGTTGATGGCGAGGATCAGCGTGACGTCGTCGGGGTGATCGCGGCGCGCCACCTGGACGATGACGTCGCCGATCGCGACCAGCACCCGCTGGGCGTGATCGGGCGCCAGGCCCTCGCCCTCGCGCAGCGCGACGAAGCCGTGGACGAACCCGCGGTGCAGGGCGTGATCGCCGGTGGCCAAGAGCGTCCGCAGCCCGAGCAGCACGCCCTCGAACAGCTCGCGCGCCTCGTCGGGCCCCAGGCGCGAGAACGCGTGGTCGAGGCTGGCCCGCACCTCCAGCAGCCGATCGAGCACCGCCGGTCGCAACCCCTCGAACGCGGCGACGTAGGCGGGCGTGCCCGACATGGGGCTCGATGCTAACAGGGCCGGCCGCGGCTGGGTATGCCTGCCCGCGGAACCCTGCTAGGATGACCCCGCTGATGAAGGGGGGGAAGATACTCGTCATCGACGACGAGCCCATGGTCCGCGAGGCCGTGGGCCGGGTGCTGTCGAGCGAGGGCTACGCGGTGTCGTTCGCCCACGACGGCGCCGACGCCATCGCCCGGGTCCACAACGACCCGCCCGACGCGATCCTCCTCGATCTGATGATGCCGGGCATGAACGGCCGGCAGTTCCTGTCCGCCCTGCGCGCCGACCTCCAGCTCGATCTGCCGGTGGTCGTCATGACCGCGGTGCATGGCCTCGGCCAGCGCGCGATCTCGCTGGGCGCCACCGACGTGGTCGAGAAGCCCTTCGACGTCGACGAGCTGCTCAACAAGGTCGCGCTCGCGGTGTTCCGCGCCCGCCAGGTCGGCGCCAGCGCCAGCCGCGCCCCGGAGCCGCCGGCCGACGTCGCCGAGCCGGTGGTGGTGGTCGTGGACCGCGACGTCGCCGCCCTCGGGCAGCTCGACGAGGGCCTGACCCGGGCCGGCTTCGTCGTGGTGGCGGTGCCCAGCCCCGACGACTCGCTGCCGCGGCTGGTCGGCGCCCTCGACGCCTTCGCGGTGGTGGTGGTGGTCGACGGCACCGCCGACGGCGGCGAGGCGGTGGTGGAGGGCGTGCGCGCGGTGCCGGCGCTGGCCGGGCTGCCGATCATCGCCGTCACCCGCAGCGAGCACCGCCACGCCTTCGCCGCCGCCGTCGACCGCACCGCGGCGGTCACCCTGGTCCGCCCCGCCGCCGACGATCTGATCGAGGCGCTGCGCGTGGTCGAGCGCCGGCCGCGCCGCCGCCGGACGGCCTGACGGCCTGACGGCCTGACGG
>CAADGB010000297.1 GCA_900696455.1 uncultured delta proteobacterium
CCGCCGACGAGCTGGCGCGCGCGCTGCGCCGGGTCCGCGCCGACGAGCTGGTCCGGCTCGGCGCCCGCGAGCTGGCGATGGGCCTCGACACCGAGGTCGGGCGCGAGCTCGCCCACCTCGCCGACGCCTGCTTCGACGCCGCGCTGCGCTTCCACGACGCCCGCCTGCGCGAGCGCCACGGCCCGCCCCGCTACACCGACGAGGCCGGGGTCGAGCGCGACGCCGGCCTGTGCGTCATCGCCATGGGCAAGCACGGCGGGCTCGAGCTCAACTTCGCCTCCGACGTCGACGTCATCTACGTCTACAGCTCCGACGCCGGCGCCGCCGGCGCGCTGTCGCTCCACGAGTACTTCGCCAAGCTGGCGCTGGCGGTGACCCAGACCCTGGCCGACGTCACCGCCGAGGACGTGGTCTTCCGCGTCGACCTGCGGCTGCGGCCCGAGGGCTCGCGCGGCGCGATCGCCAACTCGCTGGCCCAGGTCGAGCGCTACTACGAGACCTTCGGCCGACCGTGGGAGCGCCAGGCCTGGATCAAGGCCCGGCCGTGCGCCGGCGACCGGGCGCTGGGCGAGGAGATCATGCGCACGCTCCTGCCCTTCGTCCACCCCCGCCACACCTCGCCCACGATCGTCGACGAGGTCCACGCCCTCAACCGCCGCATCAAGCGCGAGCTCGATCCCGGCGGCGGGCGCGCCGCCGGCCACGGCGACGGCGCCGCCGGCTTCGACGTCAAGAACGGCCAGGGCGGCATCCGCGAGATCGAGTTCTTCGTGCAGGCGCTCCAGCTCGTCCACGCCGGGCGGTCGCCGGCCCTGCGCGCCCGCGGCACGCTGGCCGCCCTCGACGCGCTCCTGTTCGCGGGCCTGGTCACCGACGACGAGCACCTGGCGCTGCACCGCGCCTACCGCTGGCTGCGCCACGTCGAGCACCTGCTCCAGCTCGAGGGCGGGCTGCAGACCCAGCGCCTGCCCCGCGACCCGACGGCGCTCGACGTGGTGGCGCGGCGCGCCGGCCAGCCCGACGCCGCCGCGCTCGGCGCCACCCTCGCCCACCACACCGGCCGGGTCGCCGCGCTGTTCGCCACCCTCGGCGATCCCGGCGCCGCCAGCGAGTCGGCCGACGTCGAGGACGGCATCGGCCACCTGGCGCGCGGCGAGCTGCCGGCCGAGCTCGAGCGGGTCGAGCTGGCCGCGCTCGGCTTCGCCGATCCGGCGGCGGCGGCGCGCGAGCTCGAGCGGGCGCGCCGGCGGCCGTGGTCGCCGTGGTCGCCGGCCGCCGCCGGCGCGGTGGCCCGGGTCGGCGGCGCCTTGCTCGCCGAGCTGGCGCGCTCCGCCGATCCCGACGCCGCCCTCCGCCACGCCGCCGATCTCATCGGCAAGCGCGGCGCCGCGTGGTCGGTGTGGCGGCTGCTCGACGAGCAGCGGGCGCTGCTCCGCCTGCTCGGCTCGATCCTCGGCGCCAGCGAGTACCTGGCGCGCAGCATCGTCGAGCGCCCCGAGCTGATCGACCTCCTGGTCGAGGTCGGGCAGGAGACGCGCCGCGACCGCGCCGCGCTCGAGCGCGACGCCGATCGCCGCCTGGCCGCGGCCCACGCCGCCGACCCCGGCGACGCCGAGCTGGCGTGGAGCGCGCTGGCCGAGTTCAAGAACGGCCAGGTGCTGCGGGTCGGCCTCGCCGACTTCGCCGGCCGCCTCGGGCCGCTCGAGGTCTGCGCCGACCTCACCGCGATCGCCGAGGTCTGCCTCGAGCGCGCGTTCGACCGGGTGGCGGCCGAGCTGCGCGCCCGCCACGGCGTGGTCCGCGAGCCCGGCGGCGGCCGCGGCCGCCTCGCCGTCCTCGGCCTCGGCAAGCTGGGCGGCCGCGAGCTGGGCTACGCCGCCGACCTCGACGTCGTCTTCGTCCACGACGGCGCCGGCGACTCCGACGGCGAGCGCCCGCTGACCGCGGTCGAGTACTTCTCGCGGCTCGGCCAGCGCCTGGTCGGTGGCCTGCACGCCCGCACCCCGCGCGGCCGCCTGTACGAGGTCGACACCCGGCTGCGGCCGTCGGGCTCGAAGGGGCTCCTGGTGTCGTCGCTGGCCGGCTGGCGCCGCTACCACGCCCGCGAGGCCCGGCTGTGGGAGCGACAGGCGCTCATCAAGCTGCGGCCGGTGGCCGGCGACCCCGAGCTCGGGGCCGAGGTCGCGGCCGAGGTCGCGTCGTGGCTGTGGTCGACCCCGCCGCCGCCCGCGCGCGCCATCGCCGACGAGATCGTGGCCATGCGCGACCGCCTCGAGCGCGAGCTGGGCAGCCCCGGCGATCTCAAGGTCGGCAAGGGCGGCATCATCGACGTCGAGTTCGCCGCCCAGTTCCTGCAGCTCGCCCACGGCCACGCCGTGCCCGGGCTGCGCACCCCGTCGACCGCGCCCGCCCTGCGCGCCGCTCGCGCCGCCGGCCTCGCCGCCGGCAACGACCTCGAGCTGCTCGAGGACGGCTACCGCTTCCTGCGCCTCATCGAGCACCGCATGCGCGTGGTCCACGACCGCGCGGTGCACCGCCTCCCCGACGACCCCGGCGAGCTGGGCCGGCTGGCCCGCCGCTGCGGCTTCGGCGGCGGGGACGCGCTGCGCGAGCGGCTGGCTCGCTGGCAGCGCGACATCCGGGCCGCCTTCGAGCGTGTCCTGGGCGCGGCGACGTGATCTGTGCCTTGCCCTGGGCGCCGCCGGTTGGTACGACCCGGCCATGGCGATCAAGAAGGTCGACTCGATCTGGCTCGACGGCAAGCTCGTCCCCTGGGACGACGCCAGCGACCACGTCCTCGCGCACACTCTGCACTACGGCGTCGGCTGCTTCGAGGGCATCCGCGCCTACCAGCGCGCCGACGGCCGGACGGCCATCTTCCGCCTGCGCGAGCACATCGATCGCCTGTTCGACTCGGCGACGATCTGCACGCTCGACGTCCCGTTCAGCCGCGAGCAGGTGGTCGCCGCCTGCGCCGAGGTGGTGCGGGTCAACAAGCTGACCTCCTGCTACCTGCGGCCGCTGGTCTACCTGGGCAGCGGCGCCCTCGGCCTGGGCTCGTTCGAGCCGCCGGTGCGCACCGCGGTCGCCGTCTTCGAGTGGGGGGCGTACCTCGGCGACGAGGGCCTCGAGCAGGGCATCCGCTGCCTGATCAGCGGCTTCACCCGCTCCAACGCCAGCTCGGTCATGAACAAGGGCAAGATCTGCGGTCAGTACGTGACCTCGGTGCTGGCCAAGCGCCTGGCCCTCAAGAGCGGCTACGACGAGGCCCTCATGCTCGATCCCCAGGGCAACGTCGCCGAGGGCACGGGCGAGAACATCTTCGTGGTCAAGAACGGCGTCGTGCGCACCCCGCCGCTGTCGGCGGCGATCCTGGCCGGCATCACCCGCGACACCGCGATCCAGCTCCTGCGCGAGCAGGGCCTCGAGGTCCGCGAGGAGCACGTCGCCCGCGACGAGCTGTACACCGCCGACGAGGTCTTCCTCACCGGCACCGCCGCCGAGATCACGCCGGTGCGCGAGATCGATCAGCGCCGGGTCGGCAAGGGCGAGTTCCCGATCACGAAGGGCGTGCAGGAGGCGTACTTCGCCGTGGTCAAGGGCGGCGACACCAAGCACGACCACTGGCTGCACTACGTCTGATCAGTCGGGGACGAACGGCGGGATCTCGACCGTGACCTCGAGCTGCTGCTCGGCCGGCTGCGGCGCGACCGTGACCTGCTTGCAGTAGGCCGGCAGGTCGTCGCCGTGGCGCTCGAGGTAGCCCATGGCCTGGGGCCCGGCCGCCTCGTTGGGCAGCGCGGTCACGCAGGCGGTGTAGGCCCCGGGCACCAGGTCGCGGAACGTCACCGGCTGGCCGCCGAACTGGATCTCCATCTTCGAGAGGCCGCCCTCCTGCGCCGCCATGCGGGCGGCGAGCTGGCGGCCGGTGGTGGCGGCGATGACCCCGCTCGCCAGCCACACGAAGCCGCCGCGGAGCTCGCCGGCGCGCGGGCGCGAGGTGACCGTGAGCGCGACGTCGCCGCGGGCGATCGCGAGGTCGGCCCGGGCCTCCTGGCCGCTGCGCACCACCGCCTGCGCCGAGTGGAAGGTCATGCCGCGCATCGGCATGCCGAGCATGGCCGAGACCTTGTAGGTGTCGGGCGCCAGCTTGTCGAAGCGGTAGGCGCCGTCGGGGCCGGTCGACACGCTGTAGGTGACGTTGGCCGCGGTCACCGACTGCGCGGTGACGATCGTGTCGGCGGCCGGGCCGTCGGCGTCGGTGCAGGTGCCGGCGAGCGCGCCGAAGCCCTGGAGCGCGAGCACCAGCGCGCGCTCGTCGCTCGCGCCGCGCTCGAGGCGGACCGCCGGCGAGCGGCCGAGGTCGGGGTGCTCGGCGACCACCGCGAGGTCGGCGGGGCCGAGGCCGGAGATGGCGAAGCGGCCCTCGTCGTCGGTCGTGGTCTCGCGGTTGTTCTGGCGGCCGGGCGGGCCGCCGCCGAGCTGCGCGGTGTTGGACGTGCCGGTGCCGAAGAGCTGGCGACCGGCGACCACGGTCGCCCCCGGCACCGGCTTGCCGTCGAAGACCACCCGGCCGGCGATCATGCGGCCCTTGCTGACCGTGACCGTGCCGACGTCGGCGACCTCGCCCTCCTCGACCTCGACCGCGACCGTCTTCTGATCGATCTCGGGGCCGCGGATCACGAGCTGGTAGCGGCGCGGCGGCAGGTCGCCGAGCTCGAAGCTGCCGTCGCGGGTCGCCACCGGCTCCTGGCTCCCGCCGACGCCGACCGTGAACGGGGTCGGCACCGTGCCGTCGGCGAAGGCGACCTTGCCCTTCACGCCGCCGTCGGCGGGCAGGACGATGCGCAGATCGCGGGTGCCGGTCTCGGCCCGCTCGCCGTCGCCGCCCCACATCATGCGCCCGCGCGCCGCCGCCGAGCGGGTCGCCCGCACCTGGTAGGCCCCGGGCGCCAGGCCCACCAGCTCGAAGCGGCCGCCGGCGTCGGTCAGCTCCTGGGGGAAGCCGCGCAGGCGGAAGGCCTGCGGATCGAAGCCGCCGCGACGGAAGTCGGGGATGGCGCCGACCTGCACGCCCTCGAGGGGCTCGCCGCGCTTGTCGACGACGATCCCGGCGCTCGTGCCGGTGATGTCGACGGTGAGGACGACGCCGGCGACGTCGCCGGCCGAGGCGTCGACCGCCACCGTCGCCGACGAGCCGGCCTCGGCCAGCGCCACCGCCTCCAGCGGCTTGCGCGGCAGCCCGGCGACGGTGAACGAGCCGTCGTCGGCCGAGAACACCTGGCGCGGCTCGCCGCCGAGCATGCCGCGGGTGGCGACCCCGACCCGGACCCGCGCCGACGCCACCGGCGTCCCCCCGGCGTCGACGACCTTGCCGCTGACCGTGGCGCCCGCCGCCATGCGGATCTCGACCCCGTCCTTGGCGGCGGCGCCGTCGAGCATGACGATGGCGCTGGTGCCCGGGGCGTGGGCCGGGTGCCGGGCGACGAAGCGGAAGCTGCCCGCCGGCAGGGCGGCGAAGCGGAAGCCGCCGTCGGCGCCGGTGCGGACCCCGTCGCGGCGCAGGTCGGGGCGGATGTTCCAGTCGGAGGCGCCGCCGTAGATCACGACGGCGTCGGCCACCGGGAGCCCGCCGGCGTCGAGGACCCGGCCGCTGACCGCGGCGCCCGGCGCGAGCACGACCGTGATCTCGACCGGCGCCGTGCCCACCAGCGCCGAGGCGAAGGTCGGGGCGAAGCCGGGCGCCGACGCCACCACGTCGTGGCGCCCGGGCAGGACGGTCGCGAACCGGGCCTTGCCGTCGCCGCCGGCCGCCGCGGTCTGCACGTCGACGCCGCCGCGCAGCTCGACGGTCGCGGTCGCCACCGGCGCGCCGGCGCGATCGACCGCGGTCACGATCACCTCGCCCGCCGGGCGCAGGCGCAGCACGACGGGATCGCTGGTGGCGGTGAGCTTGGCGGTCACCGGCCCGGCCACGCCGCCGGGCGCCCGCGCCACCAGGGTGTAGGGGCGACCGACCAGGGCGTCGAAGGCGAAGGCGCCGTTCTCGTCGCTGGTGGCGGTGCGCGTCGGGTTGGCCGAGACCACCACGGTCGCGCCCTCGACCGGCGTGTCGTCGGCGGACAGCACCAGCCCCTCGAGGCGCAGGCGGCCCACCGGATCGTCGTCGACCAGGACCTGGGCCTCGGCGCCGCCGCCGCGCTCGGCGCCCGGGCCGTCGCGCCGCGGCCCGCCCCGCGCCGCCGGCTCGTCGCCGGGGCGCGCGACGACCGGGGTCGTCGCGCCGCCGCCCCCGCCGCCGCGCAGGAAGACGTACCAGCCGCCGACCAGCGCGGCGACGACGACGGCGACGAGGGGGACGACCAGCCGGGGCTTCATCGCGGCGGACTATGACAGACCGCACGTCCCGACGCGGGCGGCCCGCGGGCGGCCTCTCCGACAGTTACCGACAGACCGAGAGGTCGAGCCACCAGGCGTGACGGCGCGGTGAGATTTGGGTCACCGACACCAGGCGGACAGACCACTACCTTGTGAAACCGACTCGACCTGCGCTAGAAATGCGGGGTCCTTTTCTCACGCAACCTTCTGGGGGAACTCCGATGAGACTAGTCAATCGCTCTTCGTTCTGTCTCGTGGGCGCGCTGTCGCTCGGCCTGGTCGCCTGCGGTGGCGGCGACGACGGTGATGACGGCGGCACCATCGACCCGACCGGGACCAACCACACCTTCGTGGCCAGCTCCCTCAGGCTGCCGACCAACGCCAACGAGGCCACGATGCTCGGCCTCGACATCGACGGCAAGCCCAACGACGGCGTCGACAACCAGCTCGGCATGGTGCTGGGCTCGATCGGCGCCCTCGCTCCCGATCTCGACCGCCAGGGCTCGGTCGACGAGCAGATCGACGACGGCAGCATCATCCTGCTCGCCAACCTCAAGGCCCGCGACCTGACCAACGCCAGCGGCGTCGGCTTCTACGTCTACCTCGGCACCGACGCCAGCCCGATGCCGTGCCAGGACGCGAACGACACGGTCTGCCGCCGTCACCTCGACGGCTCGGGCTCGTTCTCGATCGATCCGGGCGGCCCCACCGACGCCAGCCTCGCCGGCCGCATCGTCGCCGGCAAGTACACCGGCGGCCCCGGCACCGTGAACCTGCAGATCTCGCTGGGCGCCGGCGTGCCCATCGACCTGCCGCTGCAGCGCGCCCGCGCCGAGCTCACCAGCGTCTCGGCCACCGGCTGGACCACGGGCAAGATCGGCGGCGCGATCTCGCAGACCGACATCAACACCAACATCATCCCGGCCATCGCCAACACCGTCCGCACCTCGTTCGACGAGACCTGCGACGTCGGCGGCACCCCGCCCAACTGCGGCTGCCAGGCCGGCGAGACCGGCGAGACCCTGCGCGGCCTGTTCGACAAGACCCCGGCCGACTGCATGATCTCCGACCAGGAGGTCCAGGACGTGGTGTCGGGCTTCCTGACCCCGGACATCGACCTCAACGGCGACGGCACCAACGACGCGCTGTCGCTGGGCATCGGCGTCTCCGCGGTCGCCGCCACGTTCACGCCCCCGGCCAACTGAGCCGCCCGGTCGCGTGACCTGACCCAGCGAGGGCGCCGCGAGGCGCCCTTCCCATTTTCGGCGAGGTCGCCGACGATGACGCCGATGCGCCACGCGGTGATCCTCGCCGGCGGCAGCGGCACCCGGCTGTGGCCGGCCAGCCGCCGCGCCCGGCCCAAGCAGTTCCTCGCCCTCGGCGGCGCCGCGAGCCTCCTGGCGGCGACGGCGCGCCGGGTCCGGTCGGCGGCGCCGGCGGTCCTGATCGTGACCGCCGCCGATCAGGCCGAGGCCGCGCGGGCCGAGGTGCCGGCGGCCGAGATCGTCCCCGAGCCGGCGGCGCGCAACACCGCCGCCGCCCTCGGCCTGGCCGCGACCCACCTGGTCGCGCGCGATCCCGACGCCGTCCTCGGCGCCTTCCCCGCCGATCAGCACGTCGGCGACGAGGCCGGCTTCGGCGCCGTGGTCGAGCGCGCCTTCGCCGCCGCCGAGCGCGGCGACGTGATCGTCACCATCGGCCTCCGCCCGACCCGGGCCGAGACCGGGTTCGGCTGGCTCGAGCTCGGCGGCGCGCGCGGCGAGCTCGGCGCCCCCGTGCGCGACGTCGCCCGCTTCGTCGAGAAGCCCGACCTCGCGCGGGCCACCGCCTTCGCCGCCAGCGGCTACCACCTGTGGAACGGCGGCATGTTCTTCGTCCGCGCCCGCCGCCTGCTCGACGAGCTGGCGCGCCACCTGCCGGCGACCGCCGCCGGCCTGGCGACGATCGAGCGGGCGCTGGTCGCCGGCGATCACGCCGCCGCCGCCGTCGCCACCGCCGCCGTCTATCCCGGCCTGCCCACGGTGTCGATCGATCACGGCGTCATGGAGCGCGCCGCCGACGTGGTGGCGGTGCCCGGCGACTTCGGGTGGAGCGACGTCGGCTCGTGGGCCGCGGTCGCCGAGCTGCTGCCCCGCGACGCCGCCGGCAACGCCCGCACCGGCGACGCCGTGATCGTCGACGGCGCCGACAACCTGGCCCTGACCGACGCCGGCGTGATCGCGCTGGTCGGCGTGTCGGGCCTGGCCGTGATCCGGGCCGGCGACGCGGTCCTGGTGCTGCCGACGGCGCGCGCCCAGGAGGTGCGGGCCGCGGTCGAGGCCCTGACGGCGGCCGGCCTTTCGCGCTACCTATAGGCCTGCCGTGAACCCCCGCATCTTCCGCGAATACGACATCCGCGGCGTCGCCGACCGCGATCTCGACGACGGTCTGGTCGCCGACCTCGGCCGGGCGCTGGCCGCGCGCGTGGTCGCCGCCGGCCCCGGGCACCGCCCGCGCGTCGCCGTCGGCCGCGACTGCCGGCTGACCTCGCCGCGCCTGTTCGAGGCGCTGACCCACGGCCTGCGCGAGCGCACCGACGTCGTCGACCTCGGCATGGTGCCGACGCCCCTGGTCTACTTCGCCGCCGCCACCCTCGGCGTCGACGGCGCGGCGATGATCACGGGCAGCCACAACCCGCCCGAGGACAACGGCTTCAAGCTCGTGGTCGGCGACGAGACCCTGCACGGCGACGGCATCGCCGCGCTCCGCCGCTGGATCGAGGACACCCGCCGCCAGCGCCCGACCCTGGTCGGCCGCCACCCCGGCACCCTGACCGCCCACGACATCCTCCCCGCCTACCTCGCCCACAGCGCCGCCGCCCTGCGCCTGGGCCCGCGGCGGCCGCGGGTCGTGGTCGACGCCGGCAACGGCGCCGCCGGGCCGACCGCGCGGGCGGTCCTCGGCCACCTCGGCTTCGAGGTGATCGCCCTCCACTGCGAGCCCGACGGCACGTTCCCCAACCACCACCCCGATCCCACGGTCGAGGCCAACCTCGCCGACCTGCGCGCCGCGGTCGCCGCCCACGACGCCGAGGTCGGGCTCGCCCTCGACGGCGACGGCGACCGCCTCGGCGTCATCGACGGCCGCGGCCGGGTGCTGTGGGGCGACCAGCTCATGATCCTGCTGGGCAAGGCGGTGCTCGCGGAGGTGCCGGGCGCCGGCTTCGTCGGCGAGGTCAAGTGCTCGCAGGCGATGTACGACGAGCTGACCCGGGCCGGCGGCCACCCCGAGATGTGGAAGGTCGGGCACTCGCTCATCAAGGCGCGCATGCGCGAGACCGGCGCCGCCCTCGCCGGCGAGATGAGCGGCCACCTGTTCTTCGCGCACCGCTGGCTCGGCTTCGACGACGGCGTCCACGCCGGCGCCCGCCTGCTCGAGCTGCTGTCCCGCGGCGAGCGCACCCTGGCCGAGCTCGCCGACGAGCTGCCGCGCACCGTCAACACCCCCGAGCTGCGCGTCGACTGCCCCGACGAGCGCAAGTTCGACGTCGTGGCGCGGGTGACCGCGCGCCTGCGCGCCCACCCCGGGGTCACCGGCGTGGTCGACCTCGACGGCGTGCGGGCGCGCTTCGCCCGCGGCTGGGGCCTGGTCCGGGCGTCCAACACCCAGCCCGCCCTGGTGGTGCGCTGCGAGGCCGAGGACGCCGACGCCCTGGCCGAGATCCGGCGCGAGCTCGAGGCGGCGATCGCGGAGGCCCAGGCGTGAGCCCGCCCCGGCACCCGTGGGTGGTGGGCGTCGATCTCGGCGGCTCCAACCTGCGGGTCGCGGTCTACCGCGATCTGGGCGCGGCGGCGGCGGCGGCGCGGACCGCCGGCCGGGCGCTGGCGCAGGCGCCGGCGGCGGTGATCCGGCGCCCGGTGGGGAGCGACCGCTCGGTCGAGACCATCATCGAGCGCATCGCGGCCGCGGTGCGCGACGTGCTGGCCGAGGTCGGCGCGTCACCGGTCGCGGTGGTGCCGGTCGGGATCGGCCTGGCCGCGATGCTGGCCGACCGGCGGGGCACGGTCGCCAGCTCGCCGCACCTGGGCTGGCGCGACGTCGCGTTCGGGCCGGCGCTGGCCCGCCGCCTCGGCCCGGCCCGGCCGGTCGGCGTCTACAACGACGTCAACGCCATCACCTACGGCGAGTTCGGCGTCGGCGCGGGCGCCGGCGCGCGCGACCTGCTGTGCGTGTTCGTCGGCACCGGCATCGGCGGCGGCCTCGTGGTCAACGGCGCGCTGGCCGAGGGCGCGACCGCGTGCGCCGGCGAGCTCGGCCACGTCAAGGTCGCGTGGGGCGACGACGCCGCGCCCTGCAACTGCGGCGGGCGCGGCTGCGTCGAGGCCTACGTCGGCGGCGCCTACGTGCTGGCGCGCATCCGCCGCGAGCTCGCCGGCGGCGCGCGGTCGCTGGCCGTCGACCTCGCCGGCGGCGATCCGGCGCAGGTCCACCCCGGCCACGTCGACGCGGCGGCGGCCGAGGGCGATCCGTGGGCGCTCGGGCTGTGGACCGAGCTGGCGCCGCTGTTCGCCGTCGCGCTCGGCAACGCGATCACGCTGCTCAACCCCGATCGGGTCGTGCTCGGCGGCGGCCTGCTCGGGCGCACGCCGACCCTGCGCGATCAGGCGCTCCTCGCCCTGTCGCTGGTCACGCCGCCCGCCCTCCTCGATCCGGTCTCGATCGTCCTGGCCGCGCTCGGCGACGACGCCGGCATCGTGGGCGCCGCCCTCCTCGCCGACGCCGGCGTCAGCCTGGCCTGACGCCCTGCCGCGGCCCCCATCGAGCCGGACGAAGCCGACCGCGGAGCTCAGGGCTCGGCGGCGAGCGCGCGGGCGAGGTCGCCGGCGGCGAACGCGTCGTTGCCGGTGAGGACGTGGCGCAGGTTGCCGGCCCGATCGTAGATGCGGAGGTGGGGCAGCGCGCCGACCTGGTGCTGGCGGGCGACCGGAGTCTCGCCGTCGCCGACGTCGATCTTGCGGACGACGATCGCCGGCTCGTCGACGATCGTCGCCATCAGGCGCTCGTCGACCAGCTCGCAGGCGCCGCACCAGGTCGCCCAGTAGTCGACGACCGTGACGTGGCCGGGCTCGAGGATCGCGCCGAGCTCGACCGCCTCTCCCGTGGCGTTGACCTGGACGACCTTCGCCGGCGGTGGCCGGGGCGCGGCGGGCGCCGCCGGCGCGCCGCAAGCCCCGAGCACGACGGCGACGAGGACGGCGGGGGCGCCGACGCCGGCCGCGAGGGTCGCGGCGCGGGTGGCCGCGGCGGCGACGGCGGCAGCGAGGCGGCGGCTCACGGCTGCCACGCCTCCACCGCGGCGCGACAGGCGGCCAGGGTCGCGGCGTCGAGCCCGCTGTCGACGCCGGGCTCGGGCAGCGGGGTCACCGTCAGCGGCAGGCCGCTCACCAGCTCGGTCGCGCTCACCCGCGGCAGCCCGTCGACGTCGACCGTCACGCTGCACGCCGCGAGGGCGTCGCCGGCCGGCGCCGCGGGCAGCCCCGCCAGCCGCCAGCGACCGAGCGCCCGCGGCGGCGCGGTCTCCTCCCACAGCTCGAGCTCCAGCGCGGCCTGACCGTCGCGGCCGGTGGGGAGGAGCAGGGTCTCCCGGGTCGGCAGCACCGTGCCAGCGGCGATCAGCGATCGCGGATCGTCCTCGCTGGCGAGCGCCAGCCCGTGGCGGAGGACGTCGACCACCAGCGCCGCCGGCTCGGCGACGAACAGGCGCGCCAGGCTGGCCGCGCCCAGCGCCGCGGCGAACCCGGGATCGGTGGGCAGGCGCGCGGGGCGGACCATGACCTGGCCGAGGCGACGGGCCAGCGCCGCGCTGCGTGCCCCGCCGCCGGCCAGCACCACCTCGCCGAGATCGTGGGCCGCGCAGCCGGCCGCCGCCAGCGCCCGCGCGCAGGCGTCGTCGAGCTGTGGCTGGCGCCGCGGCGGCCGGAGCCCGGCCAGCGGCGGCGCCGCCCCGGCCAGCGCCGACGCGAACGCCGCCTCCGCGGCGGCGGCGTCGCCGAGGTGCGCGCGCAGGGCGGCCGCGGCCGCGACCAGCGGCGGCGGCGGCTCGCCCCCGAGGTCGAGCCCGCGCGCCAGGTGCTCGGCGATGACGCGATCGAGGGCCCGGCCGCCCAGCGCCGGCTCGACCACCGTGGCCAGCCGATCGATCGCGCCCAGCGAGCGCTCGAGCACCGTCACCGACAGCGCCGCCGCCCCGGCGTCGGCGACCAGCCAGCCACCGTCGGGCGCCGCCGGCAGCGCCATCGCGATCGCCACCGGCGCCGCGCACAACCGCACCGCGGGCAGTCCGGCGATGACGGCGGCGTCGTGCACGGCCCGGCGCTCGACGGCGCCCAGCCCGGGGGCGACCGGCACGACCGCGCCCAGCACCGGCCCGTGCTCGGCCTCGACCGCCAGCACCGCGGCCCGCACCAGCCAGCCCAGGCGCTCGGCGGCGGTGCCGTCGACGACGCGCCGCTCGGGTGGCAGCGCCAGCGCGCGCCGCCCCACCCGCACCTGCGCGCCGTCGAGCCCGACCGCCGCCGGGAACGCGGTGACCGCGACCGGCCGATCGTCGACCAGCGCGGCGACCCGCACCGTGTCGAGGCCGAGATCGAGCCCGATCGCCACCGTCACGAGAACAGCCTCTGGATGACCGCGGCCGCGGGCGCCACCGACCGGCGGAGCTGCTCGAGCGCGGTCGCGGCCTCGAGGCACGACGGGTCGTGGGCGAGCGCGGCCTCGAGCGCGGCCAGCGCGGCGCCGCGATCGTCGCGGGCACAGGCCGCCATCGCCACCGCCACGTGGTGGAGGCCGCGCAGCCGCCGGTCGCCGCCGTAGACGTGGAGCGCCGCCTCCGCGACCTCGCGCGCGCCGCCGTGGTCGCCGGCCGCGAGCCGGCTCCGGATCTGACGCAGGAAGCGATCGCCGGGCCCCGAGCGCCCCTGGGCCAGCGAGTCCTCGACCGCGATCGGCGCCTCGCCGCCGGCGACCGGCCCGAGGTCGAGATCCGCGAACAGATCGCCGGGGCCGGTCCAGCGCACGCCGACGCTGGACGGCGCCGGCAGCGGCGTCACCACCGGCGGCAGGAGCTCGTCGAGCGTGGACGGGGTCACCCCGCCGTCGTCGCCGGCCGCCGGCGGCGGCGCCCCCACCCGACCGCTCGCGGCGCGCGCCGCGGCCCCCTCGGCCATCGTCGCGAGCTGCTCCGCGCTCGGCAGCTTGTGGCTGAGACTGGCGTCGACCAGCTCGACGCCGTCCTCCACCGGCGGGGTGAGCGCCTCGGCGAAGAACCCGCTGGCCAGGGGATCGTCGGCCAGGGACCACGACGCGGGCGGCCGCACCGCCGGCCCCACCGCCACCCCGCTGCCGGCGGCGACCAGCGCCGCGCGCATGCGCTCGTAGGCGCGCGCCACCAGGATCATCGTCTCCTCGGCGACCGCGGCCAGCGCCGGCGAGCCGAAGCGGACCACGCCGTCGGGGTGCTCGCGCCGCGCCGCCGCCAGCCAGGCCGCGCGCAGCTCGACCGCGGACGGATCGCGGGGGACGCCGATGATCTCGTGAGCGGCGAGCTGGCGCTGTCGCCGCAGCTCGGCCTCGCGCGCCGCCAGCAGCCGCCGCTCCTCGTCGTCGCCGTCGTCCGCGGCCGCCAGCGTGGCCCGGGCGTCGACGACCATCTCCTCGAGCCGGGCCAGGAGCTCGGCGGTCAGGCCGTAGAGCGAGACGTCGATCGAGGTCCGCCCGCCGTCCCCGTCCCCCGCGCCGGCGCCGGCCGGCGGCGGCGTCACGCTCGAGACCGTGCCGTCGATGGCGACCACGATCTGGTTCGGCAGCTCGAGCGCCAGGGTCACCGGCGTGCCCACCTCGCACGCGAACGGCACCTTCATCGACAGCCGGCCGCTGCGCCGCAGCTTGCGCCGGTAGAACGCCTCGAGCTGTTCCCAGGTCGCGCACCGGACCCGGAGCATGCGTGGCGCCGACATCACCGGGGCTTCTTGGCCAGCGGCACCAGCTCGACGCTGCGCTCGATGACCTCGCGCTTGGGCGCCGCCGACAGCGGCAGGTTCGGGTCGCCGCCGAGGCGCCACTCCTCCGCGGTGATCCGGACGTAGCCGGGCACGAAGCCGTCCTTGGTGACCTTGAGCTCGTAGGCCTGGCCGGCCTCGATCCCGGTCAGCTCCATCGTGTTGGTCACGCCGACCAGGAGCCACACCGCGGCGCCGGCCGGTCGCGACTCGGCGCGCAGCGAGCCCGAGCCGTCGACCAGCCCGACCTGATCGTCGGCCGGCGGCGCCGCCGGCATCGCCGGCAGCGGCGGCGTGGTCTCGCCCGCGGCCAGCGTGACGTCGATCCGCGCCCGCAGCTCCTCGGGCTTGCCGCTCCACCCCCGGCCGCCGATCCGCACGTCCTGGGTCTGGTGACCGTCGAGCTCGACCCGCAGCTCCCACACGCCGCCGGTCTTGAGCGGGATCGAGTCGAACGGCGTGCGCCCGAGGAGGAGCCACACCGCGGCCTGATCGGGCGCGGAGGTCACCCGGATCGAGCCCGGGTCGGCCTGCTCCGCGCGCAGCCGCCGCTCGAGAGCGGCCCGCTCCTCCTCCTGCTGCGCCTTGCGCGCCGCCGCCTCCTGCTCCCCGCGCGTGCGCCGCTCGCCCTGATCGCGGAGCGCGAGGTACAGGGCCAGCCCGCCGCCGAGCAGCACCGCCAGGCCCAGCCAGGTCCACAGCGGGCTGCGGCCCAGGCGCGGCACCTCGACCGGCGCCAGGGCGTCGTCGTCGGCCGGCTTGACGAAGCGCATGCGCGGCGCCTCGGGCGTCGCCGCCGGCGGGGGCGGAGACGGCGCGGGGGTCACCGGCTCGGGCGGCGGCGTGGCCTCGAGCGAGCCGCGCGGCCGCGTCTTCTCGACCAGGCGCGACGGCCGCGGCGCCGACTCCGGCCGCCGCGGGATCGATCGCATCCCCGACTGCGCCTCGCGGGTGAGCGTGCCCGGCTCGTCGGGCTGGGGCGGTGGCAGCGGCGTGCCGTCGTCGAGGTCGGCGGCCCGGCTGCCGTCGGGGTCGACGACGTTGGTCGGCGCGCCCAGGGCCTCCTCCAGCGCGATCAGCTCGGAGATCGGATCGCGCGCCACCTGCCCGCGCGGCTCGTCGACCATCGTGAGCGGGCCGTCGGTGCTCGAGTCCTCGAGCTCGGACAGGACCGAGTCGAGGGCCGGGCGCGCGCGCCGGCCGGCGTGGACCTGCGCCATCTGCTCGAGCTGCGACGCCAGCGGATCGCGGGTCACCGGCTCCCCGGCGGTGCCGCCGCTGCCGGCCCCCGTGCCCTCACCCGCCGCCGCCCCGCCCGTCGTCGGCCGGGTGACGTCGACCGCGCCGCCGAGGCTGGCCAGGAGATCCTCGGTGGCGGCGTCGAGGTTGGCCTCCGGCCCCGGCGCCAGGTCGGCGACGAAGCGCGCGACCTCGCCCGGCGACGCGCCCTCCCAGCGGTCGTCCTCGAGGGCCTCGCCGAAGTTCTCCTGCAGCTCGATGGCGTCACCGAAGCGACGGGCCAGATCGGTGTCGAGGGCGCGCTGGACCAGGCGCTCGATCGCCGGCGAGGTGTTGAGCGAGCCCGGCGGGGTCTCACCCGACAGCATCGTGAACAGGAGCGCGCCCACGGCGTAGACGTCGGACGCCGGGGTCGGGCGATCGCCCAGCGCCAGCTCGGGCGCGAGGTAGCCGGCCAGGCCCTTGAGCGGCACCGACTCCGAGCCGGCGGCGGCGGCGCTCATCGTGGCGTGGCCGACCGCGAAGTCGGTGACCCGCACCCCGCCCTCGCGATCGACGAGCACGCTGCGCGGGTGGAGCGCGCCGTGGGTGATGCCCACGGCGTGGGCGGTGGCCAGGGCGTCGATCACCGAGCGCGCGATCGCCGCGGCCACCCGGGGCGGGACCTTGCCGCCGCGGGCCCGCACCCGCGCCACCACCTCGCTCAGGGGGGTGGTCCCGGCGACCGCCTCGGTCACCACCACCAGGCTGGGCCCGTCCTGGGCCACCAGCAGCGTGCCGACCACCGCCCGGTGGTGGAAGGCGTCGAGGAGCGGCGCGGTCCCACGCGCCAGGGCGTCGGCGAACTGGGGGTCGCCGGCCAGGCGCGGGTCGACGACCAGGAGCGCGGCCGCCTGCTTGCCCTGGGTCGCGGCGAAGACCTCGCCGTAGAGATCGTGCGCGATGCGCTCACCGAGCAGGTAGCCAGCGAGCGTCCGGACCCCCGTCGGGCGTGCCACGGCGCGACTATATCGCACCGTCGCGCCGTGCTAAACGCGACTCGCCATGAAGCATCGCATCGCAGAGATCCTGACCGGCGGCGTCGCGGTCGGCGCCCGGGTCACGGTCGAGGGCTGGATCCGCACCCGCCGCGCCTCCAAGGCCGGCCTGTCGTTCCTCGCCGTCCACGACGGCTCCTGCTTCGACGCCCTGCAGGTGGTGGCGCCGGCGGAGCTCCCCGGCTACGCCGAGGTCGTCCTCCACGTCGTCACCGGCTGCGCCGTGCGCGTGACCGGCGAGGTGGTGGCCTCGCAGGGCAAGGGCCAGCCCGTCGAGGTCCGCGCCGAGGCGATCGAGGTCGTGGGCTGGGTCGACGACCCCGAGACCTACCCGATGCAGCCCAAGCGACACACCATGGAGTACCTGCGCGAGGTCGCCCACCTCCGCCCGCGCACCAACGTGATCGGCGCGGTCACCCGCGTCCGCCACACCCTGGCCATGGCCGTGCACCGCTTCTTCCACGAGCGCGGCTTCGTCTGGATCCACACCCCGATCATCACCGCCAGCGACGCCGAGGGCGCCGGCCAGATGTTCCGGGTGTCGACCCTCGACGCCGCCAACCCGCCCCGCACCGCCGGCGGCGCCGTCGACTGGAACCAGGACTTCTTCGGCAAGGAGGCCCACCTGACGGTGTCGGGCCAGCTCAACGTCGAGACCTACTGCATGGCGATGAGCCGGGTCTACACCTTCGGGCCGACGTTCCGGGCCGAGAACTCGAACACCCGCCGCCACCTCGCCGAGTTCTGGATGATCGAGCCCGAGATCGCGTTCGCCGATCTCGCCGACGACGCCCAGCTCGCCGAGGACTTCCTCAAGGCGATCTTCACGACGCTCCTCGACGAGCGGCGGGACGACCTCGCCTTCTTCGCCAAGCACGTCGACCCCGGCTGCCAGGCCCGGCTCGCCGGCCTCGTCGAGTCGCGGTTCGAGCGCATGGAGTACGGCGACGCCGTGCGCACCCTCGAGCGCAGCGGCAAGCGCTTCGAGTTCCCGGTGCGCTGGGGCATGGACCTGCAGGCCGAGCACGAGCGGTACCTGACCGAGGAGGTGGTCAAGGGCCCGATCGCCGTCGTCAACTACCCCAAGGAGATCAAGGCCTTCTACATGCGCCTCAACGACGACGGCAAGACCGTCGCCGCGATGGACGTGCTCGCCCCCGGCATCGGCGAGCTGATCGGCGGCAGCCAGCGCGAGGAGCGGCTCGACGTCCTCGACGCCCGCCTCGACGAGCTCGGCCTCGACAAGCAGACCTACGGCTGGTACCGCGACCTCCGCCGCTACGGCACCGTGCCCCACGCCGGGTTCGGCCTCGGCTTCGAGCGCGCGATCCAGTACGCCACCGGCATCGAGAACATCCGCGACGTGATCCCGTTCCCGCGCGCCCCGCGCCAGGCCGACTTCTGATGGCCGACGACGCGCGGGCCTGGCTCGACGCGGTCGAGGCCGCCCTGGTGGCGCGGGCGCTCGGTCGGCCCGCGCCGCCGACGCCGCCGGCGCTGACCGCGGCCCAGGCCCTGGCCGGCCGCGCCGCGGTCGCCGCCAAGTTCCTCGCCGTCGGCACGCCGCGGACCCTCGGCCTCGCCGGCGCCGGCGCGCTGGCGCCGCTCCTGGTGGCGGCGCAGCGGGCCTACGCCGCGCCGCGCGAGCTGCGGGTGTTCGAGGCCCTGCCGGTCGAGGCGGCGCGGGTCGCCGACCAGCTCGGCGGCCGGGTGGCGTCGCTGGCCGAGGTCTGCGCCTGCGACATCGTGGTGTGCGCGGGGCCCGTCGCCGTGCGCCGCGAGTGGGTCCGCCGCGGCACGCTGGTCACCGCCCTCGACGAGCAGGTCGCCCTCGACCCGGCGCTGTGCGCGATCGCCGCCGTCCACGGCGAGGTCGCGCCGCCCGGCGTCACCCTCACCGCCTCGCTGGGCGCGGTCGCCGCCGGCCTGGTCGACGGCCGCACCCTCGACGAGATCATCGTCCTGCTCCCCGGGTGACGCTCGCGGCCGCCCCGCGGCCATCGGCGCCCGGCCGGCGCCCGTCGCTACCAGCTCCCCTGGATCCGGCCCATGAAGTCGTACGGGTAACCGAGCTCGAGCGCGCTCACGTCGTCGAGGCGCTTGACCGCCTCGGCCGGCAGCGCGAGGGTCGCGGCCGGCAGGTTGTCCTCGAGCTGCTCGACGGTGCGCGCGCCGA
This sequence comes from uncultured delta proteobacterium, assembly GCA_900696455.1. GTDB lineage: Bacteria > Myxococcota_A > Polyangia > Haliangiales > Haliangiaceae > UBA2376. The sequence continues at coordinate 18,867 of CAADGB010000297.1, forward strand.
AGATCACGCTGGTCACCTGCGGCTTGTGCAGCAGCCACGCCAGCGCCACCTGGGCCGGCGTCGCCCCGACCTCGGCCGCGATCGCGACCAGCGCGTCGATGATGTCCCAGTTGCGCTCGGTGTCGTACCGCCCCCAGCGGTCCTTCCACACCTCGAGCCGGGTGCCGGCCGGCGGCGGGGTGGCGCGCCGGTACTTGCCCGACAGGAAGCCGCCGGCCAGCGGCGACCACGGCAGGATGCCCAGCCCCCACTGCCGGCACAGCGGCACGTGCTCGCGCTCGAGCTCGCGCGCCACCAGGCTGTACTGGGCCTGCAGCGTGACGAAGCGCTCGCGGCCCTGGCTCCGCGCCAGCCACAGGCTGTCGACCAGGCGGTAGGCGGCGTAGTTGGAGCAGCCGACGTAGAGCACCTTGCCGGCGCGGACCAGATCGTCCAGCGCGCGCACGGTCTCCTCCTCGGGCACGGTCACGTCCTGCATGTGGATCTGGTAGAGGTCGATGCGATCGGTCTTGAGCCGGCGCAGGCTGTCCTCGACGCAGCGGACGATCCGGTAGCGCGACGCGCCCGAGCGGTTGGGGCCGTCGCCCATCGTGAAGCGGAACTTGGTGGCGAGGACGACGCGATCGCGGCGCCCGCCGCCCAGGAACCACTGGCCGAGCACGCGCTCGGACAGGCCGTCCTGGCCGTAGACGTCGGCGGTGTCGACGAAGTTGATGCCGGCCTCGAGCGCGCGATCGAGGATCGCGAAGGCCGTGCGCTCGTCGCAGCTCACGTTGTGCATGAACGAGCGGGCGTCGGCCTCGCCGAACGTCATCGTGCCGAGACACAACGGCGAGACCTTGACCCCGCTCGCTCCCAGGTTGCGGTGCTCCATGGGCGAGCAGTCTACCCGGTCTGCACGCCCGGGCGCCCCGGGCTATGGTCGCGGACCGTGTCCCCGCCCCCGGCCGTGATCTTCGACCTCGACGGCACCCTGGTCGACAGCCTCGACGACATCGCCCTCGCCCTGGGCCGCGCCCTCGCCGACGCCGGGCTGCCGCCGCCGCCGCGCCCCCGGGTCCGGGCCTGGGTCGGCGACGGCGCGCGCAGCCTGGTCGCGCGCGCGCTCGACGGCCGCGCCGACGTCGACGCCGTGCTCGCCCGCTTCCGCGACCACTACCGCGCCCACCCGGTGGTCCACACCCGCGTCTACGACGGGGTCGCCGCGGTGCTCGACGCCGTGGTCACCGCCGGCCGCCGCCTGGCGATCCTGTCCACCAAGCCCGACGACCTGACCCGGACCGTCGCCGACGCCCTCCTCGCCGCCTGGCCGTTCGCCGTGGTCCGCGGCCATCGCCCCGACCACCCGCTCAAGCCCGATCCCGCCGCCGCCCTCGCCGTCGCCGCCGAGCTCGGCGCCGCGCCCGCGCGCTGCACCTTCGTCGGCGACTCCGAGGTCGACGTCGCCACCGGGCGCGCCGCCGGCATGCGCACGGTGGCCGTGAGCTGGGGGCTGCGCGACCGCGCCGTGCTCGCCGCCGCCGGCCCCGACCACCTCGTCGACGCCCCGGCCGAGCTCCTCGCCGCGCTGGAGGGCGCCGAGCACGACGGCGCGCCGCGTCGCGCCGCGCCGCGCTGACCAAACCGTGACCGAGCCCTCGCCGGGCCCTGCCACGACGCGCGCTACACGGAGTAGATGGACACCACGATGACCGCGGCCCGCGCGCGGGCCCGCGGCTGGCGCGCCATCTACTTCCACCCCGGCACGATCCCGTTCTGGGGCCTGCACGTGGGCGCCGTCTATGGCGTGATCGCGCTCGGCGTGTCGTGGGCCGGGCTGGCCTGGGCCGCCGCCATGTACGTGGTGCGGATGTTCTTCGTGACCGCCGGCTACCACCGCTACTTCTCCCACCGCACCTTCAAGACCTCGCGCTGGTTCCAGTTCGTGCTGGCCCTGGGCGCCCAGGCCACCGCCCAGAAGGGCGTGCTGTGGTGGGCCGGCCATCATCGCCGCCACCACAAGCACTCCGACGACGAGCTCGACGTCCACTCGCCGTACCACGGCGGCTTCTGGTGGTCGCACATGGGCTGGCTGATGGGCCGCGACTTCGAGGGCACCGACCCGGCGGTCATCAAGGATCTGACCCGCTACCCCGAGCTGCGCGCGCTCGAGCGGCTGTGGCTCGTCACCCCGATCGCGGTCGGCGTCCTCGCCTACCTCGTCGGGGGCTGGTTCGGCCTGGTGTGGGCGTTCGCCCTGCCCCAGGTGCTGTCGTGGCACGGCACCTTCACGATCAACTCGCTGTCCCACGTCTGGGGCGGTCGCCGCTACGCCTCGGGCGACGACTCGCGCAACAACCCGGTGCTGGCGATCCTCACCCTGGGCGAGGGCTGGCACAACAACCACCATCACTTCCAGGCGTCGGCGCGCCAGGGCTTCTTCTGGTGGGAGGTGGACATCACGTTCTACGTGCTGCGCGCCTTCGAGGCGATCGGGCTGGTCCGCGACCTGCGCGGCGTGCCCGAGCACGTGCGCGCCGGCACCCGCAAGGCCGCGCTCGCCGCGGCGCCGGCCGCGGTCGTCGCCGGGCCGGACGCGCTGCCCGTCGACGGCTGATCGCTCACCGCGCGCGCGCCGCGCGCGCCGGGCCGCGGATCGGCGACTGATCGGCCGCTGATCGGCCGCTGATCGACGACCGCCCGCGGGCCGGAATCGCGCCCCGACCCCAGGCGAACCGCGGGGCGCGGGTGATACGATCGCCCGGCCCGGATGCCACCGCGTCAGGACGACACCCCGACCCGACCGACGCCGTTCGCGGTCGCCGACGTCGACGCCTTCCGCAAGGACCCGCGCGACGGCGCGCGCGTCGCCGCCCTGCGCCAGAGCCTGCGCGACGGCGGCCAGGGCGAGGCCCTCGCCGAGATCTGCGAGCTGCGCGCCCCGTTCGAGGCCAACCCGGCCAAGGCGGCCGAGATCTGGGCCGAGGCTGGCGAGGCCCGCGCCGTGCTCAACCAGGTCGCGCTGGCCGAGCGCGACCTGCGCGCGGCGTGCGCCCTCGACGCCGCCAGCGAGCGTGCCTGCGCCCGCCTGTCCGAGATGCTGATGACCGCCGCCCGCTACGCCGAGGCCGGCGACGTGCTCGAGGCCGAGCTCGAGGAGCTGACCCGCCGGGCCGAGCAGCAGAAGGGCAAGCCCGACAAGGCGAGCGTGGCCCGCCGCGCCAGCCGCCACCGCACCGCCGCGCAGATCTGGGACGAGCACCTCGGCCGCGTCGACCGCGCCCTCTACCACTGGCAGCGGGCGTGGCAGCTCGAGCCCGAGCGCACCGACGCCCTGGCCGCGGCCCGCGCCCTCTACGCCACGCTCGGCGACGACGCCATGGTCGCCAAGCTCTACCGCGCCGAGCTCGACGTCCTGGGCGAGCGAGCGGCGGCGGCCGTGCGCGCGCCGCTGTGGACCGCGCTCGGCAAGCTCGAGCTGCGCCGCGGCGACGGCAAGGCGGCGGCGGCGGCGCTCGAGCGCGCGCTCCGCCTCGCCCCCGGCGCCGCCGCGGTGCGCGAGGCCCTGGCCGAGGTCTACGCCAGCGAGGCCTGGCAGCGCGCGGCCGACGATCCCGACAGCGGGCCGCGCAAGGCCGCCGCCCTCTACCTCGAGCTCGGCAAGCAGGCGCTGGCCGGCGGCGACGGCGAGCGCGGCATGGCCTTCCTCCGCCGCGCCGTCGGCGTCGACCCCTTCGACCCCGCCGCCACCGCCACCCTCGAGCAGGCCCTGCGCGCCGCCGGCCGCTGGGAGGAGCTCGAGCGGCTGCTGGCCCAGCGCGGCGCCCTGGCCGACGACCTCGGCGAGCGGGCGCTGCTGCTCCGGCGACGGATCGAGCTGCTCGACGCCGAGCGTCCGGATCGCGGGCAGCTCGTCGCGGCCCTGGGCGAGCTGGCCGAGCTCGAGCCGCCGCGCGGCCCGGCGGCGCGCCGCCTGCGGATCCTGCTCCACGAGGACCAGCGCTGGCGCGACCTCGCCGCCCTCATCGAGCGCGACCTCGCCGCCGCCGAGGCCGTCGCCGCCGCCGATCCCGACGCCGCCGCCGACCCCGACACCGCGGTCGCCGACACCCTGGAGCTGGCGGTCCTCACCCGCGAGCACCTCGGCGACAAGGACAAGGCCGCCGAGCTCCTGCACCGCGCGCTCACGATCGACCCCACCAACGAGGACGCGCTCGCCCGCTACGTCGAGCACTTCCGCGCGCGCCGCGACTTCCGCGGCCTGGCCGCCCTCTACGAGTTCTCGCTGGAGAACGCGCGCGAGAGCGGCGCCACCGCCGCCGAGCTCATCCGCCGCCTCGAGGAGATCGCCCAGATCTGCGAGCTGCGGCTGGGCGACGTGCCGCGCGCCCTCGACACCTGGCGGCGCATCGAGGAGCTCGAGCCCGGCAGCCCCAAGGCCCGCGAGGCGGTGCGCCGGCTGTCGGCGCGGGCCAAGATGTGGGAGCAACTGGTGGCGGTGCTCGACGGCGAGGCCCAGGCCGCGCAGTCGAGCGGGGAGCGCGCCGACACCCTGCGTCGCATCGCCCAGACCTACCGCGAGCGCCAGGTCGAGCCGCGGCGCGCGATCGCCCTCTACGAGGAGGTCGTCGAGCTCCGCCCCGACGACGACGGCGCGCTCAAGGCGCTGACCGAGCTCTACGAGCGCGAGGGCGACGACGCCGGGCTCGCCCGCACCCTGCGCCGGCAGCTCGAGCTCGACGCCCGCCGCCTGGCCGAGGAGCTGGAGGCGGCCGGCAAGCCGCCGACGGCGGCGCGCGAGTGGCCGGTGGGCAAGCGGGTCGAGCGCCTGACCGCGCTCCGCCGCCTGGCCGCGATGTGCGAGTCGCGGCTGGGCGACGTCGACGGCGTGGTCTTCGCCTGCGGCGGCATCCTCGAGATCCTGCCCGGCGATCGCGACGCCCTCGACCGCATGGAGCGGGTGCTGGAGCAGGCCGGCGACGTCGAGCGCCTGACCCAGACCCTCGAGTACCACGCCGCCAGCGCCACCGGCCCGGCCGAGCGGGCGCGCGTGCTGCGCCGCCTGGCCCGGATGGCGGCCGAGGCCGACGACGACGCCCGCGCCCTCGAGCGCTGGGAGCAGGCGCTGCGGGCGGCGCCGACCGACGAGGAGATCCTGGCCGCGGTCGCCGAGCTGTACGAGAAGGCCCAGCGCTGGGGCGAGCTCGCCGGCGTGCTCGAGCGGCTCGACGCCGTCCGCTACCCGAGCGCGGCGGCGCCGCCGGCGCCGGGCTCGGCCCAGGCGGCGGTGCGCGCCCACGATCTCGCCCGCTACGCCCGGGTCGTCGACGAGCGGCTGGGCGACGGCCAGCGCGCGATCAAGGCCTGGGAGCGGCTGCGCGAGGTCACCCCGCGCGATCGCGCCGCCCTCGACGCCCTGGCCCGCCTCTACCGCTCGGCCGCGCGCTACCGCGAGCTCGCCGATCTGCTCGCCGTCCACGTCGACGTCTTCGCCGTCGACGACGTGGCCCGCGCCACCGCCGCCGCCCGCGAGCGCGCCACCGTCCTCGCCGAGCGCCTGGGCGCCACCGAGGACGCGATCCGCCAGCTCGAGCGCCTGGTCGCCGAGCTCGATCCCACCGACCTCGACGCCCACACCATGCTGCGTCGCCTGCACGAGGCCCGCGGCGACTACCAGGCCGCGGTCCGCGTCGCCGAGCGCGAGCTGTACCTGGCCGCCGAGCCGGCGGCCAAGGTCGTCCGCGCCCTCGAGATCGGCGTGGTGTGCCGCGATCGCCTGGGCGACGCCGCCCGCGCGCTCCAGGCCTACGAGCGCGTGCTGTCGATCGATCCCCACCACGACGAGGCGCTGGCCGCCGCCGCCGAGCTCCACGAGCGCCTCGGCGACTGGAAGGCCGCGGTGCGCGTGCTCGAGCGCCGGCTCGGCCGGGTCGAGGAGCCGCGGGCGCGGCGCGCCCTGCTCGGCCGCCTCGCCACGATCACCGCCGAGAAGCTCGGCGATCACAAGGGCGGCTTCCGCCACTGGCGGCGGGCCCACGACGAGACGCCCGACGCCAGCACCCTGGGCGAGCTCCGGCGCGCCGCCGAGGCCTACGGGCTGTGGCGCGAGCTGGCCGAGGTGTGGAGCGAGGAGCGGCGCCGCCTGCTCGCCGCCGGCGGCGGCGGGGTCCCCTCCGACGTCGACGCCTACGTCGCCGCCAGCCGCGAGCTGGCGCAGGTGTGCGAGCGCCGGCTGTCCGACAAGCCGCGGGCCATGACCGCGCTGCACGAGGCGGTGGCGGCGGCGCCCCGCGACACCGCGCTCCTCGCCGAGGCCGAGCGCCTCGCCGCCTAGGCCGACCAGCGCCCGTTGTGGAAGCAGCTCGCCGACGGCCACGACCTGGCCCTGCGGGTCGCCCCCGCGCTGTCCCGGGTCGAGCTCCACCAGCGCAAGGCCCGCGTCCTCGACGAGCGGCTCGGCGACCCCAAGGCCGCGGCCGCCGAGCTCCTGGCCGCCTTCGCCTGGGCGCCCGATCGCGACGACCTTCGCGCCGGCATGTACAAGCTGGCCGAGAAGACCCGCACCTGGGGCGACGTGATCGCCGCCGAGGCCGCGCTGGCCGAGCGCGCCGACGGCGCGGCCCGCCTGGCGCCGCTGCGACGCAAGGCTCAGGTCATCGAGGATCAGCTCAAGGATCTGCCGCGCGCCTTCCGCGTCCACCTCGTCGGCTTCCTGCTCGCGCCCGAGGACGCCGACACCCTGGCCCACCTGTGGCGCCTGGGCCGCGCCATCGGCCGCTACCGCGAGGTCGATCGCACGCCCAAACCCGAGCCGGCGTCGGCGCTGGTGCGGGGCGATCGCGAGCTCGAGGCGGCGACCGCGACCGCGTCCCCGGCCCCGGCCCAGCCCCTGTTCGCGACCACGCCGCGGGCCCGCCGGCCGTCGACCGAGGAGCTGGGAGACGCCGACCTCGGCCGCCGCGCCGCCGCCGCGGCCGGCGCCGACCCCGCCGGCGAGCTCGACGAGGCCGACCTCCGCGTCGGGGACTCGACCCAGCCCATCGATCTCGACGAGCTCATCCCGGCCGCCGGCGGCACCGGCCCGGTCGCCACCCTCAAGCCGCCCGCGGCCACGATCGCGCCCAGCCGGGCCGAGCGCAACGACCGCACGATGGAGCTCGACCTCGCCGACCTGGCGCCGGTCGCGCGCGCCGCGGTGCCCGAGCGCCCCGGCCTGCCCGGCGTCGGCTCGGGCCGCACCCGCCTGCCGCCGCCGCCGCCGCGCACGCCGCGCATCGAGCCGCGCCCGGCCGGCGCCGCCGCCGTGCCGCCGGTACCGCCGCGCAAGCCGCCGGCGTCGGTGCGCGCCCCGTCGCTGCGCCCGCCGCTGCCGCAGCTCGCGATCCGCGCCTACGAGTCGCCGTGGGAGGAGCTGGCCGCCGCCTACGACTCGCTGCCCGCGCCCGACGCCGCCGCCCGCGCCCGCTGGCTCTACCGCGCCGCCGACGCCTGGGAGAACGGCGCCCACGACATCCCGCGCGCCTTCGACACCCTGGCCCGGGCCCTCGATCGCGTCAGCCAGCCGGTGGGCGGCGTCGCGCCGCCGCCGGGCGCCGACGCCGAGGTCCGCGCGCGCCTCCATCGCCTGGCCGCCGATCACGACGCCTGGGATCGCCTGGCCGAGCTCTACGAGAACCTGGCCGAGGACGCCCTCACCGCCGAGACCGCCGCCGACCTCCTGATGGAGGTGGCCGCGATCCGCGAGCGCCAGGGCCAGCCGGCGCGCGCCGAGGCCCAGTACCGGCGCATCCTCGGCATGCGGCCCGACGACGCCGCGGCCCGGGCCAAGCTCGAGGCCCTGTACCGCGGCGGCGGCCGCTGGGTCGAGCTGGCGGCCTCGCTCGAGGAGCGCACCGATCCGCGGCTGGGCACCGCCGCGCCCGAGGCCGAGCGGCCGGCGCTCCTGCGCGAGCTCGCCGCGATCTACGTCGACCACCTCGCCCACCCCCACGACGGCATCGACACCCTCGAGCGGCTGCGCCAGCTCGCCCCCACCGACGTCGGCGTGCTCAAGGATCTGGGCGCGCTCTACGCTCGGGTCGGGCGGTGGAGCAAGGTCATCGAGACCCACGGCCGCATCGGCGAGATCGCCGAGGGCACCGCCGAGGCCAAGGACGCGCTGCGCCGGGTCGCCGCGATCTACGAGACCGAGCTCGAGCTCCCCGAGCGCGCGATCGAGACCTACCAGCAGCTCGTCGCCCAGTGGCCCGACGACGCCGACGCCTTCGCCGCCCTCGACCGCCTGTGCGAGGCGCAGGCGCGCTGGACCGATCTGGTCGAGGTCCTGCGCCGGCGCTCGGCGCTCGCCACCTCGCCCGAGGACCGCGCCCGCCTGCTCGCCCGCCGCGCCGGCGTGCTGATGGAGTGGCTCGCCGCCCCCGAGGAGGCGGCGGCCGCGCTCCGCCACGCCCGCACGATCCTGCCCGACGACGGCGCCCTCGCCGATCGCCTGGTGACCGCCCTCCACCAGGCCGCCCGCCACCGCGAGGCCGCCGCCGTGCTCGAGGGCCGCATCGCCGGCGCCGCCGATCGCGGCGTCGGCGCCGGCGAGCTGGCCGCCCTCCACATCCGCCTGGCCCAGGTCCGCGCCGAGGGGCTGGGCGACCGCGCCGGCGCCCGCGCCGCGCTCGAGCACGCGCTGCGCCTGGTCCCCGATCACCCCACCGCCCTGACCGCGATCGCCAGGCTGACCACCGCCGACGACGATCCGCGGGCCTTCATCGACGCCAAGCTGCGCGAGGCCGAGGCCGCGACCGACGACGTCGTCCGCACCGACGCGCTGTACGCCGCCGGCGTCGCGCAGCGCGATCGCGTGAACGATCCGGAGGGCGCGCGCGCGGCGTTCGAGCGCATCCTCGCCGTCCGCCCCTACCACGCCGACGCCATCTGGGCGCTGGCCGGCCTGATCGAGCAGGGCGGCGATCCCGAGACCGCGGCCCGGCTGCTCGAGACCCGGCTCGGCGGCGGCGAGCTCGCCCCGGGGGAGCGGGCCCGCGTCCTCACCCAGCTCGCCGCCCTGGCCCGGGCCGCCGGCGTCGAGCTGGTCGCCGAGCGCCGCCTGGCCGAGGCCCTCGACGCCGACGGTGGCCACGTGCCAGCCCTGATCGCGATGGCCGACCTCTACGCCGACGCCCAGCGCTGGGACGATCTGGCCACCTTCCTCCGCGACACGATCGACGAGGGCGTGCCCGACGCCACCCCGGCGGTGACCGCCGAGCTCCACCGCCGCCTCGCCCAGGCCTACGAGAAGCAGGGCAAGGACGACGACGCCTACGAGACCCTGCTCACCGCCGATCGCCTGCACCGCGGCCACCTGCTCATCAAGCTCGCCCTGGGCGAGAACCGCTACACGGCGCGGCGCTGGCGCGAGGCCGCGCTCCACCTCGCCGCCCTCGCCAGCCACGAGGACGCGCCGCGCCACGCCAGCGACGTGGCCCAGGGCCTCTACCACGCCGCGCTGGCCGAGATCCGCAGCCTGCGCCCGGAGAAGGCGCCGCCGCTCTACGCCCGCGCCCTCGAGCTGCGCCCCAACTACGCGCCGGCGCTGCAGGCCATGGCCGAGCTGGCCATGGAGCAGAACGACCCGCAGCGGGCCGCCGACCTGCTCACCCGCCAGGCCATGGCCACCGACGATCCGGCCGAGCGCATGCGCCTGTTCGAGGCCCTGGGCGACATGGCGCTCATGATGCTCTCCGACGAGGCGCGGGCCCGGGTCTGCTACGAGGCCGCGGTCAGCGCCGCCCAGCCGCTCGAGGCCCGGCACCTGCCACTGCTCGCGAAGCTGCTCGAGCGACAGGATCTGGCCGGCGATCACCTCGGCGCCGGCAAGACCGCCGAGCTGATGGCGGCCTTCGGCACGACCGCGACCGAGCGCGGCGCCCGCCTCACCCGCGCCGCCTCCGACTACCTGGCCGGCGGCGACGCCGAGCGCGCCCGCGCCGCCGCCGAGCGCGCGCTGGCCGCCGACCCCTACGATCTGGCCGCGGTCGAGATCGCCTCGCAGCTCCAGCTCGCGGCCGGCGCCCACGACGCCGCCGCCGAGGTGCTGGGCCGCGCCCTGTCGGGCAAGGACGACGGCGACGACACCGTGCGCGCCCGCAAGGCGGCGTTGTGGCTGCGGCTGGGCGCGCTGCGCCGCGAGCGCGGCGACGGCAAGAGCGCGCTGGCCGCGTTCGAGCGCGCGGTCGCGCTGGGCCCCGACACCGACGCCGCCACCGCCGCCCGCCGCGCCATCGCCGCCGCCCTCGCCGGCGACGCCGGCAAGAAGGCCGAGCTGTGCGAGCTGCGCCGCGCCATCGCCGCCGCCACCGCGGCGGTCGACGACGTGGTGGCGTGGGCCGACGAGCTGCGCCGCGCCGGCAAGCACGACCCGACGCTGGCCGCGCTCGAGCTCGCCGCGGCCCTGGGCCACAAGCCCGATCTCCACCAGACCGCGTTCCTGTCCCTGCACAAGCCCCACGCCTGGGTCGCCGACGAGAGTTACCGAGGCGCCGTCGACGCCGCGGGCCGCGCCGCCTTCCTGACCGATCCCGACGACCACCCGCTCCTGCCGGTGTTCGCGACCCTGGCCGAGGCGGCGGCGCTCCTGTGGCCCGAGGCCGACGAGGCCCTGCTCCGCGCGGGCGTCACCGGCGCCCGCCGCCTGACCGCCATCACCGGCGGCGCGACCGCCGTCGCCTACCCGCGGATCGCCGCCGCGCTGGGCGCCGGCCCGGTCCTGCTCTTCGCCCGCGACGACGCCGGGGCGCCGCCGGTGCAGCTCGTGTGCGCCGGCACGCCGATCGTCGTGCTCGGCCCGCGCCTGGTCGGGGACGGCGCCGAGATCGGTCCCGCCACCCGCTTCGCCCTCGGCCGCGTCGCCGAGCTGTCGCGCCCCGAGCGGGTGGTGGTGGCCGGCCTGCCCGGGGCCGAGGCCGGCGCCGTGTTCGCGGCGCTGGTCCGCTCGTTCGCGCCGCCGACCAGCCACGCCGCGGTCCGCGGCCTGTTCGCCGACGCCGACGTCCAGCGCGCCCGCGACGAGGCGGTGCGCGGCAGCCTGCCGGTGCGCCTGCGCCAGCGCTTCGAGCAGCTCTTCGCCACGATCGCCCCCGCCGACCTCGACCTCGGCCGCCACGCCGCCGCCGGCCAGCGCGTCGCCACCCGCGCCGGGCTCCTGGTCTCGGGAGACTGCGCCGCCGCCCTGGCCACCGCCGCCGCGCGCGGCGCCGGCGCCGACGAGGTGGTCGCGGCGGTGACCGACCCCGCCTACCCGTCCTTGCGGGCGGCGCTGGGCGTCGGCGTCCGCGCCTGATCGTCGTCGGTCCCGGCGGCGCCGCCGCGTCCCGGCGCGTCGCCCGGCGGCGGCGTGCGCGCGCTGACCGTGACCACCCGGCTCGACGACACCCGCGGGCGCTGGGTGATGGGCGTGAGGCGGGCGGAGGTCCACCACGCCGCCGCCTCGGCCGCGGTCCACGGCCCGATCTCCGGCAGGTCGTCGAGCGCCTTGCCCAGCGCGGTCGCGTCGCGGTAGCGGTCCGCGGGGTGCTTGGCCATGCAGGTCGCGAGCACCGCCTCGAGCGCGCGCGGCAGGCTCTCGCCGCGGCGCTGGCTGGGCGGGATCAGCGGGTGGCTGGAGTGGGCGCGCCAGAGCTGGGCGGCGCCGGCGGCGTCGTCGTAGGGCGGCCGGCCGGTGAGCAGGAAGTAGAGCGTGGTGCCCAGGCCGTAGACGTCGCTGGCCGGCGACACGTCGGCGCCGAGGAACTGCTCGGGCGCCATGTAGGCCGGCGTGCCCAGGGTGACGCCTTCGCGGGTCTCGTGCCCCAGCGGCCGGGTCAGCTCGCGCACCAGCCCGAAGTCGAGGACCTTGATGAAGTCGGGCGCGTCGCCGCTCGACAGCGCGAACAGGTTGGCTGGCTTGACGTCGCGGTGGACCAGGCCCTTGTCGTGGGCCTCGGCCAGCGAGCGGGCGGCCTGCCGGATCATGTGGACGGCCCGCCGCACGTCGAGGGGGCCGTAGCCGTTGACCAGGTCGGCCAGATCGAGCCCGCGCAGGAACTCCATCGCGATGTAGGCGATGCCGTCGTCGCTGGCGCCGTAGTCGTAGATCTTGACCGTGTGCGGCGAGGTCAGGCTGCTCGCCACCTGGGCCTCGCGCTCGAAGCGCAGCCAGCGATCGTCGTCGCCGTGGGGCGCGCTGCGCAGCACCTTGATCGCGACCTCGCGGTCGAGGTTGTCGTCGCGAGCCAGCCAGACCTCGTTCATGCCGCCCGAGCCCAGCGGCGCCTGCAGGCGATAGCGGCCGAGGCGGCGGGCGCGGTAGAGCTGGGCTCGCGAGGCCCACAGCAGGTGGCTGGAGATCGCGGCGAAGGCCAGGAGCGCGACCTGCACGAACGCGCCGACGCCGAAGTGGGTGACGCGCTCGACCGAGCGCCAGCCCTCGGGCTGCGCGATCGACGACGCCACCGCCAGGGTGACGAAGAACCCGACGAAGACCGGGACCAGGAGCGCGAGGACCCGCCGCCACGGCGACGGCACCAGCACGGCGATGGCGACGAAGTAGAAGGCCGTCCCCGACAGGTAGGGGGTGGCGAGCCCGCCGAGCTGGTGGGCGCACAGCGCCAGCAGCACGGCGGTCGCGAACAGCACCGCCGCCGTGGTCACCACCATCGCGCGCAGGCTGGCGTGGGTGGCGCGAGCGTAGAAGAACCAGCCGAACAGGATGCCGATCCCGGCGACCCGGTAGGCGAGGAGGCGATCGAGGCTGGCCTGATCGTAGACCAGGAGGCCGAGCAGGACGTCGACCGCGCCGAACCCGGCGTAGGCGATGACGCCGATGGCGGAGGCGCGCCGGATGCCCTCGACGAAGCCGGTGACCTCGGCCGTCGCGCGCGTGCGCAGCCCGCGAGCCCCCGTGGTGTGCGTGGCACCCCCCATGCCGATCCGCCCATCATACCACCGCGCCTCACCGCGCTGGGGTGAACCGCCGGGGTCGAGCGGTTGACCGCTGGCGCACCCCACGAGTAGCCTCGGGGGCGCATGTACCTCGGAGTCGTCACCGGGACGGTCGTGGCCGAGCGCAAGGCGCAGGGCCTGACCGGCGCCAAGCTGCTCCTGGTGCAGCCGGTCGACGACACCGGCCGCCACACCGGCGACGTCCAGGTCGCGGTCGACACCGTGCGCGCGGGCGTGGGCGACCACGTCTATCTGGTCGGCTCGCGCGAGGCGGCGCTGGCGCTCGAGCCGTGGTTCGTGCCGGTCGACGCCGCGATCGTCGGCATCGTCGATCACGTCCACACCCCGGAGCGGGCGGCGCCCGGCGGCGACGCCGGGACCGCGGCCGGCGGCGACGCCCCCGAGGCGGTCGACGACGATCCCACCCTCGCCAACCCGGCGCCGCCGCGGCGCCGGCCGCAGGCCACCGCCGGCCGCAGCAAGCGCGCCACCGGCAAGCCGCCGGCGTCCAGCGGCGACGGCGAGCGCGGCGGCGACGGCGACGACGGCGGCCCCGGCCCCGGCGGCGGAGGTGCCGCGTGAGGCTGTGTCGCGTCCTCGGCAACGTCACCGCCACCGAGAAGCACCCGGCGTTCGCCGGTCGCACGCTGCTCGTCGTGCAGCCCCTCGACGAGCACGGCGCCGACGCCGGCGACAGCTTCGTCGCCGTCGATCACGCCCAGGCCGGCCCCGGTGATCGGGTGCTGGTGCTGACCGAGGGCAACGGCGTGCGCCAGATCCTGAAGATGGGCGACCAGGTGCCGATCCGCTCGCTGGTGGTGGGCGTGGTCGACGCCGTCGACGTACCCGGCGCGCCCGGCGCCGGCGGGCCGGCCCGGGCATGAGCCAGGCCCTCCGCGCCCAGCTCGCCGCCTGCGCCCGCGACCTCCACGACCGCGGCTGGGTAGCCAACCACGACGGCAACGTGACGGTGCGCGACGGCGCCCGCTTCTGGGCGACGCCCACCGCCACCTCCAAGCGCCGCATCACCGAGCGCAACCTGGTCGAGCTCGACGCCGGCGGCAAGCCGGTGGGCGGCGGCAAGGCCTTCGGCGAGCTGACGCTGCACCTCGCGGTCTACCACCGCCGCCCCGACGTCGGCGCCGTGGTCCACGCCCACCCGCCGCACGCCACCGCCATCGCCTGCGCCCGCGGCGGCCCCGGCGATCACGCCATCGCCCGGCCGTTCCTCGCGGAGGCCTTCGTGTCGCTGGGCCCGCTGGTGCCGCGGGTGACGCCGTCGGCCCCGGGCGAGGCGGCGGTCGCGGCGCTGGCGCCGTGGTGCGAGGACGTCGACGCCGTGCTGCTCGGCGGCCACGGCGCGATGGCGTGGGGGGCCGACCTCGAGCAGGCCTTCCTTCGCCTCGAGCTGGTCGAGCACCTGGCGCGGATCGCGATCGCGGCGGCGCCGCTGGGCGGGGTCGAGCCCTTGCCCGAGGCCTGGGAGGCGCCGCTGCTGGCGGCGCGCGCGAAGGCCGGCCTCGGCCGCGCCGGCGATCGCGCGGTGGCCATCGCCCAGGATCTGCGGACCCGCGGCACCGGCCCGGCGGCGCGCCCGGTCATCGCCTGCGCCCCGGCGCCACACAGCCCGGTCCCGACCGTCGCGCCCACCCGCTCCCCGGGCGGCGCCGCGCGCCCCGAGCCGCTCGCGCCCTCGATCTCGAGCCCGCGCCCGGCCGGCGCCGACCTCGCCGCCGTCGTGCGCGAGGAGATCATCCGCGCCCTGCGCGACGAGCCCTGACCGCCGCCGGTCTACGGAGTCGCTGAGCGCTCAGGGCGTGGCCGGCGCCTCGGCGTCGTGCGCGAACAGCCACCGCACCACGCCGTCGTCGAGCCGCGCCGCCTGGGCCTTGGCCAGCGCCGGGAAGTCGGCGCGCCCGGTGAGGAGCGCGCCGAGGCCGGACAGCATCGGCTCGTGGCCGACCAGCACCACCGCGCCGGCCGGATCGTGCGCGGCCAGCGCCGCCCGCACGTCGCGGACCGCGCCCGCCGGCGCCAGCCCGCACACGCTCTCGATCGGGCCGGTCCACTCCAGCGCCGCCGCCACCAGCTCGGCGGTCATGACCGCGCGCACCAGGGGGCTCGTCCACACCGCGGTCGGCGCGCAGTCGTGCCAGCGCAGGCGCTGGCCGAGCGCGCGGGCCTGGTCGCGGCCGCGCGCGCTCAGGTGCCGGACCTCGTCGGGCAGGCCCGGCGCCTCGTCGACGGCGTCGGCGTGGCGCACCAGGAAGACGATCACCCGGTCAGCTTCGACGGCCGGCGCGCGTGCTGTCAACCACGCTCGTCCGTCGCCGCGCCCCCTCGCGGCCGGGTTTCTGGCATCGTCCGGTCATGGGGGAACCCCGCGCCTACCGTCCTGTCCCCGCCCGCCCGGCGCTCGCCGCCGCCGCCGCCGCCGCCGCGCTCGCCACCGTCGCCGCCTGCGGGGGCGACGACGACCCGCTCCCCCTCGATCTCGACGCCGCCACCGACGCCCGGCCCGCCGACGCCGCCCCCGACGCCGCGCCCGACGCCGCCACCGGCGCCCCGGCGCTCGCCCTCGACGCCGCCAGCTACGACCTCGGCCCGACGCCGGTCCTGGTCACCGGCGAGACCCGCGCCGCCACCCTGACCCTGACCAACAGCGGCGACGCGCCGGCCACCGGCCTCACCCTCGCGGCGAGCCCGGCCACCGCCGAGCTGCGCCTCCTCAGCAACTGCGGCGCCGCGCTGGCGGCGCAGGCGTCGTGCACGATCCTGGCCCAGCTCGATCCGACCATCGCCGGCGCCAAGACCTTCGTCGTCACCGTGGCCGCGGCCGAGGGCGCCGGCCCCAGCGCCACGGTCACCGGCCTGGCCGGGGCCCGGGTGCGCCTCAGCCTGTCGACCGTCGCGGTCGGCACCACCACCACCGACGGCCGCGTGGTGTCGGCGCCGGCCGGCCTCGACTGCGGCCTGGGCATGACCGCGTGCGAGCACGTCTTCACCACCGCGGCGCCCATCGTCCTGACCGCGACCGACGACGGCAACGGCACCCTGTCGGAGTGGGGCGCGCCCGACTGTCCGGTCACCGGACCCTGCACCCTGGCCCCGACCCGCAACCACACCCTGCCCACGACCTTCCCCGCCCCGCTCGCGGTCACCAGCGCCAGCCCCGCCGGCACCGCCGACCAGGCCGACGGCGTCGCCCTCGACAGCGATCTCGGCGTCGTCCTCGCCGGGCGCCGCGGCGACCAGGCGCTGGTGACCCGGCTCGACGGCGTGGCCGGCGAGGTCGTCACCGCCGCCACCTTCGGCCCGGCGCCGCGCCACGCCCTCGCGGTCGCCGTCGCCGCCGACCGCACGATCGCCACCGCCGGCGTCGAGGGCGACGACCTGGTGGTGGCCAGCGCGCCGCTCGATCTCCAGACCGAGCCGGTCAAGCACCTGCGCAGCGGCGGCGCCGGCCGCGGCCGCGCGATCTGCCACGACGCGATGAACCGGATCTACGCGGCCGGCGATCAGGGCAGCCGGATGGCGTGGGGCCGGTGGCCGGCGGGCGCGTCGACCCCGGAGTGGTTCGTCGACGCCACCACGCCGTCGGGCACGGCGCTCGCCGTCGCCTGCGACGCCGAGGTGCTGTGGGTGGGTGGCGCCCTCGCCGACCAGACCGGCTGGCTCGGCAAGCTCGACGCCGCCACCGGCGCCGTGCTCACCCCGACCCCCGTCGCCGGCACCCGCAAGGTCGGCGGGGTCGCGACCTCGGCCGCCCTGGGCGCCGGCCACGTCGTGGTCGCCGGCTCCACCGCCGACACCCTGGTGGTGCGTCGCTACGACGAGGCCCTCGCCGAGGTCTGGACCCGGACCTTCGCCGCCGCGGCCGACGTCACCCCCGGCGTCGCGATCGACCCGGTCACCGGCGCGATCTACGTCGCCTACGTCACCACCGGCGGCTGCGCGCTGCGCAAGCTCACCGCCGCCGGCGCCCCGGTCTGGGTGCGCAGCGGCCTGGGCGCGCACTGCCAGGCGGTCGCCGCCGACGGCGACGGCGCGGTGGTGGCCGGCTGGACCACGGTCGGCGCCGATCGCAAGTACTTCGTCCGCAAGTACTTCCACTGAGGAGGGCGCGCCGCCCTCCCTCGATCAGGCGCGGCCGCGGACGCCGGAGAACGCGGCGCCGATGAGGCCGGCGCCCTCGAGGACCGCCGCGGCCTGCGCCTCGGCCTCGGTCAGCGGCCCCTCGTTGCCGAGCACGCGCACCACGCCGAGGATGGTGTCGGCGTCGAAGCGGGCGTCGATGTGGATGTCGAACAGGGCGGCGAGCGCCTGGCACGCGGCCGCCGGCATGGGGCGGAACGCGTTGCACAGCGCGTCGGCGAGCGCCGCGTCGTAGTGGGCCGCGCGCACGAACGAGACCAGCGACGCCGGCGGGAAGGTGAAGACCTTGCGCTGGATCGCCGTGACGTTGTCGACCCCGGCGGCCACGCGCAGGGCGTTGGTCAGGGTGCCCCACAGCATCGCCGTCGGCGACAGGATCGCGTAGCGCACGTTGTCGTAGTAGGCGCGCACGGCGTCGTAGGCGCGCTGCACCTCGGGGCTCGCCGGCGGCGGCGCGGTGCCGGTGACGTCGGCGAGCTGCTGGCGGAGGACGCCGTGGAGGAGGTCGTTGCCTCCGTCGTGGCGATCCCGCCAGGTGTCGAGGACGCGGGCCAGCCCCGTGCGCAGGAGATCGGATGTCTGGGTCGAGGTCACCACTGTCATGCTACGCCCCGGGCGGCGCGGCGGGCAGAAATTCTGGCGTGCGCGACCGGCGGCGCCTCCTGAGGCGCCTTCAGCAGGTCCGGCGGGCGGACATCGCCCGCCGCGGGCCCCCTGGCGGCCCCGCTACTTGCGGGTGACCTGCCAGGTCCCGGTCTGGATCTGGCCGGTGGCGCCGATCTTGGTCGAGAACATGCCGGAGATCGTGTCGCCGGAGACCGTGCCGATGAAGCTGGTCTCGACCTCGCACTCGCAGTTGGGGTCGGTGTAGGGCGCGATCTTGCCCGCGACCTTGCCGCCGGCGACCTCGATGAACTGGATGCGGAGCGGGGTCTCGCCGCCCATCACCACCTCGCCATCGGCGGTGTGGCGACCGAGCTGCAGGGAGAAGCGGACCGGGCCGCTGCGCCCCGACTCGTTGCCCTCGTAGGTGCCCTCCCAGTCACCGGCGAGCTTGGCGGTCTCGGTCTCCTTGCCCTTGACCTCGACCTGCTTCTGGCTGCCGCCGCAGGCGGCCAGGGTCGCTACCGACAGCACCATCACGACGAGGACGCGCTCGATCATGACCGGATCGTGCCACAGCCGCGCGCGGCCGGTGGCGCTCCCGGCCCCGTTTCGCGCGCCGGCGCCGATCGCGCGGCGCCTCGCGCCGGGCCGCGGGCCGGCTCAGATCGGCTGGAGGCGGAAGGTCACGGCCAGCCGCGCGCCGTCGCCGGTGAGGAGCACGGTCACGTCGCGGCGCCAGCCCGACTCGAAGGCGGCCCGCGCCACCTCGCGCCCCATGGCGTCGTTGGCGCTGACCGGATCGTAGTCCCACAGGTCGGCGCCCAGCTCGATGACCTGCCCGGCCTCGGGGCGGACGTCGATGATGGCCTCCGACACGAAGGCGCCGGTCGGCCAGGTCGTGCCCTCGCGGATCTGGACGTAGGTGCCGGGCCCCTTGTCGAAGAGGGTGGCGCTCGAGCCGCCGCTGGCCCAGATCCGGCCGTAGAGCTCGAGGTCGTCGCCGGCGTCGCCGCCGGCGCTCTCGACCCGGATCCCGAGCAGCGTGACCTTGACCTTCTGGCTCACGCGCACGCACTCGGTGACCTCGTAGTCCGTGGTCAAGGACAGCCGTCCCGGCGAGTTGTCCTCGAGGTACGCCAGCTTGTAGGCGATGGGCGCGCCCGGCGACTGCCGCGAGTAGTTGCCGCCGTCCTTGATGAAGTCGATGAGGGCCTCGTAGCTGTCGATCGTGCGGGCGGCGTCGCCGCCGGAGCCGCCGAGGATGAAGGCGGTGATCTTCGAGCTCGAGATGATGTCCTTGTAGGTGACCGAGACGTCGCCCGAGACGTCGACGCCGCCGGCGTAGGCGAACGACAGGGCGGCGTTCATCTCCTCGGCCGAGTACGACGACTCGAACGTGAACACCACCATGCGGCCGTAGGTGACCGAGGCGACGTAGAGCGGCGGGTTGGTGTCGCCGACCCGGGCCTCGACGTCGGCGAGCGTGACCTCGGGGGCGAAGAACGCGCTGGGGCGCACCGGGGCGTCGACGTCGACCGTGTAGTAGGCCTGGGTGAACTTGACCAGGTAGCGACTGCGAGTGTCCTCCTGGCGGAAGTCGAAGGAGGCGGCGATGCTGGCCGCCGAGCCCAGCCACGAGACCTCGGCGCCCAGGGCGAGCGCGAGCTGCTCCTGGGAGTGGACCTCCTCGATCTCGGAGTAGATGTTGGCGGCGGTGGCGCCGTCGAGCTGCGACTCGAGCACGCCGGTCAGCGCCTCGCGGTAGGCGGCCAGGCTCGGCTGCGCGAGGACCGCCGACTTCGCGCCGACCAGGTTCTCGAGCGAGACCGAGATGGTGAGCGGGCTGCGGGCGAACCCGATCTGCGAGAACAGGCCGGAGTAGACCGAGTCGCCGGCCACGATCGCGCCCGGCCACAGCGAGTCCGAGTTGGCGGCGTAGGCGACGATGCGATCGAACTGGCGGGTCTCGGACAGGTTCTGGCGCGTGCACTGGTAGTCGCCCTGGCGCGTCGGCTGCGAGCGATCGCCCTCGTCGACGCCGGGGGCGGCGGCGGGGAGGTACGGCAGCGACCGCAGGTAGGCGTCGATCGCGTCGGCGTCGCCGACCGCGTCGAGGTCACCGACCTCGCTGGTGCAGGCGCCGACCGCGAGCGCGGTCAAGGAGGTGGCGAGCGTGGCGAGCGTTCGACCGGACAGCGTGGGGGCCATGGTCCGACCATCTGAGCAAGTCCCTTGCCAGCGGGTCTGACCAGTATTTCCATGCAGATGAGGGCAGTTGCGCTGGTGACCGGCGTGCCCTGGCAACTTGACTTGCCGCGGCATGCGCACCCCAGCGCGGGTGGGTGGCACCGCGCGGGTGGGTGGCACCGCGCCGGTGGGTGGCACCGCGCGGGCGGGTGGCACCGCGGTGCTACCGTGCCCCCGTGCGGGTCGCGCTCCTCCACGGCTTCGCCCAGACGCCCGCGTCGTGGGCCGAGGTGCTGGCGGCGCTGCCGGCGGACCTGGACCTCCAGCCCACCGCGCTGCCGGGCCACGACCCGGCCCTGCCGGTGGCGGCGACCTGGGACGAGACCGTCGACCGGCTCGCGGAGCGCGTGGGCGAGGTCGACGTCGTGGTCGGCTACTCGCTGGGCGCGCGGCTGGCCCTCGGCCTGCTCGCCCGCGCGCGCGTGCCCGCGGCGCTCCTCGTCGGCTGCAACCCGGGCCTGGCGGCGGACGACGTCGCGGCCCGCGCCGAGCGCCGCGCCGCCGACGCGGCCTGGGCCGCCCGCCTGCGTCGCGACGGCACCGCCGCCTTCCTCGCGGCGTGGGAGGCGCAGCCCCTGTTCGCGACCCAGGTCCGGGCGCCGACGGCCGTGCGCGCGCGCCGCCGCCAGGAGCGCGCCGCGCTCGATCCCGGCGGGCTGGCCGCCGCGCTCGAGGTGCTCGGCCTGGGCGCGATGCCCGACCTGCGCCCGGCGCTCGTCGCCCGCGCCGGACGCGCGCGCCTGGTGGTCGGCGCCGACGACGCGCGGTTCCTCGCCATCGCCCGTACGCTGGCGCACGCTTCGCCGGAGCTGCGGTGCGACGTCGTCGACGGCAGCGGCCACGACCCGACCCTCGAGGCGCCGCGCGCGCTCGCCGACGTGATCGCGCGTACGCTCGGCCAGCGCTCGGGATGACGCCGAGGGGGGCGGCGGCGTGGGAGTGGGATACGTGTCCGCGTTCCGGACAGTTCACCCGCACCATCGACACCCGTCCGCGCTGGTGAGCCACGCGACGAACCCCGCACCCCATTGATCGCCGCGACGCGAACGCGCACAAAGGAGATGATCACGCGCCTCCCGTGCGTGACGAGACCAGAGGGAGAGGCGACTTGCCCACCACGCCCGTGCCCCGGCCCCGGCCGCGCAAGCCCACGCTCGAGATGCTGCCGGCCGGCACCCGCCTCGGCCGCTACGAGCTGATCCGGCGCCTGGCCACCGGCGGCATGGCCGAGCTCTACCTGGCGCGCGCCGGCGGCATCTCCGGCTTCGAGAAGCTGGTCGCGCTCAAGCGCATCCTGCCGCAGTACGCGCAGCACGAGGACTTCGTGCGCATGTTCCTCGACGAGGCCCGCCTGACCGCGACCATCCAGCACGCCAACGTCGCGCAGGTCTACGACATCGGCCAGTGCGACGACG
Organism: uncultured delta proteobacterium; assembly: GCA_900696455.1. GTDB lineage: Bacteria > Myxococcota_A > Polyangia > Haliangiales > Haliangiaceae > UBA2376. Next base: position 40,238 of record CAADGB010000297.1, read on the forward strand.
GCCTGTTCTTCACGATGGAGTTCGTGCACGGCGCCGACCTGCGCACGGTCCTGCACGCCCTGGCCCGCCGCGGCCAGGCCATGCCCCTCGCCGACGCGTTGACGATCGCGATCGGCGCCGCCGCCGGCCTCCACGCCGCCCACGAGCGCTGCGCCGCCGACGGCGTGCCGCTCGGCATCATCCACCGCGACGTCCCCCCGTCGAACGTGCTCGTCTCGTTCGAGGGCTGCGTCAAGCTCATCGACTTCGGCATCGCCAAGGCCGAGCGCCGCACCACCGAGACCCGGGCCGGCACCCTCAAGGGCAAGATCGCGTACATGTCGCCCGAGCAGTGCCTGGGCGAGCCGCTCGACCGCCGCAGCGACGTGTTCTCCCTCGGCATCGTCCTGTTCGAGGCCTCGACCGGCACCCGGCTGTTCCGGACCGACAACGAGTTCGCCGCGCTCCGCCAGATCGTCGACGAGGACGCGCCGTCGCCGGCCAGCCGGCGCCCCGGCTACCCGCCCGGGCTCGAGGCCATCGTCATGCGCGCCCTGCGCCGCGACCGCGCCGAGCGCTACCCGACCGCGCTGGCGCTCCAGCTCGACCTCGAGGAGCTGGCGCGGCGCGAGGGGCTGGCGGTCTCGACCGCGCACCTGGCCGCGTTCATGCGCGTGCTCCTGCCCGAGCGCGCCGCCGAGCCCCACCTGCCGCCCCCGCTCGCCCCGCTCGGCGACGGGCTGGAGCGGCGGGGCCTGCCCCTGCCGCCGCCGGTGGTGGTGGGCAGCGGCACCGGCGAGACCGACGCCCTGCCCGACCTCGCCGACGAGCTCGAGCCCTCGATCTCGATCGCGGTGGCGTCGGCCTCGCCCGCCGCCGACCACGCCGCGCCGTCCGCCGCCTCGGCGGTGTCGTCGGCGTCGGCGCTGTCCGCGGTCTCGGCGGTGTCGGCCGAGCTGGCGCTGCTGCGCCGGCAGCGGCGCTCGCACCTGGCGGTGGCGCTGGGCCTGGGGATGGTGACGTCGGCGATGGTGGCGATCGCGGTGGCGCTGTTCATGGCGCGGTCGCCCGCGGTCGCGCCGCCTGGCGCCCCGGCGCCGGCCGCGAGCGCGGCGCCGGCGCCGACGATCGAGCCCGCGGGCATCCCCCCCGGTCTCGCCACCACGACCCGGCCCACCACCACCGGCCCCGCTCCCACCACCACCGCCACCACCACCGCCGCCACCGCCGCCGCCGCCGCGCCCGCCACCGCCCCCGATCCCGCCACCGCCGCCGCTCCCGCGCCCGCCACCGCCTCCGATCCCGATCCCGATCCCGATCCCGCCACCGCCCCCGATCCCGATCCCGCCGCCACCGTCACCGCCGCCACCGCCGCCCCGCCCGCCGACACCCGCGCGCGCCCCCGCAAGCCCCCGCGCCCGCGCAGCGCCGCCGAGCCCCGCCCCACCCGGCGCGACGAGCCGCGCCCCGCGCGCAAGCCGACCTCGTCGGCGCGCCGCTGGAACCCGGACTCCGCGCTGCCGCCCATGTGATCGCGAGAGGACCCATGCACCGACGCACCCGCACGCTGCTCCTCCCCGCCGCGCTGGTCGCGGCCGTCGCGACCGCCGCGCCGCCGGCCGCCGCCGACGGCCCGGTCCCCGACCTCGCCGCGACCCAGGTCGGCCCCAGCGCCGACGACTGGCTGCGCGTCGGCCTCGAGCGCTACGAGCGCGGCAACCTGATCGGGGCCATCGACGCCTTCGAGCGCGGTCACCAGCGCGAGCCGCGACCGCTGTTCCTGTTCGCCCTCGCCCAAGCCCACCGCAAGCGCGGCGACTGCGAGCGTGCCCGCGCCCTGTTCGACGCGTTCCTGGCCACGCAGCCGGCGGCGCGCCAGGCCGAGGCCGCCCACCAGCAGCGCGAGGCCTGCGAGGCGACGCCGCCGCCGGTGCCCGAGCCAGCGGCCGCGCCCGCGCTCGAGCCCGCGCCGCCGGCCGGCCCGCCGCCGCCCTCGCCGCCACCCGGCCGCCGCTGGTCGCGGGATCCGGTCGTGCTCGGCGCCGGCGCCGCCAGCGTCACGCTGCTCGCCACCTCGACCGCGCTGTGGCTCTCCGCCGACCAGGCCCGCGCCGCGGCCGCCAGCGCGGAGACCTACGACCAGCACCGTGCGCTCCGCGATCGCGCGGCCTCGCGCGAGCTGTCGGCCGGCGTCACGCTCGGCGTCGGCGTCGCTGCGGGCGTGGTGCTGGTGTGGCGGCTCACCCGCGCGCGCGAGGTCCCGCCGCGCGCCGTGGCCTGGCAGCCGGTGGTCGGCCCCACCGGCGCCGGCGTGGCGCTGGGGGGGCGGTTCTGATGTCGCGCGTCCGCGCCGCGACGCTCGCCGCCGCCGGCCTGGTCGCGCTCGCCGCCGCCTGCGCCGACGTCCCGCCGTTCCGCTGCGAGCTCGACGAGCAGTGCGGCGCCGGCGGCCGCTGCGAGGAGAGCCGGGCGTGCAGCTTCGCCGACGACACCTGCCACGGCGGCTGGCGCTACGGCGAGCTGGGCCCGGCCGAGGTGGCCCGGCGCTGCGTCGGCGACGCCTCGGGCCCGGTGAGCTGGCTGGCGGTGGGCAGCGACCACACCTGCGCGCGCACCGACGCCGGCGCGCTGTGGTGCTGGGGCGACAACGTCAGCGGCGGCCTCGGCCGCGACGACGTCGGCGAGAGCGGCACGCCGACGCCGGTCGCCGGGCTGGTCGACGTCGTCGACGCCGACGGCGGCGAGTACACGACCTGCGCCGTCGCCGGCGGCGCCGTGCACTGCTGGGGCCGCGGCGGCGGCGGTCAGCTCGGCGACGACGGCGCCAGCGATCGCGCCCGGCCCGGGCCGGTGCCCGGCGTCGAGGGCGCGGTCGCCGTCGACCTCGGCGAGCACCACGGCTGCGCCCTCGACGGCGGCGGCGTGGTGTGGTGCTGGGGCTCCAACGGCGACCGCGAGGCCGGCCAGCCCGGCCAGCCCATGGTGATGCGCGCCCAGCGCGTGTCCGACCTGCCGACCGCGATCGCGATCGCCGTCGGCGGCCAGGCGAGCTGCGCGCTGACCGGCGACGAGACCTGGTGCTGGGGCCGGAACGCCGGCGGCCAGCTCGCGCTCGGCGACACCGCGGCCCGCATGCGGCCCGAGCCCGTGCCGGCGTTCGCCGGGGCCCTCGCCGTCGCCGTCGGCGGCGACCACACCTGCGCCATCGCCGCCGACCGCACCGTCCGGTGCGCCGGACAGAACGACCACGGCCAGCTCGGCGACGGCACCACCACCGATCGGCCGGCGGCGGTGACCGTGGTCGACCTCGAGGACGTCGTCGAGCTCGCCGCCCTCGACTGGTCGACGTGCGCCCGCACCGTCGCCGGCGCCGTCCGCTGCTGGGGTCGCAACGATCGCGGGCAGCTCGGCGACGCCGCCGGCAACCGGGCCACGCCGGGGCCGGCCCTCGCCCTGCCCCGGCCGGCGGTGGCGCTGACCGCCGGCGAGAACCACGCCTGCGCGCTCACCGACGACGGCTGCGCCTGGTGCTGGGGCAGCGACGCCAAGGGGCAGCTCGGCACCGGCAAGGGCGACGACGGCGGCGCCATCCACCCGGTCCTCCTGGCCTGCCGCTAACCGAGGCGCCGCCCGCGCGCCCCGGCCGCCCCTGAGCGATACTCACGGACATGGCCCACGACGTCCGCTCGACCCGCGCCGCGCTCGAGGCTGGCACCCTGACCCCCGACGACGCCCTGCCGGCGCTCGTCGAGCTGGCCCGCGGCGCCTCCACCCGCGGCCAGCGCAGCCTGGCCTGCGGCCTCCTCGGCGACCTCGCCGGGCGGGCCTTCGGCGCGAGGTGGGAGGTCGCCGAGCGCGCGGCGTGGGCGCTGCTCGAGCTGGCCGGCATCGTCGACTCCACCGACGAGCGCCGCGAGCTGCTCCTGGCCATGGCCCGCGGCTTCCGCAACGTCTGGCTCCTGCCCTACGTCCACCGCCGCATGTCCGATCCCGACCCGGCGATCGTCGCCGCCGCCGCCACCGCCGCCGGCGGCCTCGGCTTCCCCGCGCTCGAGGAGGCGGTGGTCGAGCTCATCACCCCCGACGCGCCCCTCGAGCTGCGCCTGGCCGCGGTCGCCGCGCTCGGCCGCATGGGCTCGGTCGGCGCCGCCGACCGCCTGCGCCCGCTGGTCCAGGGCGATCCGCGCGAGGCCGCCGCCGCGCTCACCGCGCTGACCGAGATCCGCTCGCCGGTGGCGCTGGCCGACGCCGCCGCGCTGCTCGCCACCGACCCCGAGCCCGAGATCGTCGTCGCCGGCGTCCGCTACCTCGCCGAGCTGGGCGCGATGGAGGTGCTGTCGCCCCTGCGCCGGCTGGCCCGCGACGACGACGCGCTCCTGCGCACCGCCGCCAGCTTCGCCTCGCGCGCCTTCAAGGCCGAGCGCGGCCGCGACGCCGGCGAGCGCTTCCTGGTGGCCCTGACCGAGAAGGACCGGGCGGTGCGCGCCAGCCTGGCCCGCCGCCTGCGCACGATCGCCACCGCCGAGATCCTCGAGCATGCCGACGTGCTCCTGTCCGAGGACGCCGAGGGGGTGGTCCAGGTCCTGGCCGAGATCCGCGAGCCCGACGTCACCCGCTACCTGCTCGGCCTGGTCGAGCGCGCCGACCTGTCCGAGATCGTCCGCGCCCGCGCCGCCCTCGCGATCGAGGCCAACCTGCCGTGGGAGCGCGAGGCCCTGGGCAAGATCGCCGGCGACGCCGGCCAGCCCGAGACGGTGCGCGCCGCCGCCGCCCAGGCCATGGGCGCGTTCGCCGATCTCGAGGAGATGTTCCGCCGCATCGGCGACCTGGCCGGGTCCCCGGCCGCGTCGCTGCGCGGCGCCTTCCTGTGGGCGCTCCAGCTCGCCGCCCGGCCCAGCAAGCTCGAGGGCGCCCTGCGCAAGCGCACGACCGACGCCGTGCGCGCGCTCCTCGGCGACGGCGACGCCCTGGTCCGGCGCCGCGCCGCCTACGTCGCGGGCAACCTGGCGCTGGTCGAGCTCGCGCCCGCGCTGATCGCGTCGGCCCGCACGTCGCCCGACCCCGAGCAGCGCATCGCCGTCTTCACCGCGCTCGGCGAGCTGCGCAGCGTCGACACCTTCGCCGAGACCCTCGAGCTGGCGCGCAGGCCGGAGAAGACCGACACCGACCGGGTCGCGGTCGCCGCCCTGCGCACGCTGGCGGCGATCGTGGCCGCCAACCCCGGCCAGCGCCTCGACCTCGGCCCCATCGCCGGCCGCGTCACCCAGCACCTGACGTCGAAGGACGCGCTGGTGCGCGAGGCCGCGGTGCGCATCGCCGGGCTGGCCCGGGGCGCGGTCGCGCCGCCGACGGTGGCCCGCCTGGGCGAGGACCCGTCGCCGCGGGTGCGCGGCGAGGCCTTCACCGCGCTCGGGCGCCTGGGGGCGCGCGAGGCCGAGCCCGCGCTCATCGCCGCCTTCCAGGACGCCGACCCCGCGATCCACGAGCGCGCCGCCCGCGCCCTGGTCGAGCTCGGCGGTCGCAAGGCGCTGGAGCAGGTGCTCGCCTACGTCGGCGGCGAGGGCGACGACGACGCCCGCGCCCACGTCGCCGGCCACCTCGCGATCCCGCCGGGCGAGGCCGGCCACTTCCTGCCGCTCCTCGACGCCGCGCTCGACCGCCTGGGCCCGGCCGACGCCGCCTACGAGCCGCTGCTCGGCGCCAAGCTCGAGCTGCTCGAGGCCAAGGCCGGCGGCAACGCGCCCGGCGACATCGACGAGCGGATCACCGGCGTCTTCCCGTCGTTCTCGCACCTGCGCAAGCTGCGCGGCTTCGAGGCCCTGGTGAAGAGCCTGCGCACCGCCGAGTCGCTCTACCACTCGACGGCGACGATCGCCGACGCCGACCAGTCGCCGCCCATCGTCCTGTGGATGAAGTGCCTCGAGAACTACGTCCACGCCTGGCTCGGCCAGAAGATGTCCCAGGTCCAGCGCGAGCCGGCGTCGCTGTTCGCGTACGTCGACACCGTCGCCGGCGCCTGGCCCACCTACCAGCGCTTCGTCGGCGAGCGGTGGAAGGACAGCGTGCAGATGGGCACGGCCAAGGTCGACGTCCCGCTGCGCTCGCTCCCCAACGCCCTGCGCGACTTCCAGGAGCACAAGCGCAAGCGCCTCGACTCGCCGCTGTCGGTGACCGAGTGGGCGCGCCTCATCGTCTTCTTCGCCGTCGACCACGCCTCGGGACCGAAGAACCTGTTCAAGCTGCCGGTCAAGGGCGGCGATCAGGTCATCCGCCTCGCCCACCGCCTCCACACCCTGGCCGCCGTCCGCAACCTGGTCACCCACCGCGCGGCCGCCTCGGGCTCGACCCTCGACGCCTTCCGCAAGAGCTACTACCAGTCGTTCGAGGACCTCGCCCAGATCGCCTGACCGCCGCGGGCGGCGGCGGTCGAGTCGGGGCGTCATGCGTCCCCCCACCCTCGTCCTCGCGCGGATCGCCTGACCGCCGCGGGCGGCGGCGGTAGAGTCGGGGCGTCATGCGTCCCGCCCGCCTCGTCCTCGCGCTGGCCCTGGCCAGCAGCATCCTCGTCTGCGGCTGCGATCACGCGCCGCGCGACACCCGCGACCCCGCGCTCGACGCCTGGTCCGCGACCGCCCCGGCGGCGCGCGCCCGCGTGGCCGAGCTGCGCCAGCGCCACGCCACCCTCGCCGGCCGGATCGCCGCGCTGCGCCTGCCGCCCGACATCGACGATCCGAGCCTGGCCAGCGAGCTGGTCGACCTCGGCCGCCAGCTCGCCCAGCTCGACGGCGCCGTCGCCGCCCTCGACCAGCGCACCACCGACGTCCTGGCACAGGTCGACGCCGCCCTCGGCCAGCGCGATCGCCGGGCGGGTCGGGACGCCGTCGCCGCCGGCACCGCGTCGCTCGACGCCGCGCTCGCCACCGCGCGCTCGCCGCTCGCCGCGCTCGAGGCCCGCGTGCCCGCGGCCGAGGCCGCGCTCGCCCGCCACACCACGACGATCGCCGCGGTCGAGCAGCGCCTGCGTCGCATCGCCGCCGCCGGCGGCCACCTCGATCTCACCGCCGTCCGCTTCGAGGGCGCGCGGCTCGACACCGGCCACGTCGGCACGACGGCGTCGATGGACCGCCTGCTCCGCCTCGGCCAGACCTGCCCCGAGATCCGCCTGCGGCTGAGCGCCCACGTGCCGGGCTTCGCCGAGGCCACCGGCAAGGTGCTCGCGACCTCGCGCGCCACCGCCGTCCGCGATCACCTCCTCGCCGCCGGCGTGCCCGCCGAGCGCGTCGCCGTCGGCGCCGACCCGTCGCAGGCCCAGGGCCCCGAGGTGGTGCGGGTGGTGGTCGAGACCCCGTGCCCCGGCCTCGCCGGCCACGGCCACGGCGCGCTCGGCGCCCCCGCCGAGACGCCCGGTGGGGCCCCCGCCGGGACGCCCGGTGGCGCCGCCGATCCGCACGCCGGCCACGACCACGGTCCGCCCACCCGCGCCGTCCCCGCCGGCGTCCCCCAGCCCGCGATGCCGCCACCGCCGGTGCCCACGATCGAGCCGGCCCGCCGCGTCCCCGCCGGCCCGCCGCCGCTCTGACGCCGCGCCTCCAGTTCCCGACCCCGCCCGCCCCCGCCCCCAATCCGATCCCGATCCCGCCCCCGCCCCCGATCCCGATCCCGATCTCGCTCCCGCCCCCAATCCGATCCCGATCCCGATCCCGATCCCGCCCCCGATCCCGATCCCGCCCCCGCCCCCGATCCCGATCCCGCTCCGGCCCGGCCCCCGGCCCCCGCTCCCCAACGCGTGTACCTCTCTCTCCGCTCGCCCTGAGCTCTTCACCGACCGCGGTCGGAGATCGCGGGAAACGAACGGCGAGCTGCATCTCTCCGGTCGGCCTGAGCCGCCCGAGCGACAGCGAGGGCGTGTCGAAGGCCGACAAGCCGCGGCCGTCGCGCGAGTGATGTCGGGCGCTTGCCGGCGCCGTTCGTTAGGAGCCGCGCGAGCGCCAGCGAGCGCGTGTCGAAGGGCCCCGCTCAAGATCCAACACATCTCAAGGTCAGGGAGGTGTGATCTAACTCGGCGATGCCCAACGAGTTCTCGGAGTACCTCGGCGAAGTTGGCGACGAGTTTGCGAACGTCGACCTTGGGGACAAGCGACG
>CAADGB010000298.1 GCA_900696455.1 uncultured delta proteobacterium
CCCCCCGCGCCGCCGCCGGCCGCGACGAGCCGCTCGCGCTCCTGCGCGCCGCCGGGGCCGAGGTCGAGGACCTCGTCGCCTACCGCACCGTCGTCGCCGTGCCCGGGTCGCCGGCGCTCGCCGCCGGCCGCGCCGCGCTCGCCGCCGGCGCCGCGCTCTGCCTGGTGTTCGCGCCCTCGCAGGTCGAGGCGCTGGCCGCCCTGCTCGCCGCCGACGGCGGGCTCGCGGCCTGCGCCGCGCGCTTCGTCGCCATCGGGCCGACCACCGCCGCCGCGCTGCGCGCCCACGGCGTCGCCTGCGCCACCGCCGCCGCGCCGACGCCCGAGGCCATGGCCAACGCGGTGGCGACGGTGTATCCGGAGGCATGAACTTCCCCGACTACCGCGCGCGCCGCATGCGCCGCAGCGACGGGCTGCGCCGCATGGTGCGCGAGACCCGGCTCTCCGTCGACAACCTGTGCTACCCGCTGTTCGTCGTCGGCGGCAGCGGGGTCGAGAAGCCCATCAGCTCGATGCCCGGTCAGTCGGTGTGGTCGGTCGACAAGGTGGTCGACGTCGCCGCCGCCGCCCACGACGCCGGCATCCCGTCGGTCCTCCTCTTCGGCATCCCCGATCGCAAGGACGCGGTCGGCTCCGAGGCGTGGAGCGCCGGCGGCGCGGTGCAGAAGGCGATCCGCGCCATCAAGAAGCGTTGCCCCGAGCTGGTGGTGGCCGCCGACAGTTGCTTCTGCGAGTACACCGACCACGGCCACTGCGGCGTCCTCCACGAGGGCGTGCTCGACAACGACGCCTCGCTCGAGAACCTGGCCCGCACCGTGGTCTCGTACGCCAAGGCCGGCGTCGACGTCGTGGCGCCGTCGGGGATGCTCGACGGCTTCGTCACCGCCTGCCGCGAGTCCCTCGACGAGGAGGGCTTCGATCAGGTCGCGATCATGGCCTACTCGGCCAAGTACGCCTCGGCCTACTACGGCCCGTTCCGCGACGCCGTCGACAGCGCGCCCCAGCACGGCGACCGCAAGGGCTACCAGATGGACCCGGCCAACGGCGCCGAGGCCGTCCGCGAGGTCGTGCTCGACGTCGGCGAGGGCGCCGACATCGTCATGGTCAAGCCGGCGCTGGCCTACCTCGACATCGTCCGGGTCGTCGCCGACGAGGTCAACCTGCCGGTCGCCTGCTACAACGTCAGCGGCGAGTACGCGATGATCGAGGCCGCGGCCGCCGCGGGCTGGATCGACCGCGACCGCGTCGTGCTCGAGACCCTGACCGGCATGCGCCGCGCCGGCGCCGACATCATCATCTCGTATCACGCGCCGCTCGCCGCCCGCCTGCTCGGCAGGCGGTGACCGCCGTGCCTCCGGTCTACAAGTTCGTCGAGGTCGCGCCGGTGACCGACGACGCCCTGGGCGCCGCGGTCAACGAGTGGGTGGCCCAGGGCTGGACCTTCGACGGCATCCGCTTCGTCATGACCGAGGCCTCGCGCCGGCCGGCGATGGCGTTCGTGTCGTTCGTCCGGACACCGGACGCGTCGTCCGACGCGCCTCCGCCCGCGCCGCCGCCCGCCGCGCCCGGGGCCTGACGGGTGGAGCCCAACCCGTCGACCACGGTCACCTGCCTGCCGCTCCTGTCCGCGGCCGAGTGCGACGCCGCGCTCGACCGCCTCGCCGCCGCGGCCTGGGCCGAGGGCCGGGTCGCGGTCCCCGGCGGCCCCGCCGCCCGCGCCGAGCTCCGCCGCTGCGAGCTGGCGACCGTCGACGACGCGGCGCTGGTCGCGCGCGTCCGCGCCCGCGTCGCGGAGGTCAACCGTGACCTCTTCCAGTTCGCGCTGACCGGCGCCGTCGCCGCCGATCCGCCCCAGGCCATGCGCTACCCGGTCGGCGGTCACTTCGACTGGCACATCGACTGCGCCACCCTCGCCACCGCGACCCGCAAGCTGTCGTTCACGGTCCAGCTCACCGATCCCGCGGCCTACGACGGCGGCGATCTCGAGCTCGCGCTCTACCCGGAGCCGACCTACCGCGCCGCCCTCCGCCAGCGCGGCCACCTCGCGATCTTCCCGTCGTTCCACCTCCACCGCGTCGCCCCGGTCACCCGGGGCACCCGGGTCGCCCTGGTGGGCTGGCTGCACGGGCCGCGCTTCACCTGACCGGCGTCATCGTCACCGCCCACGGCGTCTCGGTCGCCGCCAGCACGCCCTTGGCGGCGTCGCGATCCGCCCGCCGCAGCCGCACCACGTCGCCGCGGCGCAGCGTCACCGTCCCCCGCCCGCCGCGCGCCACGCCGTCGGGCCCGCTCCACGCCAGCGGCAGGCCGTCGGGCGCGACGACGTCGACCAGGACCTCGCCGTCGTCGCCGTCCCAGCGCAGGCTGTCGACGTCGGCGCGGGCGTCGAGGTAGCCGCGCACGGTGGCGCCGGCCGCCACCGGCGTGGCGTCGCTGGCCTCCGAGTTGGGCTCGCTCTCCCACGCCGGATCGGGCGCGTCGACCGCGACCTCGAGGGTGTAGGGGTCCGACACGTTCTCCACCGGCCACGGCCCGGTCATGACCTGGCCGACCTCGATCGACATCCGGGTCGCGCCCTGGCGGCGGTGGATGAGCTCGCCGCCGCCCACCCCTTGCTCGTCGGCCGTCGCCAGCACCCGGCCGCCCTCGTCGCGCAGGGTCAGGGTCAGGTCGAGGTTGGGGACGCCGCTCACCCGCACCGTCACCAGCGGCCGCTCGCCGGGCAGGGTCACGCGGAAGAAGTCGGTGTCGGGCTCGGTCTTGCTGCGGCGCTTGCCCAGGTAGCCGGTGACCCGGGCGCCGGCGGCGATGCGGGTCGCGCGATCGATCGTGTCGTTGGGCTCGAGCTCGTGGCGGCGCGGCGGCGGCTCGCGCAGCACCGTCCACCACACCGCGGCGGCGGCGAGCCCGGCCACCGCCACCACCACGGTCAGGGTCACCATCACGCGCTGCCGGCGCAGCGAGCGCTCGTAGCCGTCGAGGTCGCTGCGGCGCAGCGCGAGGTCGGAGAACGCGCCCTCGTCCTCGGTGGCGATCCGGCGCCGGGTGCTGGGCCGCGAGCCGGCGCTGCCCAGGGCGCCGTCGCCGACGACCTCGGCGTAGGTGGCCTCGACGGCGGCGGCCATCGCGCTCGCGCTCGCCCAGCGCTCGCGCGGATCGCGCGCCATCGCCCGCAGCACCAGCTCGTCGATCTCGCGGGTGAGCCCGAGGCCGCCGGCGCGCGTCGACGGCGGCTCGACCTCCGCCGTCAGGTGCTTGGTCAGGATGCCGACCGCGCTCCGCGCCACGTGCGGGTACTCGCCGGTGAGCAGGCGGTACGTGAGCGCGCCCAGGGCGTAGAGGTCGGTGCGCGCGTCGACGTCCTCGCCGCGGATCTGCTCGGGCGCCATGAAGTACGGCGTGCCGACGATCTGCCCGTGGTCGCTGACGTCGGGAGCCCGGCCCGGCTCCACCACCTTGGCCAGGCCGAAGTCGAGGACCTTGGCGAAGTCGCGGCCGCCGGTGGTGCGGGTGATGAGGATGTTCTCGGGCTTGAGATCGCGGTGGACGATGCCCAGCTCGTGGGCCTCGGCCAGGGCGCCCAGGATCTGGACCAGGAGCGGCGCCGCCCGCGCGAACGGCAGCGGACCGTCGCGGTCGACGATGCGTCCCAGGTCCTGGCCACGGACGTGCTCCATCACCAGGTAGAGCGCGCCGCCGGCGGTGCCGAAGTCGAAGACCTGGACGGTGTTGGGGTGGTGCAGCCGCGACACCGCGTGGGCCTCGCGCTCGAAGCGCTGCACCACCTCGGGATCCTCGGCGAGGTCGCGGTGCAGGACCTTCATCGCCGCGATCTTGCCCATGCGGACGTGCTCGACCTTGTAGACCACGCCCATGCCGCCGCGCCCGACCACCTCGATCACGCGGTAACGGTTGTCGATGACCCGGCCCAGCCACGCCTGGTTGGAGGCGCTGACCCGGCGGTCGGGACGGGCGGCGGCGCTGGCGCCCGGGTCGCGCTCGCCGCCGTCGCGCACCGCGGCCAGATCGAGGGCCGACGCCCGCAGCATGTCGGCGCCGCACTCCGAGCAGAACCGCTGCTGCTCGGCGTAGCCGGTGCGGCAGCGCGGGCAGAAGTGGCGCGGCGCGGGCGTGGTCACGACCCGCCAAAGCTACCGCAGATGCCCGCGCTTGCCCCGCGCCCGCGCGACGCTCCGGCGCCGGTCGCCACCCGGCGCGGTGGTGATCACGGCGGCGGCGGCGGCGCGCCCGCGCGCAGGCGCCAGGCCCAGCGCTCGAACCGGCGCCAGTCGATCGCCGCGGCGAGGGCCGCGGCGCGGCGGGTGGGGTCGGCGCGCACGGTCCGGTAGTAGCGGGCGAGCTGGCCGGTGCGCTGCAGGTAGAGGACGACGTGCTGCGACACCGCGTAGTAGGTGGCGCCGTCGCGGCCGTAGAGCTCGGGGCGATCGGCGAGGGCCACGCGGCGGCGACCCGGCAGGCGGTCCTCGGCCATGGCGGCGTGCAGGTCGCGCACCCGCGCGTCGACCTCGAAGCGAAGCCGGCCGCGGTCGAGCCGGGCCCCGCCGTACAGCGAGGCGATGCCCTCGTTGAGCCAGGCCGGGATGAGCGGGAAGTCGTCGACGATGAGCGGGTGGACCAGCTCGTGGCGGAGGTTGCCCCGGCCGCGCGCCAGGTTGACGGCGGCGACCCGGGCGTCGGGGCGGTAGAAGCCCTGGCCCGCCGGCACCCGCGCGTAGCCCAGCGCGATCGCCTGGTACTCCACGTCGTCCTCGTACAGGACCAGATCGACCGGCGGGTGGCGCGTGGTCCGCGGCGCCAGGAGGCGGCGGCTGACGTCGGCGTGGACGAGCTCGACCTCGGTCACCAGACCCGGGATGTCGGCGGCGGTGACCCGACCGCGGATCACGATCGGCGTGGGCCCGCGATCGACGTACGCGATCACGGGCAGGTCGCTGATCAAGACGCGCAGGCGGGCGGCCTCGCCCAGCTCGGGTGGCAACACCAGCTCGGCGCCGGTCCCCCACGACGCCGACGAGCCCGGCGTCGCGCGGTGGTGTCCCCAGCAGCCGCTCGACACCAGCAGCGCGAGGACGAGGACGCGCATCCTTCCAGTGTGAAGGTGCACCGGCGCCGCGGCCAGCGGCTTCGTGGGGCGCGGGCCCGCCGCGCGTGCGGTCGGCCACGACGCAGCGCAGCGCGGCGGTGGGCGGGCGGGATTCGGCCTCGGGGCTCGGGCTCGGGCTCGGGCTCGG
>CAADGB010000299.1 GCA_900696455.1 uncultured delta proteobacterium
ACCGTTCGGTTCGCGACCCTCGCCGCCGTGCTCGCCGACCTGATGGCGCAGGAGTCGGTGCCCGCGTTCGACCGCCGAATCCGCCGCTACACCCGCCCAGACCTTCTGATCCTCGACGAGCTTGGCTACCTCCCGTGCGACAGCCGCTCCGCCGACATCCTCTACAACATCATCAGCCGCCGCCGCCACGAGCGCGCCTCGACGATCATCACCACCAACCTCGCCTACAAACAGTGGGGCACCGTATTCCCCGGCGCCGCCTGCGTCGTCGCGCTCGTCGATCGCTTCGCCCAGCACTGCCACCGCGTCGAGATCCTCGGCGAGTCCTGGCGCGACAAGCACCGCCTCGATCCCCACGACCGGCCGACGCCACCCCCACCGCGACCCGGTCGACCACGGCGCAAGCGCCCATCGCTCCCCTCGATCATCGCGACCCAATCACCCTCAAACAACGCGCTCACGCTCACTTCGCCGCCGTCAACGTCCTTGAGGGCTACGACCGGCCGGTCTTCAGGTGTCCACGACTGGATCCGCACCCATGCGACTTCGTCGCCGACGCGATGGATCCGCACCCCAAGCACATGCACCTCAGGCAAAGCCTGAGGTGTGTGCCGAGAGGGGGCAGGTCGCATCCCGACCGTTCACGAGATGTCGCTGACACGGAGAGCCTCCCTGGTCTCGAGTTCCCATTCACGCAGGAGCTGCTGAGCCGACTCCCCATCGGTCTCTGCTCGCTGCGCGAGATCCTCTGCGCGCACTCTTGTCTCTGACATCCAGCTCGGTCCCGCTGCAGGCAGCGAGGCCGCGAACGCGCGTAGAGCTCGAGCACCCTCGTGGAACAGACCGGACGCGACCAGCGCGTACGCCTTGGTCTCAAGAGCGTACTCGTCTGCGCGACCGTCTAGCAGGCACCAGCGAGCGAGCGCCTCAGGAGTGGAGATCGGACCAAAGAACTGAACCCCTTCGTTCACGAGTGCCGACGCTGCATCCTCCGCATCGTCAACGGACCAGGTGCGGCTCGCGCCACCAAGCCGTTGCCCTAGGCTCAGCACGACGGTCGTGCTCGGCACGAACAGCGGCTGCACGAACGCCCACAGGTAGATTCGATGAGGATCTGACGAGTCCTCCATGTAGACTCCCCGGAGGATCCTGTCGATGGGCGTCGCAACGAGCATCCGGCCACAGAGCCGGAGCTGCGGTTTCGGGATCCCGAGGACCCGCGCAATGCGCTTGCGTTCCGGGGGCTTCATCGGACCTCCAGCACAGGGACACCATTCCCGCCGCCCGGAAGATTGCTTCGTATCAGGGCGATACGCCCGGGACCAAGCGCTGCGCCTCCCGTCTTGAAGTCGTAGATCGCCGTCGGCGAGGTGAGTGGACCCTCTACCACGTCCAGACGTACCGACCCTCGTGTTCCATAGGGAACGACCTGGCCCTTGAGGTAGGACACCTCGGTGCTGAGGTTCGGGTTCCCGAGCGCCTCGACCTCCGCTCTGAATGCCGAGTGTGCGCGCGTCCCGTAGACAGGACCGCGTCCAGGTCCGACCGTCGCCCTTGCCCGTCCAGCCGCGGAAGCCAGCTCGTCAGCGGTCGAGACTACGCCGGCTGCACGTTCTTGCCTTCGCGGTATGACTCCGGTTGGAGTGTGGCTCGGCGGAGCACCTCGAATCGACGACCGTGCTCGGAAACCGCCAGGGCGCAGCCCGGCAAGTGCTGGCACCCAGACGTCCATCCATTCACGGTAAGAGTTGATGTGCGCGACTTGCTCTGGCCAGGTCGACTTGTTGAAGGGACCCTTCTCGGCGTCTGGAATCAGGCCTCCGCCCTCGACGATATGGATCTTCACGCAGCCGTCGTCACCCGCATCGAAGCGCACCTGATCACTTCGATGCTGTCGAAACATGCCGCTTCCGACCGTCTGTCCCGGAACGTCGCCCTCCAGGAAATAGCCCTGCGAACCGTGCTCCCGGGTGTAGGCGCGCCAGGTCCCATCGGGCGCCGTGTAGCCGCAGGACGGGTCGCTTGCATGCTCCTCGCGGCTCAACCCGCTCGGGTCCCCATACTCGATGGGGTGATTCGCGGTGTACGCATAGAGGTTCGTTCCATCCACGGAACCCCGTGGTTCACGCTGCATGAACCTTCCGGTCGATGGATCATAGGCGCGCGCCCGCTGGTCGTAGAGCCCGAGAACAGGGTCGAACGGCCGCCCGCCGAAGCCGAACGGCTGCGCTGTTCCCCCCTCGACCGGAGGGCCGAGCACGATCCCCTCCGACTCCACGAGGTTGCCAAATGGATCGAAGCGATGGATGCCAGCGAGCGCCCCCGTGTCGTCGGTGAGCGCGCGCACAGATCCCTGATGATCCGCGTGATACCAGGCATCGCCGCCAGCCGTCGCGAGGTGGAGCGGATCGTCGACCGCGTCGCCGTGGACGTACTGCGCGACGCAGGCGCCCGCGCGATAGTCCGCGACGCGATCGACACCGTCGTTGCAGACCGCAAGCGGTACCTCGCCCGCGATCTCCTCCACCACGCGGCGCCCAGCAGCGTCGTACGCGTATCGCGCGACGTCGGCCCCGGCGAGGTCGACGACGCGGCACAGCCGCCGCCAGGCGTCGTAGCGGTACTCGAAGCGACCGTCGTGGGTGAGATTGCCGGCGGCGTCGTACGTCCTGGGGACGCCATCGACGGCCTCGTACTGGTCCCGCGCGTTGGCCTCGCCGTAGTCGTGTGTCGTGCCGTCGGTGACGACCGCCGTGCGGTTGCCGACCAGATCGTAGCGCCAGGTATCGGCTGGCACGGCAGGCGCAGGCGGCAGGAGGGGGCCCATGGCCACGTCGATGCGCCGCTGGCGGTGCGGCACCGGCACCAGCGGCGCAGCCGGCGGCGCGAACGGCTCGAGGCCCTGGAATGGCCGCCGGGCGTCCTCCGCGCGCGCGGCGAGCTGGTACTGCGCGTCGTAGCCGAACCGCTCCGGTCGCGCGTCGGCCGGAGCAGGAGCGGTCGGCGACGCGGCGGCCTCGAGGCCCAGCCGTGGGTTGCGGGCGGCGTCGTGGAGCTGCTGGACCCGCAAGACCGTCCCGCTCGGCCCGCGATGGTGGAGCTCGATGCGGCGGCCTGCGGCGTCATGCGCGACCTCGGTCGCGACCCCGTTCGGGCGAGCGATGTGCCGCAGGCGCGCGCCGGCGTAGGCGAACGCGGCGAGGGACCGCGGACCGGGACGACCCGCGCCCGGGTAGCCGTCACCGTCGACCTCGTGCACCAGCTCGCGCAGGCGGCCGAGCCCGTCGCGGTCATGCCGGACGCGGCGTCCGCCCGGGTAGGTGATGCCCGCGAGGCGGCCTCCGTCGTCGAAGCTCCGCTCCAGGGTCAGGACCAGCTCTCCGGCGGCGTGCAACACCGTGTCCTCCCGGCAAGCGTAGCCCATCGAGTCGCGGCGCGTCGAGATCGTCGCCGCCTCGTTACGCGCGAGCGTCATCCGATCCAGGCCGTCGTACGCGTGCTCGACCAGCCGCGCGCCCTCGAGCTGCACGCTCGCGTCGACCTCGGCGTCGTCGACGACGGTGCGGATGAGGCGCCCGCCACCGTCGTACTCGTGGCGCAGGACCACGCCGTGGGCGTCGCGCACGGCCGTGACGAGGTCGTCCCGATCGTAGCGCGTGACCACGCGCGCGCCGTCCGGAAACGCCTGCTCGATGACACGGTTCGAGCGGTCGTAGCGGTACGCGGTGCGCCGGCCGCGCGCGTCGATCTGGGCCAGCAGGTTGCCGCTGCGATCGCGCTCGTACCGCACGACGGCCGGCTCGAGCGGCATCCCCGTGCCCAGACCATCGTCGGTGCGGCGCTCGGTGGTCGCGATCAGGTGCCCGTAGACGTCGTACTCGACCTCGGCGACGTTGCCGAGCGGGTCCCTCGTGAGCACCCGCCGATCGAGGCTGTCGTACTGGTGCTCGGTCGTGTTCCCGAGCCCGTCGCGCTCGGCGACCAGCCGGTCGCGCTCGTCGTACGTGCCCGTCCAGGTGAGGACCTGCTGGCCCACGACGTTCCCGGCGACGTCGCGGACGACGTCGAGCCGGTCCTTGCGCACCACGTTGCCATGCGCGTCGTAGGTGATCTCGACGCGGTTGCCCATCGCGTCGGTGACGCGGATGATGCGACCGATGGCGTCGTACTCGGTCGTCGTGCGGTTGCCGAGCGGATCGACCACCGCCACCACGCGCCCGGCCGCGTCGTGGAACGTCTGCGTCTCCACGCGCCGACCGGGTCCAGGAGCCGCCTCGTGGTCGGTCGCGAGGTCGGTGGCGGGACGCGGCTCGTCGAACCGGTTCGCGACGGTGCGGAGCGCGACCCAGCGCGTCGTACGCCGTCTCGGTGCGCGCCAGGAGCCAGAAGCTCCCACCTTCGCGCCGCTCGAAGTGGCGGACCACTATCGGCCGCCCCGCCTTGTCGTAGGACGTGCGCGTCACGTTCCCCAGCGGATCGGTGACGGCGACGACGCGGCCGAAGACATCGAGGTCGTACGTCTCCTGGCGACCCTCCCCCGACGTCTTCGCCACGACCCGGCCGTCCTGGTCGCGGACCACGACCTCGCTCGACTCGCCCGCGACGCCGTACGAGCGGACCGTCTTCACGAGCTGATCACGACGCCGCTCGCGTTCGAGACCCGCACGCGCTACGAGCCGGCGGGCAAGCCCGATCGCGTCGAGGTCGACTGGGGCGATCCGCGCTGGCCGGCCGATCGTCCGAGCATTCGCCGCTGGAGACCGGATCGACGGCGCCGTACCGGAACCAGAAGTCGCCGTGCGCGAGCCGCTGGTACACGACGCGGTTGTAGTCCTCCATCCCGACGCTCGTGCCGTAGCGGTTGCGCAGGTAGTGCCGACCGAAGGCGTCGAAGATGTCGGTCAGGTTGTGAGCGAGCGGCCCCGTCGGGTGCTCGTGGGTCGAGTAGCGGTACTCGGTGACGCAGCCCTTCTTGCGGGACGGCGTCGACGGCGTGATGACGTGGACGAGGTCGCCGTGGCTGTCGTAGACGTAGCGCCACGCGCGGCGCTTGAAGTCCTCGACGCGGGTGATGCGACCGCGCTGGTCGTATGAGAACCGAACGCGCCGGTCGTCTCGGTTGACCCGGCACTCGAAGAGACGGCCGTCCTGGTACGTGAACGCGAGGTAGTTGCCCCAACGATCCTCGATGCGCGCCAGCCGGAACGTGCCCGACCACCCGGGCTCGGGCAGGAAGGTGTGGCGCATGCCGTCGGGCGCGCGCCGCGCCCAGCCGACCGGCGAGTTCGGGTCGGGTCCGATCGGCTCGAGCGTGGCGTGGACCCCGTCGGGTGGCAGGTAGTAGTAGAAGCCCCCCCGGTCCCACCGACCGTGGCGCTGGTAGTTCTCGGCGCGGCCGGTGCCGGTCCACAGGTACGCCGAGACCTCGTTGATCTCGAGCGAGAGGTTGTAGCCGTGGTCCCAGCGATGGCCGAGCGGGCCGTCGAAGACCGTCTGGTGCCGGTACGTCCGGTGGAAGGCGAAGTCGATCCCACCGCCCTGCACGACGAGGTCGGTCGCCTCGTGCGTGAACTCGCCGCGGAACAACTCCACCGGATCGGTGCCGCCGCTGTCGGCCGCTTGCGAAGCACCGCCGTTCCCACCATGGCGCGCCTCCCGCTGCGCCCGAAGCTGCTGGGCCATGACGTTTCCGAGTCGTGCGGCCCGGACGAAGCCGACGCCCACGAGGTGCTTGCGCGCCAGTTGCTCGGCGACGTCCTCGGGGTCCAGCGCTCGGAGCCCGAGCTGGTTCTGGTAGACGAGCGCGGCCAGCGTGCGCGCCGCCTCGTCGGCCTTCGCTTGCGACTCGGGGCCGGCCTGGGCGCGCTTCCTCAGCGCCGCCGCGGCCTCGTCGAGCGTCAGGCCCTTGGGGACCGATGCGAGCGCCTCGCCCATCACTTCCCCTGCGCGAACAGCTTCACCGCGGCGTCGAGGAGCCGCTCGCGGACCGCGGACCAGATCGGGGACCGCGACAGCTCGCCGGCCTCGAACAGGTGTCCCGAATCGCGCACGCGCAGCTTGCTAAGCGCGTGCGCTTCGTCCTTGCTCGCGTAGCCAAGGTCGATCAGGTCGTCGAGCACGACGCGCGTCCCCCGCAGCGCCTGCGCCGCGAGGGCCCGAAACGCGCGCGTCTCGACGTACGGGCGCGGCTCGTACCGGGACGCGCTCGCGCTCGCCAGCGCCACCTTCCGCACCTGGTGCTGGAGCAGGTTGAGGTGATCGGCGGCGCTGACGCGCGCGCGGGCGCTGATCGGCGCCGCGGTTCCCGCCCGGAACCGATCGACCACCGGGCCCGGATCGACGACCGCCTCGCCGACCACGGATGGCGTCGCCGGCGGCGTCGTCCCGGGCGGAAGGGGATCGACGCGCATCCGATCGCCGTCGAACGTCGCGCAGCCGCCGACGATGCGACGCGTGATCACCATCGACCGCGGAGGCCGCGATGAGCCGCCCGAACCGCCGGTTCCCGGGTCGCGATCCCCGTCCTCGCCGCCTCCCGCGCCGTCTGGACCGGATCCGTCGTCGTCGCCCGGGCCATCGATGCGGATTCTCGCGAGCGCGCTCACCTCAGCGTGCGACGTATCCAGCCACGCCTCGACGCACATGCCGTCGGCGTCCCCCGGCATCCGCACCACCAGGAAGATGTCCTGGACCCCTTCGAGCCGGCGCTCGCCGCCGATGAGGTTCGCCTCGGTCTCCTCGTCGTCGGCCTTCGTCTTGGTGTGCGGGCGCGGGAACATCACGAAGACCGCGCGGTTGGTGCCCGTGTGGTAGCCGTTGAACAACTGATACATCTGCGAGAGCTGGGTCGTGCGGCCGGCGGTCTCTCGCCGCTCGGTGGACTCGTCGGTGGTGGTGATGTCGACGCTCTCGCGACCGTACCCGTACTTGGCCGAGATCTCGGTCGCGCCCACGCCGGGCAAGCCGACGCGGGCTCGTGCGCCGATCTCACCCGAGTGCGTCGACGTGTGGCCTTTCCGGATGTTGGTGTTGCCAGCGGAGCCGGAGAGCAGCTCCTTCGTGCCCGTGACCGCCTCGTAGAGCTCCCGCTTCTTCGGCTCGAAGTCGTCGATGAAGGGGTAGGCGTCGAGCGGCGTCCCGTCGGCGGTGCGCGGGTAGAAGCCGATCTGCGCGATGGCGCTCAAGCACGGCAGGTACGCGGCCACGCCAGGCGCGTTGGTGATCTCGCCCCACGCGCTCCGCAGGAAGCCGTTCAGTCCGCCGGCGAGCTCGTCGGCGCGGGGGATCACCTCGCTGCGCGTCCAGCCGGTGATCGTCAGCGAGAGCTTGACGTAGACGATGCGATGGTCCGGGTGATCGTCCTCGGTCTCGCCGACCGGCACCGGGTAGGCATAGATCGCCATCGAGCTGCGCCACTTGCGCGGCATGGTCCCGCCGCGGATGTCGATCATGTCGAGGCTGAAGCCGAGCCGCTGCCAGGGGATATCGCTCGGGATGCTCAGTGCTTCGGATGCCATGGGCGTGGCCTGCCTTCGTGGGGAGAGGGGAGCAATGTGCAGGACGGCGAATCCGTCACCGCGCACTGGCCAGCTCGTTCAACTCGACGTGTGTTGTCGTGCGCCCGCGCGCGCCGTTGCGTGCCCACGCGCAGATTCTCTCAACCGCGCGGAGTTGCAGGCGGTTCCATGCGGTCCAGGGGATGCGCCCGCGCCCCGATGCTGCCGGGCGTGCCACGCCGAGCGCAGCCACGTCGTCGTCGTCGGGATCCTCGCAGCGGTGAGCGTGCTGTGGCTGGTCGCGTCGATCGCGAGCATGCCGCAGCGAGCATCGAGGGCCTGCTCGCGGCGCTGCCCCGCGCCCGCGCCCGCCGCACCACCCGACACCGGCCTCGCGCCGGGCCTTGGGCCCGCAATTGTCGTCGGCGGGCGACCTACGCTGACGAAGAAAGATAGACCGACGCCAGGCCGGGGGCGTCGACAGGGGCACCAACACCTGGAGGCCCCGTCCATGCTGCGTCGACCGATCGCCCGGTTCCTGTCCCGCTCGCTCCTCATGATGTCGCTGGCCCAGCTCGCCGTGGGCTGCAACCAGCGCGCCGCCGACCGCGCCGGCGCCACCGGCCGCGCCAGCGACACCGGCGGCGCCGCCGCCGGCACCGGGGCGCCCGGTGACACCACGACCGCGGTGATCGTCGACTCCACCGCGTCCGACCGGCCGGCGGAGGAGCGCGGCAAGGCCGAGGCCAGCAAGACCACCGCCCCGCACGCGGCGCCGACCGGCGCCACCGGCGTGGGGGCCGGCGGCGCCGCCACCGGAGGCGCGCTCGCGGCGGCGCCCATGTACCGCGGCGGCAAGGGCCGCGGCGCGCCGGCCGCCGACGGTCAGTCGGGCGAGGGCTACACGCACTACGGCGCCAACGCCTGGACCGACACCACCCGCGACCACCTGTCGACCTTCGCCGCCGACGTCGACACCGCCAGCTACACGATCGCCCGCCGCAAGCTGACCGAGGGCAGCCTGCCGCCCGCCGCCGCGGTCCGGGTCGAGGAGTTCGTCAACTCCTTCCGCTACGGCTACCCGGCGCCGACCGGCGGCCAGCCCTTCGCCGTGCACCTGGACGCCGCGCCGTCGCCGTTCAACCCCGGCCGCCACGTCCTGCGGGTCGGCGTCACCACCCGGACCAAGAGCATCGCCGAGCGCAAGCAGGCCAACCTGGTCTTCCTGGTCGACGTCTCGGGCTCGATGCACGCGCCCGACAAGCTCGAGCTGGCCAAGCGCTCGCTGCGCATCCTGGTCGACAACCTCAAGGACGGCGACACCGTCGCGCTCGTGACCTACGCCGGCTCGACCCGGGTGGTGCTGCCGGCCACCGGCCTCGAGCACAAGGGCCGCATCGTCAGCGCGATCGAGGATCTGACCGCCGGCGGCTCGACCGCGATGGGCTCGGGTCTCGAGCTGGCCTACCAGGAGGCGATGAAGGGCCTGGGCCCCGACGCCGAGAGCCGCGTGCTGGTCCTGTCCGACGGCGACGCCAACGTCGGCGCGACCTCGCACCGCGAGCTCCTCGACCGCATCGCCGGCAAGGTCAAGGAGGGCGTGACCCTGTCGACGATCGGCTTCGGCATGGGCAACTACAAGGACGAGATGATGGAGCAGCTCGCCAACAAGGGGAACGGCAACAACTACTACATCGACGGCCTGTCGCAGGCGAAGCGGGTCTTCGCCGAGCAGCTCGGCTCGACGCTCGAGGTCGTGGCCCAGGACGTCAAGCTCCAGGTCGACTTCGATCCCGGCCAGGTCGCGCGCTACCGCCTGGTCGGCTACGAGAACCGCGACATCGCCGACGACAGCTTCCGCGACGACAAGGTCGACGCCGGCGAGATCGGCGCCGGCCACCAGGTGACCGCGCTCTACGAGCTCGAGCTGACCCGCGACGCCGACAAGCGGCGGCCGCTGGTCACCGTCCGCGTCCGCCACAAGTCGCCCAAGGGCACCCGCGCCGAGGAGGCGGCCTTCGCCTTCGCCCCCGCCAGCCTCGCCCCGAGCTTCGCCGCCGCCTCCGCCGCCCTCCGCTTCGCGTTCGCCACCGCCGCCTTCGCCGACGTCCTGCGCGGCGCCGAGGACGCCGAGCACTGGAGCCTGGCCGAGATCGGCACGCTGGCGGCGGCCGCCGCCGGCGACGACGCCGACCGCAAGGAGCTGGTGAGCCTGGTCGAGCGGGCGCGCGCCCTGCGCGGCGGCCAGGCGACCCTGGCGAGGTAGGCGGCCTGCCCCCGCGCCGCCGGCGCCCGCGCGGGGGTATGCTCGGCCCATGCGAGCGACTCCCGCGCTCCTCGCCGCCTGCGTCGCCGCCTGCGGCTTCGACCCGGTGGGCGGCGGCGGCGACGACGACGGCGGCCCCGGCGACGCCCGCGACGCCCCCGGCGACGACGACGCCGACCCCGGCGACGGCCCGCCCGCGGTCGACGCCGCCGACGGCATGACCGTGGACGCGCGGCCGTCGCGCAAGCGACGCCTCACGATCGACGGCGCGCTCGTCCTCGGCAACCACACCGACTTCCCGCTGTGGGTCGCGGTCGTCGACCCCGCCGGCCTCGGCGCGCGGGCCCAGGCCGACGGCAGCGACATCTACTTCACGACCCCGGGCGGCGTCGTCCTCGTCCACGAGCTGCAGCGCTACGTCAGCGCCGAGGGCCGGCTCGAGGCGTGGGTCAAGCTGCCGACCCTGACCGCGGGGGCGGCGGCGGCGATCGACCTCCACTACGGCGACCCGGCGCTGGCGCCCGCGCCCACGCCGATCGCGGTGTGGAGCAACGCCTTCCACGCCGTGTGGCACCTCGACGCCGCGTCGCCGGCCACCCAGCCCGACGCCACCGGCATGCGCGACGCCACCGCCAGCGGCGGGATGAGCGCGACCGACGTCGTCGCCGGCCGGCTGGGCCGCGGCCTGCGCTTCGACGGCGACGACGATCAGCTCGCGTTCACCAGCGGCTTCCTCGGCGGCGGCCCCCACACGATCTCGGCCTGGGTCGACCAGCGCGCCACCACCAACAACGACGCCCTGGTCGTCCTCGGCAACGCCGCCTGCTTCCAGTCGCGGTGGCTGCACACCCGGTTCGATCAGGGCACGATCGCCAGCGGCTTCTACTGCAGCGACTGGCCGAACTCGACCGTGGACATCCAGGGCGACGGCTGGGTGCTGCTGCACTGGGTCTACGACGGCAACACCTCCGGCGCGCTGTTCATCGACGGCGTGCGCGTCGCTGGTCCGTTCACGTACGCCAGCGCGGCGGTCACGGTGGGCACCGACGGCTACATCGGGAACGCGCCGTCCGGGTTCGGCCAGAACATGGGCCTGAACGCGACGCTCGACGAGGTGCGCCTCGCGCGCGCCGCGCGGTCGGCGGGGTGGATCGCGACCGAGTACGCCAACCAGAGCTCGCCGGCCACGTTCTACACCCTCGGCCCCGAGGAGTAGGCGGGCTCAGGGGGCGCGGCGGCGCAGGCCGACGCCCAGGGCGAGGGCGAGCGCGACCCAGGCGGCGGCCAGCGGCACGGCGATGGCGGCGGCGGCGATCCCGGCCACGGCCAGGCCGCGGAAGAGCCAGGCCGAGGCGAAGTCGCCGAAGCGGTAGACCAGGGTGTCGATCAGGTTCTTGGCCTTGTACTTGTCCTCGCGCGAGACCGCGGTGAACAGGAGCTCGCGCGCCGGCCGCGACAGGGCGTGGGTCGCGGCGCGGCTGCCCGCCGACACCGCGGTCGCCACGCCCAGGGTCGGCGACGCCCCGAGGGCCAGCGCGCCCGCGCCCTGGGCCACGGGCAGGATCGCCAGCACCACGCCGGCGCCGAGCCAGCGCAGGAGCCGCGCGGTGAGGAGCCCCTGGACCAGGATCGTCGCCGCCCCGGTCCACAGCTCGACCTCGGCGAAGAACGCGGTGCGGGCCGCGCGGTCGGGGAGCGCCGCCTTCACGATCTCGGCCTGGCGCAGGTAGACGAACGTGGCGAGGCAGGCCGCGCACAGGGCGTAGGCGGCGATGCCGAGCAGGTACGGCGAGCGGGCGACGCCGGCGAACCCGCCCAGGGCGTGGCCGCCGACCGGCGCGTCCTCCACCGCCGGCGCCGCCGAGGCTGCCGACGACAGGCGGCGCGCCGCGCGGTCGAGCGCGCGCGCGCTCCACACCGCGGCCTCGAGCGTGAGCGCGCCCAGCACCAGGAGCGCCGCCGGCTCGACGTGCTCGACCAGCACCCGGGTCAGCGCCGGCCCGGCCAGCGCCCCGGCGGTGCCGCCGGCGGCGATGGGGCCGAACAGGCGCCGCCCCTGCTCGGGGCGGGCGAGGTCGGCGCACAGGCTCCAGAACACCGACACCACGAACAGGTTGAAGACCGACAGCCAGACGTAGAAGACGCGGCCGACCGCGACCGGCGCCACCTCGCGCTCGACGAGCAGCGCGAACGCCAGGAGCTGGAGCGCGAAGGCGCGGTAGACCAGCGGCACGAAGCGCCCCCGCGGCAGCCGCGCCACCAGCGCCCCCCACGGCGGCGCGACGGCGATCATCACGATGAAGGTCGCGGTGAACAGCCACGGGATGAACGCCGGGTCGCCGTCGAGGACCAGGGCGTCGCGCACCGGCCGCAGCACGAAGTAGCCGGCCAGGATCGCGAAGAACGTCAGCGCCGCCCACGCCACGGCCGCCCCCTCGCCGGGGCGGAGGTCGAGCGCGGCGCGCAGCGGGGTTCCGGCCACGGGTCACCGGGCAACCGCGGTCGCCCCCGCCGCCATTCCCGCGCCGCGGCCGTCACAGGCAGTCGTGGTAGCCCTCGTCGCCGTTCCAGCCGCAGGTCCCGCCGTGGGCCGAGCAGTCGACCGAGTACAGCTCGCCCTCGTGGCAGTACGAGACCACCGCGCCGTCGCAGGCGCCCTCGAAGCTGACGCCGCCACACGCGCTCTCCAGGGCCTGGCCCTGGGCCAGCCCGACCGAGCCCCAGTTCTCGACCGCGGGCACGATCGTCTTGGTGATCGTCCGCGGCAGGTGGCCCGCCGCCGAGGCGGTGATCGTGACCGCGCCCTCGCCGACCGCGGCGAAGCGGTAGACGCCGTTGCCGTCGGCGGTCGCGGTCTGGCCCGTGCCCAGCCGCACCGCGGCGCCGGCGAGGCGGGCGGGGGTGTCGGTGCCGCGGTAGACCACGCCCACCAGCGAGCCGGTGGCGCCGCCGCGGGTCAGGCTGACGCTGCCCCAGTTGTCGGCGCCGGCCGAGACCGTGCGGGTGATGCTGGCGGTGCGGTAGCCGCTGCGGGTGACGGTGATGGTGTAGGTGCCGGGCGCCAGCCCGGTCAGCTCGTAGACCCCGGTCGCCGACGCCGTCGCCGTCCGACCTCCGGACAGCGCGACCGTGGCGCCGCCCACCCGCGCCGCGGTGTCGGTGCCCTCGTAGATCACGCCGCGCAGGGTCGCGGTCTGGGGCGGCGGCGGCGGGTCGGGCTGCTGGCTGCCGCCGCCGCACTGGGGCCCGACGGCGAAGCCGCCGGCGGGCGCGCGGTCCATGCGGCTCGAGGTGGCCGCCCCCCACACCCCGTCCTCGGCGATGCGGTCGCCGGGGTGGTTGCGGTTCCACAGCCGCTGGAAGGCCTTCACCGCCAGCGGCCGGAGGTCGACGGCGCCGCTGCCGCGGTAGTCGAAGTGGACGGCGTCGCTCGCACCGAACCAGGTGAAGCCGCGGGCGGTGAGCTTGCTCCTCCAGGTGCCGTAGGCCGGGACGTCGATGGCGACGCCCGACTCGTGGTTGGAGCGGCCGGGCTGGGCCGCGAGCGAGACCACGCTGGTGCAGCGGCCGTTCCGGTACCAGTAGTAGAGGACGTACTGCTGGGCGGTGGCCCGCGTCGACGACGAGATGCCCATGGTGCCGCCGCCGGCGACGGCGTTGCGGAGCGCGGTCGCGGCGCCGGCGTTGAGCTTGGGCAGCGCGCCGGCGCCGAGGTTGACGTTGGCGATGTTGTCGATGCGCGCCAGGGTGCCGGGGCGCAGGCACTCGACCTCGGCGAGGAGCTGCTCCGACAGCGGGCGGACGCCGGCGGTGCTGCACGCGGTGCGCGCGACCTGGCCGACGGTGGTGGTGGCGGCGTAGACCCAGCGATCCGGCAGCTCGGGATCGCGGCTCAGCACGTCGTGCTCGTGATCGTGCTCGTCGTCGGCGTGATCGTGATCGTCGGCGTCGACGCTGCTGCCGGCGTCGACCGTGACGTCGCATGCCGCGAGGAGGGCCAGGGCGGTCGCCAGGACGAGGTGGCCACGAGCGAGGGAGCGGCGCATGGACACCGCTTCAGCAACCGCGGTGCCAGCGTCCGACCTCCATGATCCGGGGCGGTTGGCGGCGGCGGGCCCGCGATCCCGCGATGACCAGCGGCCTCGCCACTGCAACCGCCCGTGTGCAAACCGAGTGGTCCGACCTTTTTGCTTGACGGCCGAACCGGGGTTCTGTTGAATCCGCGCCATGAACCGGCCGCTCGGGGGAATCGCGCTGTCGCTCGTCGTCGCCTGCGCGGCGGGCTGTACCGGCACCATCGGCGGGGCCGATGACGACGGCGACGACGGCGGCCCGGTCACCCTCGCCTTCACCACCCCGACCGCCGGCGGCGAGCACCCCCGCGACACCGTCGAGCCGTCGCTGGGCTGGCGCGCCGCCGTGGTCGACGTCGAGGTCGCGGTCACCGGCGCCCCGGCCCGGGTCGAGCTGTCGGTGGGCGACGTCGCGCTGGGCACCCTCGACGCCAGCGGCCGCGGCCAGGCGGTGCTCGTCGGGCGCGGCGTCACCACGCTGACCGCCACCGCCCGGGACGCCGGCGGCGCGGTGGTGGCCACCGCCTCGGTGGACGTGACGGTGGTGGAGCCCACCGTGGCCGACTGCCTGGGCTGGCTCGACCTCTACGGCATCCCCTACGACGTCGGGCCGGCGCGCCAGGGCGTGCCCGATCCGGTCACCCTGACCACCCCCATCAACGGCATCCCCTACCGCTACCTGGGCAACACCGGCGTGCGCCCGACCTTCTTCATGGACTGCTCGCTGGCCCGCTCGCTGCTCGAGGCCGCGCCCCACCTGCGCGCCCGCGGCGTGGTCGAGGTCACCGACATCGGCGTCTACAACTACCGCTGCATCGGCTCGGGCACGCCGCCCGACTGCCCGAGCGGCCTGTCGCAGCACGCCTACGCCCGCGGCATCGACATCGCCGGCTTCACCGACGCCGACGGCATCTACTACTCGGTCAACGACGACTGGGTCATCGACCCGACGTCCGAGCCCACCTGCGCGGCGGCGACCGAGGGCGACAAGGACACCTTCCTGCACGAGGTCATCTGCGAGCTCAAGCAGCACGGCATCTGGAACATCGTGCTGACGCCCAACTACAACAGCGCCCACCGCAACCACTTCCACGTCGACCTCACCCCCGGCGCCAACTTCATCCGCAAGCCGGTCGCCGGTGGGGCCGACCTCGCGGCCGACCTCGCGGCCGACGACGAGCTGGGTGTCGAGACCCGGCTCGACCTCGGCCCCGACGCGCACTGACGGGCACGGGCCGGGCCCGATCGGGGCCGCGGTCGAGCGCAGGGCCGGTCAGGTCTCGCCGCCGTCGCCGTTCGCGCGCTCCGCGTGCAGGCGGTGCTCGCGGTGCTCGCGGGCGAGGACCAGCGCCTCCTTGGCCAGGCGCAGGACCAGCGGGCCGAGGAGGAGGCCGGGCGCGCCGACCAGGGCGATGCCGCCGAACATGCCGACCATGATGAGATAGGCGGGCAGATCGAGCTGGCCCCAGCGCGCGAGCATGGGGCGGAGCACGTTGTCGATCGTGCCGATGACCGCGAGACCGACGACCGTGAGGGCGATCGCGGCCTCGACGCGGCCGGTGAGCGCGAGGCCGATCGCGACCGGCACCCAGACGAAGGCGGTGCCGACGGCGGGCACCACCGAGGCGGCGAGGGTGAGCAGGCCGAGGACGAAGGGCTCGGGGACGTCGATCGCGACGTAGGTGATGGTGGCGACCGTGGCCTGGGCCAGGCCGGCGCCGCCGACGCCGATGAACAGGCCGCGCCCGGTCTCGGAGAAGGCGGCGGCCAGGCGGCGGAGGGCGGCCGGCTCGAGCGGGACGTGGTGCTCGAACCAGTGAAAGGCCCGCGGACCGTCGACCAGCACCACGTAGGTGCCGGTGATGAAGACGAACAGGCCGAGGAGCGTCCGCGCCGCCACCGCGAACACCACGCTCAGCACGTCCCAGGCCTGGCCGCCGTGGGCGACGATGAAGTCGAGCGGGCTCTGCTGCTGGGCGCCGGCGGTGGCGCCCTCGGTGACCAGCTTCTCGAACACCGCCCGCACCTCCTGGGACTCGATCAGGCGCTCGGCGAGGAGGATGGTGTCGGCCACCAGCTTGA
Source organism: uncultured delta proteobacterium (assembly GCA_900696455.1). GTDB lineage: Bacteria > Myxococcota_A > Polyangia > Haliangiales > Haliangiaceae > UBA2376. Next base: position 15,918 of record CAADGB010000299.1, read on the forward strand.
CCACGACGAGCCCGATCGGCACCAGGATGAGCGCGATGAGGGCGGCGGTGATGACGCCGGCCGCGCGCTGACGGCCGCCGGTGAGGCGGGTGAGCGGCGGCACCAGGAAGCGCGCGAGCTGCCCGACCCAGATCGCCAGCACCAGCCACGTCCACAGCGGCGCCAGCACCAGGGCGGCGGCGATCACCAGGCCGATCACGAGGGCGCGCGGGACGCTGGGCGGCGGGCTCGTGCTCACGCCCTCCGACTGTCGCCCCGCCGCGATCGGCGAGCAAGCGCGCCGCCGGTCGATATGCCCCGGCCGATGGAGTACGGTCGCCGCGATGCGCAAGCTCGTCCTCGCCGCCCTCCTCCTCCTGGTGCTCGCCGCGTGTCCCCGCAAGCCGCCGACCTCCGGCGGCGAGGCCGGCGCCGGCACCGGCACCGCGCCGCCGCCACCGCCGCCGGCGGCGCGCACCCTCGCGGTGTCGAGCGGTCACCCGCTCGAGGGGCGGGTCGAGGGGACCGAGCGCGCGGGCGAGTGCACCACCGACGCCGACTGCTTCACCGGCGGCTGCTCGAGCGAGGTGTGCAGCGCCGAGGAGGGCGTGATCACGACCTGCGAGGTCCAGGACTGGCCCCAGGGCGCCGGCGCCGGCTGCGGCTGCGTGGCGGGGACGTGCCGCTGGTACCGCGACGGCGGCGCCGGTGGCGGTGGCGGCGGTGGCGGGGCGGGCGGCGCCGCGCAGGGCGAGGCCTGCCCCGACCGCCGCTGCGCGGCCGGCCTCACCTGCGTCGAGTACTACGGCATCGCCGGCCCGAGCGGGCCGATGTTCACCTCGTGCGAGGTGCGCTGCGGCAAGGGCGGGCGCTGCCCCGACGGCCAGAGCTGCATCACGATCGCCGACGGGCCCGGCGAGGTGTGCCGCCCGGCCGACGACCGCTGACGCGCGCCGCCGGCTCCTCAGCGCGTCAGCTTGCGGTACTCGTTGATGTGGCGGATGGCGGCGCGCGAGTCGCCGCTCTGGTCGAAGAGCGTGGCCAGGTTGTAGTGGGCCTCGGCCAGGCCGGGGTCGAGCTCGAGGGCGCGGCTGTAGAGGTAGATGGCGTCCTGCTCGCGCCCGGCGTCCTGCGCCACCACGCCCAGGTTGTAGACCGCGGTGGCGTCACCCGGGTCGAGCTTGACCGCGGTCGAGAAGCACTCGGTCGCCGCGTCGGGCTCGCCGTTCTCGGCGTGGAGGCGGCCGACGTTGATCCAGGCCTCGACGCAATCGGGGCGCAGGCGCAGGCTGCGGCGGTAGGCGTCGATGGCGGCCGGCGGCTCCGACTCCTCGAGGGCGAGCGCGCGCTCGAACCAGTCGTCGGCGGTGAGGGCCGGCGCCGGCGCCGGCGGCTCCACCGGCCGCGCCGGCAGATCGCGCAGCTCGCCCGGCGGCGGCGGCGACGCCGGCGTGAACGGCAGCGGGAGCTGGCCCACCAGCGGCGCGGCGTCGCCGCGCATCCAGACGTGGCCGTCGCGCGCCTCGAGCGGCAGCTCGGCCAGCGAGGTCCCGGTCGGCATGCGGCGGACCAGCTCGGAGAGCTGGCGGCGCGCGCGGGCCAGGGGCACGCCGCCGGCGACCAGGGCCTTCAGCGTGCGCAGCGCCGACAGATCGCGGAACGACAGCCGCACCGGCAGGTCGGCGCCGCCGATGATCCCGGCGCGCACGCAGCTCCGCACCGCCGACTCCGGCAGGCCGATGAGCTGCGCGGCATGCCGCGCCGAGTAGCTCGACCACACGACGCCATGATTTCCCGCGCCGATCCGACCTGTCAAGGAAGTCGCGAGCCCCAGGAGATCCGGAGCGCCGGCGGGAGCGGAGCAGATCGCCTCGGCTGCGCCTCGGCTGAGCGTGTGAAGGAACCACACGCTCGGGTCGATCGGTCGGTCCCGGCGAGGACGCCGGTGCCGACCTGAGTCGGAGCAGATCGCCTCGGCTGCGCCTCGGCTCAGGGCGGGGGCAGCTCGTCGAGGAACGCGACCACCGCGTCGGCGGCGCGCGCGACCGGATCGAACCCGGCACGCTTCGGCACGTCGAGCCCGTGGTCGGCGTCGTCGAGCGCCACCAGGCGCGCCCGCGGCAGGGCCGCGACCACCGGGCCGAGCAGCGCCGGCGTCGCCAGGGCGTCGCGGGTGCCCGAGACGAACAGGAGCGGCAGGCCGACGTCCGCGAGGTGACGGGCCCGCTCGGTGCCGGGGGCGCCCGCCGGGTGGAGCGGGAAGCCGAGGAAGATCAGGGCCTCGATCCCGGGCAGGGGCGCCTGCGCCTGGGCCTGCGAGGTCATGCGACCGCCCATGCTCTTGCCGCCGGCGCACAGCCGCGAGGCCGGCGCCAGCTCGCGCGCGAAGGCGCAGGCGGCGCGGGCCAGGACCTCGACCACCCCCGGCGGATCGGGGCGGCGGCGGCCGGCGGTCATCGCGGGTTGCTCCCAGCGCAGGGTCGCGACGCCGCGGTCGGCGAGGGCGTCGGCGATGGCGACCATGAACCGGTGCGACATGCCGGCGCCGGCGCCGTGGCCGAGCACGTACAGCCAGCGCGCCCCGGCCACCGGGCGGTGGAGCCCGGCGATCTCGCCGCGCGGGGTCGGGATGGTCACCGGCGTGGCGGGATCGGCGGCGACGCCGGGGGGGGCGGTCACGGCGTCCCTCAGTCGCCGACCAGCGGGCCGCAGGCGCCGGCGGCGCAGTCGCACGGGCCGCCGCAGGCGTCGATGAGGTCGCCGCTGGTCAGGAACTCGCCCATCTGATCGATGAGGCGCTCGCGCCGCCGCGGGTTGTCGTGGGCGACGTTACCCTGGTCGTTGAGCTGGTTGGTCGCCGGCGGCCGCGGCGCCGGGTCCTCGTCGACGATGACCAGCGCCGAGCCGGGCACGCCGGTGGGCAGGGGCAGGCCCCACGGCATCTCGACCGACGGCCCGGCCAGCGGGATGCCCATCGTCCGCGCCTGCATGTAGGCGGCGAGCGGGGTGACCTGGGCGTCGCCGAGCGAGGTGTACAGGAGGTACTGCTTGCGCGCCGTCCCCGGGCCGGCGGCCAGGGGCGCCCAGTGCACCGGATCGATGACGTCGAGCCCCATCTGCAGCACCTGCTGGAGCAGGGTCTGCAGCAGCGGATCGGGGTACGCCCCCTTGAACGGCAGGCCGAGCACCGCCCAGTTGGTGGAGCGCTCGAAGAGCAGGCTCCAGTTGGCGGCGCCGACGTGGAGCACGGCCCGGGTCATGACCGGGTCGATCGCGAACAGCGTGCTGCCCAGGATGTGGCCCTGCGAGATGCCGTAGAAGGTCAGGTCGGCGGCGGTGTCGGCGACGCTCGCGCCGTCGCCGTCGACCAGGATCTGGCTGGCCACCTGGGTCTTCGCCAGGGCCGCCAGGGCGAGGACGTCGACCATGCCCTGGACGATGCGCTCGCCGAAGGCGGCGCCGCGATCGAGGTCGCCCAGGGCCAGGATGACGTCGGCGCTGTCCTCGCGCGACATGCCGCGCCAGTCGGCGCCGATGACGATGCGGCAGGTGCGGGCGGCGAAGGCCTGCAGGTAGGCGCCGCCGGTCTCCTCGATGCCGCCGAAGAAGCCGTGGCCGAAGACGGTGATGGGCGCGGGCGCGGCCGGGGTGGCGCACGCCGGCACGATCGCGACCGCGCGGGCGCGGGTGGTGCCGCGGACCTCGGGCCGGCCGGCGCCGTCGCGCAGGAGGCCGCCGGCGTCGCGCACGCTGGGGGCGTCGAAGTCGAAGCGGACCCGGCGGGCGACGCCGGGCCGCGGATCGAGCTCGACCGCGACGTCGTGGAGCGCGAGGTTGATCCCGCCGGCGCCCTGGTACGCGGCGGCGGCGTCGCGGGCGGCCAGGAGGTCGGCGCGCAGCTCGTCGTCGGGCGCGGTGACGAAGTCCCAGGCCAGGAGGAGCTGGTCGCGGGCCACGCCGGCGGCGGCCAGCCGATCGAAGATGTCGGCGTAGCCGGGGCGCAGGGCCTCGAGGCGGGCGTGGTCGGTGGGGCGGCCGGCGACCAGGGCGGCGAAGCCGGCCGGCACCGCGAGCTCGCCGCCGCCGGCGGCGCGCAGCGTCTTCTTGATGGCGACGATGTAGCGGCGGCCGCCGCCGAGGCGGGCCGCCGGGTGCAGGTAGAGGGCCTGGCGGTCGGGCTGGTTCGGCAGCGCGTTGACGTCGGCCTCGGCGAAGTGGGCCACCGGCATGCCCGAGGCGGCGTCGAGGATGAGGGTCGGGCTGGCGGGCGTGAGGCTGTGGCCGAGGTCGACGTGCCCGGCCAGGTTGCGGACGTCGAGCGGCGCGCCGAAGTGCGCGACGATCTGGGTGGCCGGCGAGTAGCCGCTGCGGCCGGCGAGGCGGGCCGGATCGAAGGGCCGGCCGCTGTTGCCGGGCGGGATCGCGCCGGCGGGGATGGCCAGCGCGAAGCCGGTCGGCGAGGTGGCGCTGGGCTCGAGGTAGGTCGAGGGCGGCCACGGCGCCAGGCAGGCGCCGCCCTGGAGCGGGTTGCACTCCGGCGGGACGTCGAGCGACACGGGGTCCTCGCCGCACGCGGCCAGGCCCAGCACGAACAGCGAGCTCGACACGAGCGACGACCGCGACATGGCCCGCGAGCGTATCGCGGCGGCGCGCGCGGCGATACCATCGCGTCGTGGTCGCCACGCGCCGCTTGCTGTCGATCACGCTCGTGGCCACGGCCGCGGGCGCGATCACCGCCTGCCACGTCACCTCCCGCTACCAGGACACCCGCCGCGGCGAGACCCGCCGCGAGCGGGCCGACGCCGCGCCCCGCCCGCTGCCGCCGTCGATGGAGGTCAGCCCCGACGGCCGCTTCCGCTTCGTCGAACCGTTCGTGTGCGCGATGGAGAACGTCACCGAGCTGGCGACCTTCGACGTCGAGCGCGACCGCCCCAACGCCGCCACCCTGGTGGTCGGCGTCATCACCGCCTCCCTGGGCGCGGTGGCGGCGGTCGCCGGCTGGTCGTCCGACGACGCCGCCGGCTCCCCGCTGTCGTACCTGGGCCCGGCCGGGGTCGTGGTCGGCCTGCCGCTGGCGATCGGTCCCCTGGTCGGCCACGACACGGCCCGGGTCCCGACCGGCACCCAGGAGCTGCGGACCGCCGGCGGCGAGGAGCCGTGCGGGACCCGGCCGCTGGTCGGCACCCGCGCCACCGTGCGCTGGAGCGGGCTCGAGGTCGCCGGCGCCATCGACGCCGACGGCTACTTCTCGGCCTCGCCGTTCTCGTTCGTCGACGCCTTCGACGTCGGCCGCATCCCGGCCCTGGTCCTCGACATCGAGATCGAGCGCGACGGCGCCGAGCCCCTGCCGATGGAGGTCGTGCTCGACGCCGCGGCGCTGGCCGACGCCCGCGACGGGTACTTCGCGCGCGCCGGGATCGACGCCACCGTCGAGCCGCTGCGCAAGGTGCCGCGGCTGGTGGCCGGCGAGCTGCGGGTGTCGCGGGTCCGGCGCGACGCCGACCGCGGCCTGCGCCTGGTCCTGCCCCTGGCCAACGACGGCCCCGGCGGCGCCATGGGCGTCCGCCTCAGCGTCAACGCCGCCGGCGCCGAGCTCGACGGTCGCTTCGTCTACGTCGGCCGGGTGCCGGCGAAGAGCCAGCGCGAGATCGACGCCGTCATCCCGATCTCGGATCGCGCCGACCGCGCCCTCGCCGGCGACGACCTCGAGCTGGCCGTGATCGTCCGCGACGCCCACGGCACCGCGCCCGACGCCCCGGTGCGCTTCCGCGGCCGGGTGCTGTCGGATCCCTCGCGCTGAGCGGGCGAACCGACCGAGGCGCGCGAAGCGCCTACGGCGCCGCGAACACCATGACGTGGGCGGGGTCGACGACGTCGCCGGCCTCGACCACCGCGAACGGCCAGCGGGCCGGGCCGGCCCCCGGCAGCGCGCCGCCGCCGAACGGATCGCCGGCGACCCGCGGCCCCCACAGGCCGTCGAGCCACAGCGCGCACGACATCGCCTCGTCGTCGGCGCAGCGCGCCCGCACGTGCTCGACCAGCGACACCTTCAGCCCGGTGTCGTCGAGCCGCAGCTCGACCGCGTCGGCGGGCGGGGCGTCGGCCGGCGCGCCGCCGATCCAGGCCCGGCCGATCGCGAAGCGGCCGGGGTTGGAGAAGGTGACCACCACCGGCAGGCGGAGGAGCTTGCGCGGCTCGCCGCCGTGCGCCTGCAGCCAGGTGAGGAGCGGGCCCGATGGGGACAGGGGCGGACCGGGGACGAAGCTGGAGGTCATGGCGTCACTTTCGGCAGGGGGCGGGCCGGCGGCCTGCCCGTCGACGGCCACGGGGCCTCCGCCGCCGGGACCGGTCGCGGGCCGGGAGGGACAGGCGCAGGCGGCCAGCGCGAGGGCGAGGGCGAGGGCCAGCGCCTGCGACGTCGGGATGCACCGGGCCATCGGGGCCGATACTACTCCACGTAGTTGTAGTCGCGGCCGCGGGCGGGCGTCGTCGGGTGGTTCCAGATCCAGGGGTGATCGCCCTGGCGGCCGTCCTTGAGCAGCTTGTCGGTCTCCTCGTCGGACAGCTTGGCGTTCAGCATCTGGCGGCCGCGCGCGTTGAGCTTGAGGCCGGCCTTGATGGCGTTCTTGGCGGTGGCGCCGCTGGCGGTGCCGGTCGCGTGGCGCAGGACCTTGGCGCGGTCCGAGGTGAACGCGAAGTGGTCCTCCCACAGGGTCGCCACCGGCGCGGTCGGCCACGGGTCCGAGCACACGATCTGGGCGTCGGTGTCGCTGCCGAGGTCGCCGATCAGCACGAAGGCGTGGTCGAAGTCCTTCTTCTGCGCCTTGGTGATGTTCTCGCCGCCGGTGGTCGCGCACAGGTAGTCGAAGGCGACGTCGGCGTGCTCGCCGCAGTTGCCGCCGGCGCCGCCCTCCATCAGCTCGCCCTTGGCCGCCACGAACGCCGAGTAGTTGGCGTTGATGAGGCGGTAGATCGACGGCGAGATCTCCCAGTACTCGTTGTTCTGGTCGCGCATGACCTGCATGCGGAAGGTCGAGTTGGCGTTGGTGGCCTTGATGGCCTCCCACTGGTTGCCGGCGCCCTGGCTGAAGACGGTCTTGGTGTAGTCGATGGCGTCCTGGGCCAGCTTGAGCCGCGCCATCGAGCCGCCGCCGACCTTCTTCTTGGGCCGCGGATCGAACTCGCCCTCGTCCTTCTGGACGGCGGTGGTCGCGGCGCTGCCCCGCCCCGACATCTCGTCGAGCGCGCCCTCGGCGCTCTTGCCCTGCACGACGAGGTCGGCGACCCGGTCGGCGTGCTGCTCGTAGCGGTCGCCGGCCTGGCCGACCCCGCCCTTCAGGTGGACGCCGGCGCGCTGCTGCACGACGTGGGCGGCCTCGTGGGCCGCGGTGTGCAGATCGGGGCTGCCGGCGAAGGCGACGTCGTTGCCCATGGCGTAGGCGTTGGCGCCGATGTCGCGGGCGGCGGCGCTCGCGGCCTCGCCGGTGTGGGCGCGGGTGTCGCCGACGTCGTGGCCACCGAACGAGCGCTGGATGACGTCGAGGAACGGCAGGCGCTCGCCGCCGCCGGCCACGCCCTCGGCGGCCCGGGCCTGGACGTCGGCGTCGGTCGACGCCCCGCCCTTCATCTGCACCGGCGGCAGGTGCTCGGTGCGGGTGGACTTGCCGGGGGCGGGGCGGCGCTGGACGACGTCGCTGGCGTCGTCATCGTGGTGGCGGCCGTGGCCGTAACGCTGGGTCATGGGGGGGGCTCCGGGCGGTTCGAGTGCACCCCATGGTACGGCAAGGCCTGGCAAACCCTTCCCGCCCCCGCGCCGACGATCCGGGAGCGAATCGGGCTCGAGCTGGCGCCGGCCGGACCGGCCGGACCACCGCCGGGCCTCACCGGCGGTCGGGCCCCGCGCCCTCCCCTGCTAAGGTCCGGGGCCATGGCCACGACCCACTATCGCAGCTGCACGCTGTGCGAGGCCACCTGCGGCGTCGCGATCGAGGTCGAGGGCGACCGCGTGGTCGCCGTCCGCGGCGACGACGACGACCCGTTCTCGCGCGGCTACATCTGCCCCAAGGCCACGGCCCTGGCCGACCTCCACCACGATCCGGACCGCCTGCGCCGACCGCTGGTGCGCGAGGGCGCGAGCTGGCGCGAGGCGGCGTGGGACGAGGCCTTCGAGCTGGTCGTGCGTCGCCTGCGCGAGGTCCGCGCCGCCCACGGCCCGAACGCCCTCGCCGTCTACCAGGGCAACCCCACCGTCCACAACCTCGGCCTGCTCATGCACGGCCAGGTCTTCCTGCGCAAGCTGGGCACCCGCAACGCGTACTCGGCGACCTCGGTCGATCAGCTCCCGCACATGCTGGCGGCGCTCATGATGTTCGGCGACCAGCTCCTGATGCCGGTGCCCGACCTCGACCGCACCGACCACCTGATCATCCTCGGCGGCAACCCGCTGGTGTCCAACGGCAGCATCATGACCGCGCCCGACGTCAAGGGCCGGCTCAAGGCCCTGCGCGCCCGCGGCGGCACCGTCACCGTCATCGATCCGCGGCGCACCGAGACCGCGGTGGTGGCCGATCGCCACCTCTTCATCCGGCCCGGCACCGACGCCGCCTTCCTGCTGTCGCTCCTCCACGTCCTCTTCGCCGAGGGCCTGGTCCGGCCCGGGCGCCTGGCGTCGTTCACCGACGGCCTCGACGAGCTCGCCGCGATCGTCGCCGCCTACCCGCCCGAGCGCACCGCGCCGGCGACCGCGATCGCGCCCGACGACGTGCGCGCCCTGGCCCGCGCCTTCGCCGCCGCGCCCCGGGCCGCGTGCTACGGCCGCCTCGGCATGTGCACCCAGGAGCTGGGCGGGCTGTCGGCCTGGCTGTGCTACGCGGTCAACGTCGTCACCGGCCGCCTCGACGCGCCCGGCGGGATCATGTTCACCACCCCCGCCGTCGACCTGCTGCCGCTGGCCCGCCGCCTCGGCTTCGACGGCGGCCACGCCCGCTGGACCAGCCGGGTGCGCGAGCTGCCCGAGTTCGGCGGCGAGCTGCCGCTGGCGGCCCTGGCCGAGGAGATCGCGACCCCGGGTCCGGGCCAGGTGCGCGCGCTCGTCACCAGCGCCGGCAACCCGGTGCTGTCGGCGCCGGGCGGCGGCCGCCTCGAGGCCCTCCTGCCCGGGCTCGACTTCATGGTCTCGGTCGATCCCTACCTCAACGAGACCACCCGCTTCGCCCACGTCATCCTGCCGCCGACCTCGCCGCTCGAGCACGCGCACTACGACCTGGCCTTCGCCGGCTTCTCGGTGCGCAACGTCGCCAAGTACTCGCCGCCGGTGTTCGAGCGCGGGCCCGATCAGCGCCACGACTGGGAGATCTACGCCGAGCTGGCCGCGCGCTGGTTCGTGCCCGGGAGCGCGCCCGGCCTGCTCGGTCCGCTGGGCGCGCTGGTGGCGCGCGCCGCCCGCGCCACCACCCTCGGCGTCACCCCCGAGATGGTGCTGGAGCTGGGGCTGCGCGCCGGCCCCCACGGCCTGCGCAAGGGCAAGGACGGCCTGTCGCTGGCCCGGCTGCGCGCGAACCCGCACGGCGTCGATCTGGGGCCGCTCGAGCCGCGCCTGCCCGGCCGCCTCGGCACCCGCGACCGCCGGATCGCGCTCGTGCCCGCCATCTACCGGGCCGACCTGCCGCGGCTCGACGCCCACCTCGCGGCGGCGGCGGCGCGCGCCGGCGGCGACGGCCTGGTGCTGATCGGGCGCCGCCACCTGCGCAGCAACAACTCGTGGCTGCACAACAGCGAGCGGCTGGTGAAGGGCAAGCCGCGCTGCACGCTCCTGCTCCACCCCCGCGACGCCGCCGCCCGCGGCATCGCCAGCGGCGACGCGGTGCGCCTGGCCTCGCGCGCCGGCGAGGTCGTGGTCCCGGCCGAGGTCTCGGACGAGATCATGGCCGGCGTCGTCAGCCTGCCCCACGGCTGGGGCCACGGCCGGCCGGGCACGCGGACCCAGGTCGCCAGCGCCCACGCCGGGGCCTCGGTCAACGACGTCACGCTCCCCGAGCTGGTCGACCTGCTGTCGGGGACCGCCGCGCTGTCGGGGGTCGAGGTCACCGTCGAGCGGGTGTCGTGAGCGACGACGCGGCCGACCCGCGCCCGGGCGACGCGGCCGACCCGCGCCCGGGCGACGCGGCCGGCGCCGCCGCCGAGCCGCTGTTCGATCGCCTCGGCGGCGCGCGCCTGCGCGCCGTGGTCGAGGACTTCTACGACCGCGTCTTCGTCGATCCGATGATCGGCTTCCTGTTCGCCGGCAAGGATCGGGCCCGCCTGGTCGAGAAGGAGTGCGAGCTGGCCGCGCGCATGCTGGGCGCGCCGATCGCCTACACCGGCCGCACCATGCGCGAGGCCCACGCCCGCGTCCCCATCCTCGGCGGTCACTTCGATCGCCGCACCCAGCTCCTGCGCAACGTCCTGGCCGATCACGGCGTCGACCCCGAGGTGGTCGCCGCCTGGATCGATCACACCGTGGCCATGCGCGCCCAGCTCACCGCCGATCGCGGCAGCGAGTGCGACCACGAGGCGGCCGCCGCCCGCACCCACGTCGGCGGCGACAGCACCGCGCCGGTGGCGCTGCGCCGCCGGACCTGAACGCCGCCGGCGCTCACGCCTCCCCGCCGGCGCCGCGGTCGCCGCGGCCGCCGCGGTCGTCCCCGCCGCCGCCGCGGTCGCCGCGGCCGCCGCGGTCGCCGCCGCCGGCGCGCTGGGCCTGCGCCCGCGCCTTCTCGATCGCGCGCTCGAGCCGCATCACCCGCACCCGGGGGTCGACCGCGCGCGCGAAGAAGACGATGACCTCGAGCAGGAGCGACAGCGCGACCGCGACCGCGTAGCAGGCGATCGCGACCTTGACCGCGGGGATGAAGATGAGCAGCCGCGGCGACGGCACCTCGACGTAAGGCGCGGGGAAGAACGCCCACAGGAGGCCGGCCGGCACCATCGCGATCATGAAGCCGAGCCAGGCCACGCCGTTGGCGCGGGCCAGGCGCTCGGCCAGCACCAGGCGGCGCCGCATCGCCAGCCAGCCCGCGAGCAGGTGGACGGCGATGCCGATCGCGCCGTACTTGAGCAGCTCGGTCGCCATGTGGCCGCGGTCGGGCAGGAGCGAGGGGCTGAAGCGCGCGCCGAGCACGCCGATGAGCGTGTAGTAGACGATGAAGAACGCCGGCACCCCGACCACCAGCACGCGGACGTCGAGGCGCAGGCCGCCGCGCAGGCGCAGCCACCCGGCCAGGAGCACCGCCACCGCGGCCAGCCCCAGGACCAGGGCGGTGCGCAGGGCGCGCCGGGCGAGCCGCGCCGTGCGCTCGCCGCCGAGGGCGCGGTCGACGACGCGCTGGTTGGCCCGCACCCGGGCGTCGTCGAGCGCGGCGACGCGGGCGGCGTCGGCCGGCGACAGGGCGAGCGCGCCGAGGGCGGTCCGGCCCAGGCCGTGGCCGGGCGCCGGCAGGCCGAGGAGGACCGCCGCCGTCGGCGCCACGTCCATGAGCGGCACGTCGAGGGTGGCGCCCGGCACCACGCCGGCGCCGGCGAGGATGAGGGGCACGTCGACCACGGTCGGCTCGACGCCGCCGTGGCCGCCGCCGTCGGTGTGGCCGTGATCGGCGACCACGATCACGGCGTCGCGGGGCAGGTCGAGGCCGGTCAGGGACGCGCGCAGGGCGGCGTCGGCCTCGAACGCGGCCGCCCGGTACTCGGGCTCGGCGCCGCCGTAGTCGTGGCCGGCGGCGTCGACCACGCCGATCAGGATCACGACCAGCTCGTCGCCGGAGTCGACCACGCTGCGCGCGGCCTCGCGGAACCCACCTGGCCACGGCGCGTAGCGCGGATCGTCGAAGTCGCCGCGCTGGTCGCTGGTGATCATGCGGCGGAAGGCCTCGGCGGTGCGCTCGTCGAGGTCGTCGAGGTCGACGTCGGTGAGCGGCACCGAGCGCGGGCGCATGAACAGGGCGGGCATGGCGTCGTAGTCGCTGGCGAAGCCGCTGCGCATGCGGCCGCGTGCCGGGTCGGCCCCGCGCACGCGCGTCATCAGCGAGTCGACCCGCACCGGGGTCCGCACCCGGTTGGTGCGCACCCCCGAGTGCGCCGGCGGCACGCCGGTGAGGATGTTGACGTAGCCCGGCCGCGACCAGGTCGGGTACTGGGCGCGAGCCCGACCGTGGGCGCCGCGGGCGCGCAGCTCGTTCAGGTACGGCAGCTCCTGCGACACGTCGAGGCGCAGGCCGTCGATGATGGCGATGACCACGCGCCCGGCCAGGGGCGGCGTGCCCGGTGGCTCGACCACCGGCGCGGCGGCGGCCAGCGCCGGCGGCCGGTCCAGATCGTTCATGAAGTCGGCGCCCGACAACCCGGCCTGGATGGCGCCCCAGGCGCCGATCACCAGCAGGAGCGCGGCGGTCGCCAGCGACCACGGCGTCGACGGGGGGGCGGCGCGCAGCACCGCTCGACGATGCCACAAGGCCGATGCTATGGTGACGCCATGTGGTACCTGGACGGCAACGTCCCTCACCTCCCGGACGTGCGGTCGCCGAGCTGACGACGAGACGATCAGACGCCTCTGTTCAACTCCTCGTGCCGCGCGTCCGGTGACCGCGGCCGACCCCGGGAAGTCGAGACCACCATGGAACCGCTCAAGACCATCGGGCGCACCGCCCCCTCGCCGCCGCGCGACGAGCCGGTCGTGCACCTCAAGCCGCCGGTCGATCCGGCCACCCTCACCTACCGCCAGCTCCGCGATGGGCCGTTCTGGCAGCGCATCCCCGCCTACCGCGCGATCGACGAGGCCACGTTCCTCGATCACGGCTGGCAGGCGCGCAACAGCATCACCAGCCCGCAGAAGCTCCTGGCCGCGCTCCAGGATCTGGTGCCGGCCTCGTTCCACGACGACGTCGCCCAGGGCTTCGCCCGCGCGCCCATGGCCATCCGGGTGTCGCCGTACCTCCTGTCGCTCATCGACTGGGACGACCCGTACGGCGATCCCCTGCGCCGCCAGTTCGTGCCGGTGGCGTCGCGGCTCCTGCCCGATCACCCCAAGCTGACCCTCGACTCGCTGCACGAGCAGGCCGACGCCCCGGTGCCGGGGCTGACCCACCGCTACCCCGACAAGGCGCTGTTCCTGGCCCTCGACACCTGCCCGGTCTACTGCCGCTTCTGCACCCGCAGCTACGCGGTCGGGGTCGACACCGACGAGGTCGAGAAGGTCTCGCTCAAGGCCACCGAGGATCGCTGGGCGCGCGCCTTCCGCTACATCGGCGAGCGGCCCGAGCTCGAGGACATCGTGGTCTCCGGCGGCGACAGCTACCAGCTCAAGGCCCGCCAGCTCTCGCTCATCGGCGACACCCTGCTCGACATCGACCACATCCGGCGCATCCGCTTCGCCACCAAGGGCCCGGCGGTCATGCCGATGAAGCTGCTCACCGACGACGAGTGGGTGGACGCGCTGACCCGGGTGGTGGAGAAGGGCCGCCGCCTCCACAAGGAGGTGGTGCTCCACACCCACTTCAACCACCCCGACGAGATCACCGCGATCACCCGGCGCGGCCTGGATCGCCTGCACGAGCGCGGCGTCATCGTCCGCAACCAGGCGGTGCTGCAGCGCGGGGTCAACGACACCATCGACACCATGCAGACCCTGGTCAAGCGCCTGGGCTACTGCAACGTCCAGCCCTACTACGTCTACGTCCACGACCTGGTGAAGGGCGTCGAGGACCTGCGCACCACCGTGCAGACCGCGGTCGACCTGGAGAAGGCGGTGCGGGGCGTGACCGCCGGCTTCCAGACCCCGACCTTCGTGTGCGACGCGCCCGGCGGCGGCGGCAAGCGGGTGGTGCACTCGTTCGAGCACTACGATCGCGACACCGGGGTCAGCGTGTGGACGGCGCCCTCGGTCAAGCCCGGCTTCTTCCTCTACTTCGATCCCATCGACACCCTGGCCCCGGCGTACCAGGCGCGGTGGGCGGTGCCGGCGGAGCAGGACGAGATGATCGCCCAGGCCATCGCCGCGGCCCGGGCGCAGATGGCGGCGACGGCGCACGCCAGCTCGGTGCGGCGGTAGCGAGCGGAGGGGGCGGTGGCCAAGGCGCGCGCCGCGATCGCCCCCGTCCGCTGGGTCTACCTGCTCCTGGGCTGGGCGTTCTTCGCCATCGGCGTCGCCGGCATCGTGCTGCCCGTGGTGCCGGCCACGCCGTTCATGCTGCTGGCGCTGTGGGGGTTCTCGCGCAGCTCGCCGCGGCTCGAGGCCTGGCTCCTCGCCCACCGCCACTTCGGCGCGCCGCTGCGGGCGTGGAAGGCCCACCGGGTCATCCCGTGGCGCGGCAAGCTGGTGGCGTGGGCGTCGATGATCGGCAGCCTCCTCTACATGCTGGCGTGGTCGCAGCCGGCGTGGTGGGTCATCGCTCTGGCCGCCGCGCTCATGGCCTACGGCGCGTGGTTCATCGCCCGCTGCCCGTCCTACCCGCCGCCCGCGGCGATCGCTTGCGGCGCCGCGGCGAACGAGGCGGACGCCGTGAGCCGCCAGCCGTGAGCCGGATCCCCGCCGGGTGGAGCGCTCCGAGGCGGCGGTGATCGACCTCGGCCGCCTCGACGCACGCGCGCTGGCCACGACCTGGGCCGCGGCGGCGCCGTTCCCGCACCTCGTCCTCGACGACGTCGTGGTCGAGGACGACCTCGAGGCCCTGCGCGCGGCGGCCGCGATCGAGCCCCTCTACCTCGAGCGCAGCGAGCTGGTCGACGCCCGCGGCTCGGCCCCGACGCCTTGGCACCCGACCCTGGCCGCGCTGGCGGCGGCGCTGGCGACGCCGGCCACGCTGGCGGCGGTGGGCGCGATCAGCGGCCGGGCGGTGACGCGGGTCGAGGCCCGCAGCTACCTCTACCTGCCGGGCCACTACCTCCTGCCCCACACCGACAGCGGCCTCGGCCTGGGCCGGCAGGTGGCGTTCACGCTCTACCTCGGCCCCCACGCCGAGGTCGCCGGCGGCGAGCTCGAGCTGTTCCGTTGCACCCTGGTCCGCGGCGAGCTGACCGCGGCCGCGCCTGCCGTCCGCATCCCGTACCGGAGCGGGCGCCTGGTGCTGTTCGAGGTCTCCGACCGATCGCTCCACCAGGTGCGCGAGGTCACCGCCGGCGATCGGCGGTCGGTGGCGGGGTGGTTCTCGTGATCGCCGAGTACCTGCTCGATCCCGGCGTCGCCGTCGAGCTGCGGGCGGCGCTGGGCGCGGCCCCGATCCCGTCGCTCATGTTGCCGGCCGCGATCGATCCGCCGACCCTCGCCGCGCTGCGCGCCGGCCTGGCCGCCGCCGGCACCGTGCCCTACGACCTCGCCGACCGCGGCCGCTACCGCCTCAACGCCAGCCTCCGCGTCGACGGCCTGTGGACGGAGCTGGCGGCCACGACCACGCTCCTCACCGGCGCGCCCCACCTGGTCGCGGGCGCGCGCTGGCTCGAGCTCGGCCACGGCGACTACGGGCTCTCCCGCGACGACGCCGGCACCCGGCCGTCCGGCCCTCACGTCGAGCTCACCCTCGCCCTGTCCGAGGCCTGCTCGGGCGAGGCCGAGATCGTCTACAGCGCGGGCGCCACGGCCGTGATCGTGCCCCAGCTCCCGGCGATGCTCTCGCTGATCGCCCGCGACCCGTCGGTCTTCCGCTACGAGCGCCCGCTCACCTTCCGCAGCGCCCACCTCCGGGTCGTGCGCCTGCGGGTGTGGCTGCTACCGGCGACGTCGCTGGCGCCGCCGGCCTGACCCTCACCGCCGCCCGCGC
>CAADGB010000300.1 GCA_900696455.1 uncultured delta proteobacterium
CACCGCCGCGGGCGAGCCGGCCGGCGCCGCGCCCGAGCCGCCCGCCGCGCCGCCCGCCGCGCCCGAGCCGCCCGCCGAGCCGTCGTCCTGAGCGCTCGAAGACACGTGCTCCCGGTCGGCCTGAGCTCTTCACCGACCGCGGTCGGAGATTGCGGGAAACGAACGGCGAGCTGCATCTCTCCGGTCGGCCTGAGCCGCCCGAGCGCCAGCGAGGGCGTGTCGAAGGCCGATCGCCGACCGAGACGCAACACGCGACCGCTGTCCACGATACCGGTGGTCATGATGCGACGCCTTCTTGTCGTCTCCGCCCTCGGGCTCACCCTCCCCGGCGGTGGGTGCGAGCGCTCGGGACCGGGGCCAGGGCCGGGGCCTGAGCCCGACTTCGAGCGTCCGGACCAGGTCGCCGAGGACCTGTTCGTCATCGGCGCCCAGTGCGTCCGCAGCGGCGGCTGGGTGGCGTGCCGCGGCGACAACGAGCGCGGCATCCTCGGCACCGGCACCGTCGGGCCGCCTCGGGTCGAGTTCGTGGTGATCGATCTGCCGCGCGACGCGATCGACGTGGCGATCGCGGGTCGTCACACCTACGCCTGCGCGATCCGCGCGGCGGGCGAGCTGTGGTGCTGGGGCCTCAACCTCGGCGGGGTCCTCGGGGAGCGCGTGCCGCTGTGGGACACCCACGACACCCAGCGGTCGGTGGCCCGGCCCGGGCCGGTCGAGGGGCTGCCGCCGGTCCGCGCGGTGACCCTGACCGTGGCGACCGTCTGCGCGCTGGGCACCGAGGGCACCGTCCACTGCTGGGGCCTGAACGTGGACGGGCAGGTCGCCGACCCGCGCGTCGATCCGCGCGTCGAGATCCCGCGGCCGCAGCGGGTCCACCTGCCCGCGCCGGCGACGGCCCTCGTGCTCGATTCGAGCCAGGGGTGCGCGCTCTTGACCAGCCGTGAGGTCCACTGCTGGGGTGGCAGCGTGCTCGTCGGCGCCCGCTTCGTGCCGGCCTACGCGCCCGTCCGGGTGGCCGAGGAGGTCGATCGGATCGAGGCCCGTGTCCTGGGTGGTCACGGTCACATGTGCGCGACCACCGCGGAGGGACAGCGCTGCTGGCCGACCTGGCACGATTCGGTCCGCCGCCTCTTCGCCGAACCCCACCTCGCGCGGATCCGCCGCGACGACGGCGGGGGCTGAAGCCCGTCGGGTCTGGTACGATGCCCGGCCATGCGACCGAGCTTCGCCTCGTTCCCCCTCGCGGCCACCCGGCTCGCGGCCGCCGGGCTCGCGGCCCTCGCGCTCGGCGCGTGCGGCGACGACGGCGGCGGTGACCCCGACGCGCCGGCGCCCGACGCCCAGGTCGACGCGCCCACCGACGCCGGCACCGACGGCGGCTTCGTGGCGCCGACGATGCTGTCGGAGACCGGGCTCTACAGCGACATCGGGGCCAAGACCATCGCCGCCGGCGTGGTCGAGTTCCGCCCGCGCTGGGAGCTGTGGTCCGACGAGGCGGTCAAGCGGCGCTGGATCCTGCTGCCGCCGGACACGCGGATCGACTCCAGCGACATGGACTTCTGGTCGTTCCCGGTCGGCACCAAGCTGTGGAAGGAGTTCGTGCGCGGCGGCGACCGTATCGAGACCCGGCTCCTGCAGAAGATCGGGCCCGACGACGAGAACGCGAGCTGGTTCATGGTCGCGTTCCAGTGGGACGGCGGCGAGACCGACGCGGTCGCCGTGCCCGGCGGCGTCGTCGACGACCAGGGCGTCAACGACATCCCCGACCGCGCCAAGTGCCGGCAGTGCCACGGCTCCAACCGCAACCCCGGCGTGGGCCTCGGCTTCTCCGCGCTCCAGCTCGACTACGACGCCGGCGCCGGCGGCATGGACCTCGCGCGCCTGGTGGCCGAGGATCGGCTCACCGTCGAGCCCACCGGCGCCGCGCCCTACTTCCCGCTGCCCGCCGAGACCGGCGCTCCCGTCATCGAGCCGGCGCTGGGCTACCTGCACGCCAACTGCGGCGGCTGCCACAACCCGCGCTCCGACGTCGCGATGAACACGGTGCCGGTCCAGCTCCGCCTGCTCACCGCCGCCGAGCACCGCAGCTCGTGGGCGGTCACGCCCACCTACGAGACCGCGGTGAACGTGCTCGCGACCCTGGGCAGCGCCGGCAGCCACCTCGTCCGGCCCGCGGACACGGCGCAGAGCGCGGTCTACAACCGCCTCAACCGGGTCGGCGCCCTGCAGATGCCGCCGGTCGGGCGCGAGCTGGTCGACCCGGCGGGCGTGCCCGTGATCGCGGCCTGGATCGACAGCCTGCCCCCGCCCTGAGGTCCGAGGTGAGCCCCCGCGCCTCCGCCCGCGGGCGCCGCGACGAGCTGCACGGCGTCCTCGTCGTCGACAAGCCGCGGGGCCTGACCTCCGCGGCGGTGGTGGCCCAGGTCCGGCGGCGGACCCGGGTCGCGACCGCCGGCCACACCGGCACGCTCGATCCCCTGGCCACCGGCGTCCTGCCGGTGTGCCTGGGCGCCGCGACCAAGCTGGTGCAGTGGCTGGCCGCCGAGGACAAGGCCTACGACGCCAGCCTCGAGCTCGGCGTCGAGACCGACACCCTCGACCTCGACGGGCTGGTGGTGCGCCGCGATCCCGAGGGCGCGGCCCGGGTCGACGCCCGGGCGCTGGCGGCCGCGGTGGCCGCGGGCGCCGCCCGCCGCGAGCAGGTGCCGCCCATGTTCTCGGCGATCAAGCAGGGCGGGGTGCGGCTGCACGAGCTGGCGCGGGCCGGCGTCGAGGTCGAGCGCGCGCCGCGGACGGTGGAGATCCTCGAGGCTCGCCTGCTCGAGGTCGCGCTGCCGCGGGCCCGCCTCCACCTGCGCGCCAGCAAGGGCACCTACGTGCGCAGCTTCGTGCGCGACGTCGGCGCCGAGCTCGGCTGCGGCGCGACCCTCACCGCGCTGCGCCGCACCGCCAGCGGCCGCTTCGCCGAGGCCCAGGCCGTGCCGCTGGCGGAGGTCGCGCCCGAGGTCGTGGCGGCGCGCCTGGTGACGCCGGCCCGGGCGCTGGCCCTGCCGGCGGTGACCGTGGCGGCCGCCCACTGGCGCGACGTGCTCGACGGCCGGCCGCTGCCGGCGGCGCTCGTGGCCGACGTGGCGCCCGGTCTGTTCCAGCTCCTGACCCCGGCCGGCGACGTGCTGGCGATCTGCGAGCGGGCGCCCGGCGCGGCGGGCGCGGCGGGCGCGGCCGGGGAGGGGGGCGCGGTCGTCTACCCCCGCGTCCTCGCCTACGGTGCGCCGGATGTCCAGCGATCACGATAGGTTGCCTGCCCCTTGACGGGGCGCCCGGCTTCCTTCAATCTGCGCCTCCAACAACCGGCCGCGACGCTGGTCCTGCACGGTGCAGGGCGAGCCCGCTGGCGACGAAGGTACCCGCATGTCCGTCTCCCCCGTTCGCAAGCTCGAGACCGTCACCAAGTACAAGCAGCACGAGACCGACACCGGCTCGCCCGAGGTCCAGGTCGCGCTGCTCACCGAGCGCATCGCGCACCTGACCGAGCACCTGAAGGCGAACCACAAGGATCACCACTCGCGCCGCGGCCTGCTCAAGATGGTCGGCAAGCGCCGCAGCCTGCTCGACTACCTGAAGCGCAAGGACGTCGCGCGCTACAAGACGCTCATCGAGCAGCTCTCGCTCCGCCGCTAGGGCGGCGGTATGCTGGGAGCGTGGTCGACGCTGCGCCCCATCACCGGTTCACGTACGCCGAATACCTGGCGCGCGAGCAGGAGACCGGCCTCCGGCACGAGTGGCTGGACGGCGCGATCTACGCGATGTCCGGCGGCACGCCGGAGCACGCGCGGCTGATCTCGATCACCAGTCACGTGTTGCAGCTCCTGGTCGATCCCCGGCGCTGCCGCGTCTTCTCGTCGGACCTCAAGATCCGGGTCCCGGCGACGGGGCTGGCGACGTACCCCGACGTCTCGGTGGTCTCCGGCCCGCTGGTCCTCGACGACGAGGACCCGAACGCGGTCACCAACCCGACCGTCCTGGTCGAGGTTCTGTCGCGCAGCACCGAGGCCTACGATCGGGGCGAGAAGTGGGCGCACTACCGCAAGTTGCCGGGGCTCCAGGCCTACCTGCTCGTCGACCAGGTACGGCCCCGGGTCGAGCTGTACGAGCGCGCCGGCGCCGACTTCCTGCACCGCCTGGCGGAGGCTGGTGAGGCCCTGACCCTGGTCGCCCTGGGCGGGGGGGAGCTACGCGTGGACGACCTCTACGCCGCGCAGCTCCCCGCGCCGGCCTGAGGGCGAGGGCGGCTGGGCCTCGCCTTTTCGCCGCGCCCGTGGCAGGATGCGCGCGCTCTATCGTACGTAACCCGGTCGCTGCCACGCTGTTCCTGACGGCCTGAACCTTCTGTCGAACCTCCGAGCCCGCGGTCATGCCGCGGGGTCGGGGGCTGGAGTGAGGGACCAACCGCAGGGCGACGGGCTCGACCCCATGCCCTGACAGGAAAGGTCCTTCTCATGTCCAACGTCATCGAAACCTGCGTCGTCGGCGGGCGCGAGATCACGATCGAGACCGGCTGGTGGGCGAAGCAAGCTGGCGGCGCCGTCACCATCCGCTGCGGCGAGACCATGGTGCTGGTCACCGCCACCGGCTCGCAGAGCCCGCGCGACATCGACTTCATGCCGCTCACCTGCGAGTACCAGGAGAAGTTCTACGCCTCGGGCAAGATCCCGGGCAACTACTTCCGCCGCGAGGCCCGGCTGTCGAACGACGAGATCCTGGTCTGCCGCCTGATGGATCGGCCGGCGCGCCCGCTCTTCCCCAAGGGCTGGTTCATCGACACCCAGATCATCGCCAACGTCATCAGCCACGACAAGCAGAACCCCCCGGATGTGCTGGCCATGACCGGCGCGTCGGCGGCCATCACGATCTCCGATCTGGTGTGGGACGGCCCGCTGGCCGCGGTGCGCGTGGGCCTGATCGACGGCCAGTTCGTCGCCAACCCGACCTACGAGGAGCGCAAGCAGAGCAGCGTCGACATGGTGGTCGCGTGCAGCAAGGACGCGATCATGATGGTCGAGGGCGAGATGCACGAGGTGCCGGAGCCCACGATCATCGACGCCCTCCTGTTCGCGCTCGACGCCACCAAGCCGCTCATCGCGCTCCAGGAGCGCCTGCGGGCCAAGGTCGGCAAGGCCAAGCGGCCGTTCACCCCGCCGGTCAGCGACGAGGCCCTCCACGCCCGGGTCAAGGAGCTGGCCGCCGACAAGCTGGCGGCGGCCATGGCGGTGCGCGAGAAGAAGAAGCGGGGCGCCGCGATCAGCGAGGTCCACGCCGGGGTCGCCGAGGCGCTGTGCGCCGAGGGCGCGCCGTGGGCCGGCAAGCGCAAGGAGGTCGACGGCGCGTTCTCCAAGCTGGTCAAGAAGCACGCGCGTCACCTCACGCTGTCGACGCGCCACCGCATCGACGGCCGCGCCCTCGACGAGATCCGCCCGATCTCGGTCCAGGTCGGCGTCCTGCCCAAGGCCCACGGCTCGGCCCTGTTCACCCGCGGCGAGACCCAGGCCCTGGCGGTGGCCACCCTCGGCACCCGCTACGACGAGCAGAAGGTCGAGACCCTGATGGGCGACGAGCGGCGCCGGTTCTTCCTCCACTACAACTTCCCGCCGTTCTCGACCGGCGAGGTCAAGATGCTGCGCGGCCAGTCGCGGCGCGAGGTCGGCCACGGCTTCCTCGCCGAGCGCTCGGTCGGGCGCATCCTGCCCGAGTTCGAGGACTTCCCCTACACCATCCGCGTGGTGTCGGAGGTCCTCGAGTCCAACGGCAGCTCGTCGATGGCCTCGGTGTGCGGCGGCTCGCTGGCGCTCATGGACGCCGGCGTGCCCACGACCGCGGCGGTCGCCGGCATCGCCATGGGCCTGATGAAGGAGGGCGACGACTACGCCATCCTCAGCGACATCCTCGGCGACGAGGACCACCTCGGCGACATGGACTTCAAGGTCACCGGCACCACCCGCGGCGTGTGCGCGCTGCAGATGGACATCAAGGTCGACGGCCTGACCCGTCAGATCCTCGAGGAGGCGCTGGAGCAGGCCCGCCGCGGCCGGCTCCACATCCTCGAGAAGATGAGCGAGGGCCTGGCCGCGCCGCGCGACGAGCTGTCGCCGAACGCCCCCCGCATCATCACCGTCCAGATCAAGCCCGACAAGATCCGCGACATCATCGGCCCGGGCGGCAAGACCATCCGCGCCCTGTCCGAGCAGACCGGCGCCCAGATCGACGTCAGCGACGCCGGCGTGGTCTCGATCGCCTCCGCCGACCTGCGCAGCCTGGAGCAGGCCCAGGCCCTCATCTCGGGCCTGACCATGGAGCCCGAGGTCGGCCAGTACTACAACGGCGTGGTCAAGCGCATCATCGAGATCGGCGCGTTCGTCGAGATCCTGCCCGGCACCGACGGCCTGCTCCACATCTCGGAGATCTCCAACGAGCGCATCCGCGCCGTCGAGGACGTGCTGAGCGAGGGCGACGAGGTCGTCGTCAAGTGCGTCAAGGTCGACCGCGACGGCAAGATCCGCCTGTCGCGGCGCGAGGTGCTCGAGGCCAACCCCGATCCGGACGAGATCAACAACTACGTGATCTGACCGCGGACGCCGAGCGAGACCGTCGACATGAGCCAGGCGCCGCCCGTCACGTTCAAGCTGCTGCGGCCCGACGCGGTCGCGCCGCGCTACATGAGCGAGCACGCCGCCGGCCTCGACCTGGCGGCGGCGCTCGACGGGCCGGTCACGCTGGCCCCGGGGGCGCGGGCGGCGATCGGCACCGGCCTGGCCATGGCGCTGCCGCCGGGCTTCGAGGGCCAGGTCCGGCCGCGCTCGGGGCTGGCCGCCCGTCACGGCCTCACCGTGGTCAACGCGCCGGGGACGATCGACGCCGACTACCGCGGCGAGTGCATCGTGCTCCTGGTCAACCTGGGGCAGGAGCCGGTGACGATCGAGCCCGGGCAGCGCATCGCCCAGCTCGTGATCGCGCCGGTGGTGCAGGCCGTGGTCCCCGTCGCCGACGAGCTGCCGGCCACCGGCCGCGGCGCCGGCGGCTTCGGCTCGACGGGGCGTTGACGCGGTGACCTCGGCGGTCGGCGTCCGTCTCGCCGGGCGGTTCGAGGTGCGCGCCCATGTGCGCGCCATGCCCGGCTACGTCGAGTGGCACGCCCTCGACCTCGAGAGCGACAGCGAGGTCGCGGTGTGGAGCCTGGAGCCGGCGCTGTTCGGGGCGATCGCCCGCGACGTGCTGGTGGGCGAGCTCGACCGCCTGCGCGGGCTCAAGCACCCGGCGCTGCGCCGGCTCCTGGCGATCGGCGAGGACGCCACCACCGAGCCGCGCGGGCTGTGGGCGGTCTACCCGCAGGCCGAGCCCGGCCCGGTGCCGCGGGGCGGGGCGGCGATGCCGGCGGACCAGGTGGTGGCGTGGGTCAAGGCGGTGGCGGCGGCGCTCGACGCCGCGCACCAGGCCGGCTGGTCCCACGGCCGGCTGGTGCCCGACGACGTCTCGCTGGTGCGCGGCCACCTGGCGCTGGGCGGCGTGGGGCTGTGGCACGACATCGAGCCCGGGCCGGCGACGACCGCGTGGCAGGCGCTGGCGGCGTTCCTCGCGCCCGAGGTGCGCGACGGCGTGCCGCCGACGCCGGCCGCGGACGCCTGGGGGCTGGCGGCCGGCGCCGCGGCCTTCCTGTGCGGCGCGCGCTACGGGTGCCGCGATCCCCAGGCCGAGGTCGCCGAGCGCCACCCGGCCCTGGCGCGGGCGCTGGCCGGCGGGCTGACGATCGAGCCCGAGCGTCGGGTCTCGGTGCGCGACCTGGCGCTGCGGATCGCCGACGCCGCGCGCCACCCCGGGCGCGCGCCGGGCCGACCGACCGCGCCCGCCTCGCC
>CAADGB010000301.1 GCA_900696455.1 uncultured delta proteobacterium
CGGCCGCCAGGCGCACGCCCCCGCCGCGCGCCGCGCGGCCGCCGCCGGCGCGCTCGTCGCCCTCGCCGCGGGCCACCGCGTCGAGCGCCGCCGACATCTCGACCGCGCTCTGCCAGCGGTCGTCGGGCTCCTTGGCCAGGGCGCGCTGGAGGACCGCGTCGAGCCCGCGCGGCCAGTCGCGGGTGGGCTCGACGTCGGCGAGCCGTGGCGGCGGCATGCGGCGGTGCAGGTCGAGGAGCGTGGCGGTGTCCTCGGCCTGGAACGGGCGCTGGCCGGTCAGCATCTCGAACAGGAGCACGCCGACCGCGTAGAGATCGGTGCGGGCGTCCACCGGTCCGCCCATGGTCTGCTCGGGCGCCATGTAGCTGGGCGTGCCGACGACGATGCTGGCCTGGGTGATGGCGGTGGCGCCGTGCTCGCGCATGCGGGCCAGGCCGAAGTCGAGGATGCGGACGTGGCGGCCGGTCCCGATCTCGTCGGTGACCATGACGTTGGCCGGCTTGACGTCGCGGTGGACGATGCCCTCGGCGTGGGCGTGGGCCAGCCCGGCCAGGAGCTGGCGGGTCAGGGCGATGGCCTCGTCGGTGGCGAGCGGGCCCTCGTCGAGCAGCTCGCGCAGGGTGTCGCCGGCGACCAGGTCCATGACCAGGTACGGCGCGCCGTCGAAGCCGAAGTCGATGATCGAGACGCAGTGGGGGTGGGCGAGCTTGGACAGCGCCCGGGTCTCACGCTCGAAGCGGGCCCGCGACTCGGAGTCGTCGGCGAACAGCGCGTGCAGGAACTTCACCGCCACCGGCCGGCCGACCGGGAGGCGCTCGGCGCGGTAGACCACGCCCATGCCGCCTCGCGACAGCGGCTCGAGGACCCGGTAGCGACCGTCGAGCACGGTGCCGATCCGTCCGTCCGGATCGCGCGCTGCCATCCCGTGGGTGTACCACGGCTAGGCGGTGATCGCCGCGATCTGCCGCGTGAGCTGCTGCTGGGGCGCGCTCGGCTCCACGGTCTGCATCGCGACGAGCTGGGCCAGGTCGCCGTCGACCTTGATCTCGCCGGCCAGGAAGGCCTGGACCCCGGCGGCGGCGTCGGCGTCGATGAAGATGCGGCGGGCGAGGCCGACGTCGAGGGTGAGGGTGGTCGGCGCGTCCTGATGGCCGCGGAGGAAGAGGCCATCCTTCAGGAACAGGCGGGACTCGCCGCCGGCCGCGCCCGGGACGCCGGTGATCGTGACGTTGACCGCGACCGCCTTCATCGCCAAGGGGATCTGGAGATCGCCGGCGGCGGCCATCAGCTCGTCGACCCGGGCGAACCACTCGTCGGACAGGAACTCGAAGCGCATGGCCGCACGATACGCGCGCGCGGGCGGCGAGGGAGGCTCAGGGCGTGAGCGTGCAGGGCTCAGCGCGGGAACGGCAGGCGGGCGCGGTTGTCGTTGGCGCCGCCGTCGCGGGTCAGCACGCGCAGGGTCTCGAACAGGGTCTCGCCGGCGGTCCACGACGGGCGCGCGCTGCGCACCATGGCCACCAGCCCGCCTCGCGCCGCCGCGTCGTCGGGGGCGAGCGCGACCACGGTCAGGTGCGGCAAGGCCGGCAGCGCGCCGTCGCCGTCGCGGGTCACCGTCACCTCGAGTCGCACGCCGCTGGTGCCGTCGTCGAGCTCGAAGCGCTCGCGGTGCCGGATCACGCCGCTGGCCGGCGCCGCCAGCACGCGATCGACCGCGTGGTGGGCGGCGCGGTCGAGCGCGCCGTCCGGGTCGATGATCATGTTGGCGGCGAAGATGTCGATCTCGACCACGCCGATCGGCCGCCCGGTCGCGTCGGCCTCCGAGGCGAACAGGAGCGCGGACGCCCCGGTGTCGATCACCGTGACCTCCAGGCAATCCGGAGCGAAGACCGACAGCCCGATGGGCGGGAGCCCACGGCGGCGCGTGGTCGCTGGTGCGATGCGGAACTCCCGTGCAGACATCAAGGGAACCTCCCGCGTATCCCCTTGATTGTAGTACGGGAGTGGCGGGAGTGAAGCACTTTCACTCCGGAGGCCGAGCCCGGGCCGAACCCTGGAGGATCCCACGCGATTCCCCATCCGTTCCGGGCCGGGAGGTCCCGGGGCCTCGCCACGGCGCCCGGCCCAACGTCGCGTCAGCGGCGCTTGGCGCCGGCGATCAGGCGGACGTAGGCGGCGGCCGCGGCGTCGGTGACGCGGCGCAGATCGTCGAGCTCGAGCAGCGACGGTGGCGGGCGGTCGCCGGTGCGGTGGCCGTAGAGCAGGTTGACCACGCGCTTGCGGATCGAGATCGCCACCACGGTGGCGTGAGACGGCTCGCGGCAACGCAGCACCTTGTACCAGTGCTGCAGGAGCGCGCTGGGCGTGGGCGGGCCGTGGTAGAGGCCGTCGCCGACCACCGCCTGCTGGAAGATCGACGGCATCTCCAGCGGGATCACCGCGCACTCGATCCGCGACGGGTCGACGCCCTCGCCCAGCGCCTTCCAGCCGAAGGCCAGGTTGTCGCGGGCGATGAGGAGCGCGGCGACGTCGAACACCTCCGCGGCGTGACGCATGAGCGCCTCGGCGACCACGCCGCGATCGGTGGCGCCGGTGATGGCGGTGATGGTCTCGTTCACCGACAGCGGCTCCCACACCTGGACCGCGGCCCGCACCTCGCTGACGCGGGCGGCGCCCACCGGCCCCGACGCGGTGCTCTCGAGCGGCGCCGGCGGCGCGGCCTCGGCCGGGCTGTCGTCGGCGGTGGTGAGCTCCTCGAGCATGTCGCTGGCCTCGAGGGCGATCTCGTCGTAGGGCTCGGCGAGCTCGGCGGGCTCGGCGGGCTCGGCGGTCCCGGCGGCGCGGTCCGGCTCGGGCGCCACCGGCGGCGCGCTCGCCGCGCGGCCCACCCGCAGGGCCGGCGCCGGGTGCGGCGCGGCGATGGGGCGGATCGCCACCGGCGGCAGGCCGGGCAGCGGCGGCGCCGGCAGCGCCTGGGCCGGTGGCTGGTCGCCGCGCGGGGTGTCGCCGAAGCGCAGGAAGCGGGTCGGCCGCGGCACGCCGTAGTAGCGCTCGACGTAGTAGTAGATGCGCACCTCGGCGGCGACCCGCGGGATGATGCGGTAGCCGGTGATGCGCGCCAGCGCGTCCATGGTGCCGAGGTCGTGGGGCTCGTCGACGGCCGCGATCAGGCGGCGGTCCTGCACGATCAGCGGCACGCACGTGTGCTTGTAGGCCTGCTCGGGGGTGAGCAGCCGGACGGCGGCGCGCTTGGCCCGCTCGAGCATCGCGCCGCTGGCGATGGGGATGCCCAGCTCGAGCCCGAGGTAGACGGTCAGCGCGTCGAGATCGATGAGGCCGAGCTCGAACAGGACGGTGCCGAACCGGCCGCCGTCGCGGGCCTGGAACGCGATCGCCTCCTCGAGCTGCGCCGGCGTGATCCGGCCGTCGCGCAGCAGCATCTCGCCGAGCTTCACGGCGCCGATCGTAGCAGAACGGGCGCGCCGGCCCGAAGTTCCTGGCGCCTGGCGCCGGCGCGCGCCCGCGTGCCCCCCGCGGGGCGGACCGCGCGTCAGCGCGTGTGAAGGAATGACACGCGCTGATCGATCGGTCGGTCCCGGCGAGGACGCCGGTGCCGACCTGAGTCGGCGCAGATCGCCTCGGCTCAGTAGCCGAACGCCTGCTTGGGCTTGCGCCCGGTCACCAGGCGGTCCTCGGCCCGCTGCCGGCGCAGGTCGGAGGCCGCGCCCCGGGCCCAGTCGGCGTCGGCCTTGCGGACCACCGCCTGCCACGGGTCGGGGCGGCGCTCGGCGAACTCGCGCACGGTCTGCGCCAGGGGCCGGCCGAAGTCGGCGGCGCAGCCGTGGCCCAGGGCCTCGGCCCGGCGCAGGGCGCGCAGGGCCAGGTGCTTGTGGCCCTGGTACGCGAGCGCGACGCCGAGGTTGTACCAGACCGTCGCGCTCTGCTCGGCGGTGCCGAAGCGGATGAGCCCGACCATCGCCACCACGGCGTCGGCGGGGACGGTCGGGCCGCCGCGGCGGACGACGACCTTGCCCGGTCGCAGGACCCAGGCCGCGTCGTGGCCGTCGTCGGAGACGCCGAACAGGTTGCCGCAGCGATCCGCGCCGCCGCCGCCGCCGCGCGCGGCCCGCGCCCGGCGCAGGAGCTCGACCTGGTACTTCTCGCGCCCGAAGTGGGCGTCGGGGTTGATCCGGATCGCCGCCTCGAGGTGCTGGATCGCGCCGTCGAGGTCGCCCTTCATCGCCAGGAACGTGCCGCGGTTGGCCTCGGTGGTGTACTCGCCGGGGAAGCGCCGCTCCTTGTCGGCCAGCACGGCGAGCGCGTCGTCGAGCTTGCCGGTGCGCGCCAGCGCCACCGCCAGATCGTCCCAGCGGGCGCGGGTCGCCCGGGCGCCGCCGGCGTCGAGGATGGCCCGGGTGTAGACGACCTTGGCCTGGTAGAAGGCCTCGGAGTGCTTGCCGAGCTGGCCGGTGACGACGGCGGCCACGTCCTTCTGCCCCAGCGACTCCTCGCGCAAGGTGTCGTTGTCCCACAGGCAGGCGCCGGCGGACGCGGGGCGGCCGGCGAGGAGCGCGAGCGCGGCGACGACGGCGAGGGCGGGGCGCATGGCCCGAGTATTCGCCGGTCGTGGCCGCGGCGCCAGCCGCCGTGCTACCACGATGCCGTGCCCTCGACCGTCGTCCGCTCCCCGGGATCCGGGTCGCTCGTCATCCCGACGCTGGTCGCCGCGGTGGCCGCGGCCTGTGGTGGCGGCGGCGGCGGCGGCGCGGCGGCGCCGCCCGACGCGCGCGCGACCCCACCGGCGGTGACCGTCGCGCCGCCGCCGCCGCGGCCGGTCGCCGACGTGCCGCCCGGCACGCGCTCGCTGCACCTGATCCGCACCGTCGCCGTCCGGCTGCGCCCCGACGATCAGTCGCGCCGCATCGGCACCCTCGCCGGCGGCACCCGCGTCGGCTGGCGCGACGCAGCGCTGGGACCGGGCTGCAAGCGGCCGTGGTACGCGCTCGCGGGTCAGGGCTGGGTGTGCGGCGACTTCGTCGAGGCCTCGACCAAGGCGCCGGCCGGTGTCGAGCTGCCGCGCCTCGATCGGGACGAGATCGTCCCCGGCATCTACGGCAAGGTCGTGGACCAGGGCACCAACGTCTACACCCGCCCGGTCAAGGCCAAGGGCAAGGCCGGCGAGCCGGGGCCGGCGACGACGCCGGACCCTGCCCCGGCACCTGGCGCCGGCGCTGGCTCGGCCGCCGCCCGCAACGCCGCCAACGCCAGGGCCGCGGCCGCCGCCGGCCTGATCAAGGGCCGCCCGCTCCTGGGCTCGGTCAACGTGCGCAAGTTCGCCGAGATGACCGTCGACGGGCGCGTCTTCTGGAAGATCAGCGCGCGCGAGGAGGAGTGGCTGCCCGCCAGCGCCATCCGCCAGCACACGCCCAGCGAGTACCGCGGCGCGCGGCTCGGCGACGACACCGGCCTCACCTTGCCGCTGGCCTTCGTGTGGCCGCGCGGCAACGCGGCGAAGGCGTGGACCCGCGGCGCGGCCCGCGGCGGAGGCGTCCGGCGCCAGCTCGCGCAGCGGACGCCGGTGCCGGTGCTGGAGAGCTTCGAGGACAAGGGCCAGGTCGTGGCCTACCGGATCGGCGACGCCGAGTGGATCGACGCCTCGGCGGTGCGGGTGGCGCGACCCACGCCGCTGCCGCCGGGAGTCAAGGCCGGCGAGCGCTGGCTCGACATCGATCTGGACACCCAGATCCTGGTCGCCTACGAGGGCGACCTGCCCGTCTACGCGACGATGGTCACCACCGGCAAGAAGGAGACGCCGACCGAGACCGGCGTGTACCGGATCTGGCGCAAGGCCAGCGAGGCCGACATGAAGGGCCTGTCGGGCGAGGACCCGTACTCGGTGGCGACCGTGCCGTGGACCCAGTTCTACAGCCCGGAGCGTGGGCTCGCCCTGCACACCGCCTCCTGGCACGACAAGTTCGGCACGCCGCGCAGCAACGGCTGCACCAACCTGTCGCCGATCGACGCCCGCTGGCTCTACTTCTTCACCGACCCGCAGGTGCCGCCCGGCTGGTCGATGGCCGCCGGCGCGGTCGAGGCGCCGGGCTCGGTGGTGCGGGTGCGCTCGGCCGCCGATCCCGATCCGCCGGTCCGCGGTTACGCCTCGAAGATGGACCCGGCCGAGTAGCCCGGGACGGGATCTCAGGGCGTGGACGCGGGGCCGCCGGCGACGTCGCGGGCGACCTTGCGGTGCAGCCAGTGGGCGGCCACCTCCTCGCCCGGCGCGAAGCGCCCGCGCACGGCGAACCCGGAGCGCAGGCCGCGGCTGACCTGGGCCAGGGCGTCGACGTCCTCGGCGTCGACCTGCGCCGACAGCCAGCGCCGGTCGCGCTCGGCGTGGCGCGCCGGATCGAGCACCCAGTGGTACCAGGCGAAGCGCGTGGCGTCGGGGCGGTCGGCGATCGGCTGCCACAGGTTCACCGACAGGCCCCACGGGTAGTAGTTGAGCGCGAGGTTGGGGTAGACGAACCACCACAGCGCGAAGACGCGGCGGCCGCCGGCGTCGGCGAAGCGGTCGGGCAGGAGCGCGGGCTCGAAGCCGTCGGCGGGATCGCGGGCGTACACCCACTGCAGCACGGCGTGGTCGTGGACCTCGGTGGTGTAGGTGGCGAGGTCGACGGCGTCGGCGAGGCCGCCGGGCGCGCGGTGGATGTGGGCGATGTGGAAGCGGTCGAGGTAGTTCCAGGCGTGCTGCTTCCAGTTGCCGGCGACCTCGCGCACCTCGCCGGGCGCCGCCGCCCGCGTCATCGTGTCCGGCATCCGGACGAGCGACGCGTCGACCGGGGCCACGACCTCGGCCAGGGGTGGGGCCGCGGCGTCGAGCGCCGCCAGCACCAGCCCCCGCCAGGTCGCCGCCGGCAGCGCCGGCAGGTGGTCGCACGGGCGCGGGAAGTCGGGGGCGCCGGCGAAGCCGGGCTGGGACAGGAAGCGGCCGGTGCAGTCGAAGCGGCGGCCGTGCTGCCCGCACACCACCGTCGGGCCGCGCCCCGGCCCCATCACCAGCGGGTACCAGGCGTGGGTGCAGGTGTTGGGGAACAGCCGGAGCTCGTCGTCGTCCCAGCCGCGCTGCAGGTAGAGCGGGCGGCCGGCCACCGTCACCGGCACCCGGCTGCCCCGCGCCGCCACCTGCTCGGCCAGCGGCCGCGGATCGTCGTCGCCGCCGCGCTCGGGCACGAGCTGCCAGGCGCGGGTGAAGACGGTGGCCAGCTCGCGCTCGAGCCAGGCCCGCGCGGTGAACGCGCGCGGCGGCAGGGTGAGGGCGGTGGCGACGTCGTCGCCGACCTCCGCGTCCTCCCAACCGCCGCCGCTCATCGCCCGGCGGCCCCGCCGACGCGGAGCTGGACCAGCGCCGGCCGCGGCGCCGCGCCGACCGTGGCCTCGGCCTCGTCGAGCGCGGTCACCAGCGCCGCCCCGAACAGCGCGCCCAGGGTGTCGCGCGCCACCCGGTAGAGCGTGGGCGCGCCCGGGGCGTCGGCGCAGTCGTAGTCCTCGTAGTCGTCGCTGATGCAGATGAGGTCCTCGGTGTACGACAGCGGGAACAGGCGGCAGATCGCCGGCTTGACCCCGTGCAGGTCCCACCCGCCCTCGAGCGCCGCGCGGTGGATCGCGCAGCCGCGCCGGTCGTGGGCGAGGAAGACGCAGCCGCCCTCGAAGGTGCCGGTGCGGACGGCGCCGCCGCTCGGGTAGTCGTCGTCCTCCTCGATCGCGGTGCCGAACCACGGCGCCGCGCGGGCGCCCGGCACCAGCAGGCGGGCGATGTCGTCGCGGCGGGCCAGGATCGCGTCGCGCTCGGCGAGGTCGGCGTCGGCGCCGTACTGGCAGCAGGCCTCGAGCCGCGGCCGCGGGTGGTCCAGGCGCGCGCCGCTGTCGGCGATCATCGTGCACGCGTGGCTCAGGCAGTCGGCGACGACCCGGCGCACGAAGACGTCGCGCTCGACCCGGCGGAAGCGATCGTGCGACAGGGACAGGTACTCCACGGTGGACACGCGCGGAACCTAGCAGACCTCCCTGGCAGCGGCGCCGGCGGCGGCCGCCGATCTCGCCGTGGTACACCCGCGGCATGGCGACGGGGCGCGCGTGAACCTGGCCTGCGTCGACGTCGACTACCGCGCGCGCGGCGCGGTCGCCGGCTGCGTGCTGTTCACGGCCTGGGCCGACGCCACGCCGGCGCGCGAGCTGGTGGCGACCGCGGCCGCCGCCGAGGTCGCGCCCTACGTCCCCGGCCAGCTCTACCGGCGCGAGCTGCCGCTGCTCGAGCGGGTGCTGGCCGGGGTCGGGCACCCGCTCGACGTCGTGCTCGTCGACGGCCACGTCTGGCTCGACGCCGCCGGCGCCCCCGGCCTCGGCGCCCACCTGTGGGAGGCGCTGGGGCGGCGGAGCCGCGTGATCGGCGTGGCCAAGACCGCCTACGTCGGGGCGCCGGCCATCGCCGTGCGGCGCGGCCACAGCGCCTCGCCGCTGCACGTCACCGCCGCGGGCATGTCCGCCGACGAGGCGGCGCGCCACGTCGCCGCGATGGACGGCCCCCACCGCCGGCCGACGCTCCTCACCCGCGTCGACCGCCTGTGCCGCGAGGCGCCGCTGCCGTGACCGCGCGCCCGGCGGCGGCGCCGGCGCGCCCCGGGAGGTAGGCTCGGGGCCTCATGCCGCGCGTCGAGCTCGCGCCGAAGGTGGCCACGGTGGCGCTCGGCTTCCTGACCCTGTTCGCCGGCGGCGGCGTGCTGGTCGGCGGCCTGATGCTGGCCGGCGCCGGCGCCGTGGCGCGGAACACCGGGGCCAGCGCGGTCGGGATCGCCGTCGGCGGCGCGGCGCTGGCCGCGCTGGGCGCGGCGGTGCTGGTGTACGCGCTCCGCCAGTGGCGCGCGGTGCGCGCGATCGAGGTCGAGGTCGGCGCCGGCTGGACGCTGGTCGACCGCCTCGGCCGCCGCACGGCCCTCGCCGCCGGCGCCGCCGTCGAGCTCGACCTGCGCTGCCGGCGCGAGGCCTACATGCTGAACGGCATCCCCCGCCTGCGCGACGTCGTCGACGGCTGGCTGGTGGCGGGCGAGCGCCGCCGCCGCCTGGCGCCGTCGGGGCCGCACACCTACGCGGCCGCGCTGGCCGCGCTCGGCGTCGACGGCGGCCCGCCGGCCCGCGGCGCCCGCCAGCGCCACGCGGTCACGCCGCGTTGACCAGGACCTCGCGCTTGTTGGTGTGATCCGGCGGGCTGACCACGCCCTGCTTCTCCATCTCCTCGACCAGGCGGGCGGCGCGGTTGTAGCCGATGCGGAGCTGGCGCTGGACCCACGAGATCGACGCGTTGCGGGTGCTGCAGACGACGTGCACCGCCTTGTCGTACATGTCGTCGTCGACCTTGCCGCCGCCGCCGCCACCGCCGCCGGCGTCGCCGTCCCCGTCGCCGCCGTCCTCGTCGCGCGGGCGCAGGATGTCGAGGTTGTAGACCGGGCGGCCCTGGGTCTTGAGGAAGGCCACGACCTTGTGGATCTCGTCCTCGTCGACGAAGCAGCCGTGGAGGCGGCAGGGCGCGGCGCCGCGGTCGCTGAACAGCATGTCGCCGGCGCCGAGCAGGGCCTCGGCGCCGCCCTGGTCGAGGATCGTGCGCGAGTCGACCTTGGAGGTGACGTGGAAGGCGATGCGCGACGGGAAGTTGGCCTTGATGAGGCCGGTGATGACGTCGACCGACGGCCGCTGGGTGGCGAGGATGAGGTGGATGCCGCAGGCCCGCGCCTTCTGGGCGATGCGGGCCACCGAGGTCTCGACCTCCTTGGGCGCGCACATCATGAGGTCGGCGAACTCGTCGATGACGACGACGATGTACGGCATCTTCGACGGCGGCTCGGTGACCACCTGGGGGCCGCGCTCGGTCGTGATCTCGACCTGCTCGATCTGATCGTCGGTGACGTCGAGCTCGAGCTGCTCGCCGGCGGCGGCGCGCTCGGCGGCGGCGGCGGCGCGGCGCAGCTTGTCGGCCTCCCACTTGGCGCGGATGCGGGCCAGCTTGTCGTTGTAGCCGACGATGTCGCGCACGCCCTGCTGGGCCAGGAGGTCGTAGCGGCGGTCCATCTCCTCGACCGCCCAACGCAGGGCCAGGTTGGCCTTCTTGGGGTCGGTGACCACCGGCAAGAGCAGGTGCGGGATGCCCTCGTAGATCGAGAGCTCCAGCATCTTGGGGTCGACCATGATCATGCGGACGTCGTCGGGCGAGCAGTGGTAGAGCAGGCTCGTGATCATGGCGTTGACCGCGACCGACTTGCCCGAGCCGGTGGTGCCGGCGACCAGCAGGTGCGGCATGCGGGCGAGGTCGACCACCGACGGGCCGCCCTCGATGTCCTTGCCCAGGGCCATGGGCAGCCTCGCCTTGGACTTGCGGAAGAGGTCGTCGGCGATGATCTCCTTGAGGAAGACCTTCTCGCGGGCCTTGTTGGGGACCTCGATGCCGACCGCGGCCTTGCCGGGGATGGGGGCGACGATGCGCACCCGCAGGGCCTCGAGCGACATCGCCAGGTCGTCGGACAGGTTGGCGATCTTGGCGACGCGGGTGCCGGGCGCCGGGGCGAACTCGTACATCGTGACCACCGGGCCGGGCCGGATCGCGACCACGTCGCCCTTGACGCCGTAGTTCTCGAGCGTGCGGTTGAGGCGCGCCGACAGCTCGAGCATGAAGCTCTTGTCGAGCTGGTTCTGGGTGGCGGCGTCGTAGTTGAGCAGGCCGATGCCGGGGAGCTGGTAGGCGCCGTCGCCGAGCTTGATGAAGCCCCGCTCGGCCTCCGCCTGCTTCTCCTTGGCCGCCATCTCCGCCTTGTCGGCGTGCTTGAAGCGGCTCTCGACGATGAGCGGGGCGCCGCCGGCGACCGCCGGCTCGGCGGCGGTGGCGGCGGCAGCGGCGGGGGTCGCGGCGACGACGACGGCGGCGGCGGGCGCGTCGGCGGCGGGCGCGGCCGGCTCCTCGACGATCACGGCCTCCGGCTTCTTGCGCTTGCTGCGCGCGTCGGGCAGCGCCACCACCTCGGCCACCACCGGCAGCTCGGTCTCGGTGGTGGCGGCCTCGCCCTTCTTGCGGCGCGACTTCTTGACCTCGGCGACCAGCTCCTCGGGGGCCTCGGTGCGCTCGGTGTCGCCGAGGAAGTCGGCGGCGGGAGCGGCGCGGTCGACGATCACCGGTTGCGGCAGCTCGGCCTCGTCGACGGCGAGCGGATCCTCGGCCTCGTCGTCCTCGTCCTCGGCCTCGCGGCGATCGGGCAGGATCGCGCGCAGCACGTCGACGACGAAGCGGGCGGTGGCGCCCGCGGCGTCGGCCAGGGCGTGGCCCGCGGTCGCCAGGCCGGCGCCGAGCCAGCCCAGCACCTGCCGCATGCGCAGGGGCGTGGCGATGATGACGGCGATGGCCAGCGACACCGTGGCCAGCAGCGCGGTGCCGGCGGTGGAGATGAGCGCGCGCAGGATCTCGGCCAGGTGCTCGCCGAGGGCGCCGCCGGGCCCGATCCCCGCCACCCGGTAGCGGGCGGCGATCAGGTGGAGCAGGACGCCGACGGCGAGGACGCCGAGCCCGACCCCGGCGCCGAGCTCCCACGGCATCACCGGCCGCTTCTGCATGAGCGAGCGGACCGCGGCGGCGACCGCCAGGATCACCAGCACGTAGCTGCCGAAGCCGGCGATGCCGTAGACCAGGCTGGCCACGGTGCGGCCGAACGGGCCCATGAACAGGGCGTTCGCCTGCAGCGAGACCATGGCCATGAGCACGAACAGGCTCGCGCCGAGGGCGACGATGCCGAACACCTCGCGCCCGCGATGGGCGTCGCGGTCGTCGAGCCGGCGGTTGGCGGTGAGCGGGGCAGCAGCCTTCTTCGGGATGGGCCTGGCCATGAACTCCTCTGGACTGCCTATCCTACATGCGACCACCATGTGGGCCAACTTTTCTCCCCTCCCGCCCGATGCCGTAACATACGGTAAGTATGGAACTTGAACGGCGCAGCCGCGGTGACGCCCCCCCCCGGAAGATCCGAACCACGGGAGCATGAGCCTCGCCCCGCTCGAGGGGCACGGCTCGACGACGCGCCGCGACGAACGTCGAACGCCGCCGCTACCGCGCCGCCGGCGGGCAGCCCAGGCCCCGGTCGTCGCAGCGGCAGGGGACGCAGGCCGAGCCCTCGGTCTCGATGAGGCAGCCGGCGCCGTCGCCGCAGTTCGTGGACGCGTCACAGCCGATGCGGGTGCAGAACCACTGGTCCTGACCGACGGTGGCCAGGCACAGCGGCGCGAGGTCGAACGGCGCGCACTCGCCGCCGGTGGGGGTGCAGTACTGGCCGACGCCGTTGGCGTTGCCGACCTCGCCGGGGCGGACGCAGGACTCGGCCGGCGTCGGATCGGCGTCGACGGGCGGGTCGCCGCCACCGCCGCCGCAGGCGACGAGCGCGGCCCCCAGCGCGGCCAGGGCGACCGCGACCGCGGCGGCGCGGGCGACCCGCCCGGGGCGGCGCCACCGCGGGCTCGACGGCGTGACGGCGCTCATTGCCGCGCCATGTCGCACACGATGTCGTCGCCCTCGCCCGGGAAGTAGTACATGAACGCGAGGCACATCTCGCGCGGGAACAGCACCGTCCGCGAGGTGGTGTTGTCCCAGTCGCAGGTCTGACGCAGCCGGGTGCCGGCCGGGATGCGCAGCGGCGCCGTCACCGGGTAGTAGGTCACCGGCGGGTGCGAGGTGAACGACGGCTGCCAGGTGTCGTCGCGCAGCGTCTGCATGCTGGCGCCGAGCTCGTCGACGATCTCGAGCTTGTACTGCCGCCCGTCCTCGTGCATGTGGCCGAGGGTGAGGACGACGTCGAGGTCGCGCTGCACGGTGCAGTACGTGGTGCTCTGGTACGACGACGACGGCGGGATCTCGAAGGTCTCGTCGTGGGTGACGAAGTAGTTGACGTAGGCGTAGACCTGCTCGGGCTCGAGCAGCTCCAGCGTCACCCAGTCCGAGACCGTCATCGGGGCGTCGGTGACGTTGATGTAGTGGGCCTGGAGCACGAACTGCTTGCCCGCCGGCACCTTGAGCGCGAGGTCGTCGCGCAGGGCCAGCGGCCCCTCGCCCTCCTCGCCGGCCGAGCCCGCGATCTGCTTGAGGTTGGTCATCTCCTCGTCGGTGCACTCGTGGTAGCCGACCGGACGCGGCTCCTCGGCGTAGTAGGCGATGATGTGGTGGCCGCCGAGGCCCTGGCCGCCGCTCGCGCCCTTGACGCTCAGCTCGCGCGGGCTGACCACGTCGGTGTAGAAGCAGGTGAAGCTGTCGCCGATCGGCACCGTGAACTCGCCGGTGCGGAACGTCAGCGTGCCGTCGTCGACGGGGTCACCGTCGCCGGCGCAGGCGGCCAGCGGCAGCGCGGCCAGGGCAAGGACGATCCAGGTCGCTCGCGTCATGATTCCCTCCGTCGCGTGGTCACGCGTGGCGCGCCGAGGGTAGACCGCCGCTCGTGACCGGCGTCAGGCCGGCCTCGAACATCGGCTGACATGGGGAGCTGATCGCCGCTGATCAGGCCCGAGCAGGCGCTCGCTTCGCTCGCCTCCTGACGAACGGCGCCGGCATGCGCCCGACTTCACTCGCGCGACGGCCGCGGCTTCTTCCCGTTCGTTTCCCGCCATCTCCGACCGCGGTCGGTGAAGGGCTCAGGCCGACCGGAGAGGTTGGCGCGCCGTTCGTTTCCCGCAATCTCCGACCGCGGTCGGTGAAGAGCTCAGAGCGTGCTGCGCGGGGCGTTCTGGGCGCGGCCACCCGGCGGAGGCGGCGGCGCGGCCAGGCGCGCGGGGTCCTCGAGGTCGCCGCGGAGGATCTCGAGGGACTGGGCGGCGTACCAGCCGTCGCAGATGCGCTCGTCGAGGGTGAAGCGGAGGCGGAGGGTGGGGCGGACGACCGGCGTG
Source organism: uncultured delta proteobacterium (assembly GCA_900696455.1). GTDB lineage: Bacteria > Myxococcota_A > Polyangia > Haliangiales > Haliangiaceae > UBA2376. The sequence continues at coordinate 13,960 of CAADGB010000301.1, forward strand.
GCGTCGGGGCCGGCGACCAGCCGCGGGCGCAGGGCGCCGATGACGCAGAACAGGCTGACCGTGCCGTGCTCGTAGAGGTGGTGCCAGGCGCGGTCGATGCCGACGCTGCCGAGGTTGGCGACGAACGCGCTCGAGAACAGCGGGTCGTCCTTCATCAGCGCCGCGGGCAGGAGGTTCCAGCGGTCGAGGGCCCGGGCCGCGCGCACCACCGGCGCCAGCAGCGCGTCGGGCAGGGCGCCCAGCACCGACATCTCCTTGTCGACCGGCCGGTCGTCGCGGGTGCGGCTGCCGCCGACGGCGTCGCGGATGCGGCCGACGGTGTCGGCCAGCGCCTCGCCCTCCACCACCGGCAGCTTGACCGTCTTGAGCGGCGCCCGGTCGTCGAACTCCTTCTTGGCGGCGAAGGCGATCGACGTCGCCTTGCGCTGCCACAGCCGCCGCCCGGCGACGAAGCGGTCGAGCTGGGGCCGGGCCTTGAGCACCCGCCCCAGCGACGCCACGACGACGTGGAGCGGGGTCAGGTGCGGGCCGGCGCCCTGGTTCCAGCGCTCGAGGTACGCGACCAGGGCGGTGGCGTCCACGATCTGCTCGTAGAACACCAGCGCCTCGTTGCGCCCCGGCATGAGCATGGGCAGCATCCGCCGCATCGGGTCGAGGTCCCGCAGCCGGGTGCCGTCGGGGCGCCAGAAGATCATGCGGCGAGCATCGCGCCGCCCTCGGCCTCAATCAATCGGGTTGATGATCTTCACGTCGGCGCCGCCGGCGAACGCGTACGACCCGACGTTGTAGTAGCCGTAGACCGAGAGCCCGAACGGCTCGCTGCCCTCGACGGTGTGCTTGCCCTCGCTGATCCGGCAGGTCACCTGCTCGTAGGCGATCCCCTGGACCGTGCCGATGGGCGCCCGGGTGCAGTCGGGGAACTCGCCCAGGCTCTGGCCATCGACGGTGAACGTGCCGGTCACCGGCTTGGCCAGGACGAAGTAGTTCACCGCGAAGGTGGTGGGCACCAGGAAGACGTAGTCCTTGCGGTGCTGCTCGGCGGCCGGGAAGATGAGCAGCGACGGATCGCCGATCCCGCCCTGCGGGATGCGCTGCTGGCTGATGAGCACCTGGCCGACGGTGACCGCGCCGCTGGCGCTCAGGGTGAAGCCGCGGTCGGCCCACAGCGGCTTGAACTCGCCGGCGTTGAGCGTGAACGACGCCAGGTCGCCGCCCAGGCTGGTCGTGACCTGGACGCCGTCCTCCGACGCCAGCACCCGGTAGACGTCGGGCTCCTTCCAGCTCGGATCGGTCGACCGCACCGGGCTGCGGCTCACCACGAACTCGCGGCCGAGCGCGGTGGTGGGGAAGAGCTGCTCCTCGAGGTGGTCGGTGCAGCATGTCTCGCCCTGCTCCCAGCCCGGCGCCGGCGGTGGGTTGGCGCCGCCCAGGCCGATGCCGCGCTCGAGCCCGGTGAAGACGGCGATCTTCTTGTTCGACGTCACCAGCGAGCCGGTGAAGTCGCCGTCGCGGTCGAGGTAGTTGAAGCACTCCTGGAGCGGCACCGACGGCTGGTCCGAGGCCAGGTTGACCACGTCGTAGCGGTTGATCGTGAACGTGAGCGGGGTGCCGGCCGGGGTCGCCGGGATCGCGATCCCGGAGTCGCCGCCCGAGGCCGCGATGGGGTGGGTGGCGCGGACCGTGACCGTGGTGTTGTCCTCGACGCCGAGCACCGTGATCGAGGTGCGGTCGGGGATGCTCTCGAAGTGTCCGAACTGTCCGGGCGGCGGACCGCAGGGGTTGGCGGTGGGCCAGCCGAAGACGTAGTAGTGGAAGCCCAGGGCCTGGATCGGGATGAGGATCGAGGCGTCGTTCGAGAACTGCTGGATGATCGGGTTGAACTGGTAGGCCACCACCGGGCCCGAGGTGATGATGTGGTAGGCGTGCGGCGACACGAAGGTCTGCGAGCCGCTGCCGCGCACGTACGGCCCGTTCTGGCCCATCGTGCCGTCGACCTCGCGCATCGGCAGGTCGAGCTGGCGGATGCTGCCTGGCGCGACCGTGGTGTTGAGCACGACCTCCTCCTGCAGCGGCCCGCCCACGCGGCCGGCGTTCTTGAGCACCTGGACCTGGACCTCGTAGGTCTGGTTGTTGGCGATCACCACCGAGTACTGCTGGGCGGCGGCGTCGTTGTTGACCGGGCTGCTCACGGCCTCGTTGTCGAGGTCCACCGCCCAGAAGTCGCAGCCGACGTTGGACGGCTCGGACAGCGCCCGCTGGCACGGTGTGGTGCACGTGCCGTTGCTGCACACCTCGCCGGCCGGGCACTGCATGACCAGCGTGCCGCCGGTGCCGTCGCCGTTGCACTGCCAGACCTCGTTGTCGGCGCCGCAGTAGGCGAGGTCGGGGAGGCAGACCGTGCAGCCGAGCTCGGGGTCGCAGATCTGCCCGTCCTCGCAGCGGATCGGCACCTCGTAGACCCCGGGCTCCACGCAGCGCTCCCACCCGAAGGCGGTGCAGCGGTTGGGGCAGGCGTTGCCGCCGTCGTCGTCGCCGCCCGCCGACGGCCCGCAGGCGCCGAGCGCGATCGCCGACACCAGGCAGACCAGGATCAGGTGGTGCTTCCCTCGCATGGCCGCAGACGTTCCGCCACCTGGCCGGACCCCACAAGCGGACATCGTCTGTCGGGCCCGGCGCCACCATGTCACTCGGGCGCGGGCCGCGTCAGGCGCCGAGGCGCCCCGGCTGCCGCGGCGCGCGTGACGCGCCGCTCCGAGCGGCGGTCGGGTCGGGCTACGGCTGGCCCTTGGTCTGCTTGATCATCCGTACATACGCCCCGGACGCTCGCACCGCCAGCTCGGACAGCTCGTCGACGGCGCTGTCGGCGAAGCCGCGCCCGGCCAGGGGGTGGGCGTAGATCAGGTTGACCGCCCGCTGCTTGACCACGACCGGGGCCACGAACACGTCCATCGACGGCTCGACGCCGACCGACGCCCACAGCAGGGTCTCGGTGGGGTGGCCGGGCGCCGGCGAGCGGCCGCGGAACGGCCGCAGGTCGTCGGTCGCCGCCTGCAGCGACGACGCGCCGCCGATGGGGAGGCTGAGATCGGCGATGGGCCGGCTGAGCGGCGCGGTGGTGTACGCGCGCCAGCCCAGCGCGTTGCCGTCGCGGACCAGGAACACCACCAGCGCGGCGAAGCGCCCGGCGCCGAAGTCGACCAGGGTCTGGCCGATCTCGTCGCGGTGACGGGCGGCGTCGATGCGATCGCACGCCGCCCCGTACGACAGCGGCGGCGCGGCCTCGGTCGCGGCCGGCGGTGCGGTCAGCTCGCGGCTCTTGCGCCGGGGCTCGAGGCGGATCGTCGGGGGCGCGACCAGCCCACCCGGCGGCTGGGCCCGCCGCCGCTCGCCGGCGCTGGTCAGCACACGGCGGGTGCCCGGGCGGACGTAGCGGGCCTTGCGCGGCAGGCCGTAGAGCCGCTCCAGGTAGTACAGGGCGCGCAGCTCGGACACGACGTACGGCGCGATCTGGCAGCCGGTCTGGTCGGCGAGCTGCTCGAGCGCCGCCTCGTCGCGCGGATCGATCATCGCCACCGCCAGCGCGTCGGGGAACGGCGCCAGGAACCCCAGCGGCAGGACGCCGAGCTGCTCGGCGGTGCGCGCCGGGATCCGAGCCAGGGCGTCGGGGGCGACGTGGTCGAGGAGCGGCGAGGTCGCCACCGGGAGCTGGAACAGCTCGCCGAGGTGCGCGGTCAGGGCGTCGACGTCGAGGAAGCCGAGCTCGACGAGGTTGGTGCCGAGGCGGCCGCCGTACAGGACCTGCGTGCGCAGCCCGGCCTCGAGCTGCGACAGCGAGATCGCGGCGTTGCGCAGGAGCAGCGTCCCCAGCTTCATCCGCGGGCGAGCATATCAGGCGGGCGCGTAGCGCGTCGGGTCGGGGACGCCGGCCTCGACGAAGCCCTTGCGGCGCAGGTGGCAGGCGTCGCAGCGACCGCAGGCCGCGCCGTCGGGCGCCGGGTCGTAGCAGGAGTGGGTGAGGCCGTAGTCGACGCCGAGCGCGATCCCGGCGCGGATGATCTCGGCCTTGGTCAGCGTGATCAGCGGGGCGTGGACGCGGAAGCCGCCGCTGCGGGTGGCGACCTGGGCCAGCGCCTCGAAGGCGCGCACGAACTCGGGGCGGCAGTCGGGGTAGCCGCTGGCGTCGAGGACGTTGACGCCGACGACGAGGTCGCGCGCGCCCAGGGGCTCGGCCCAGGCCAGGGCCAGGGCCAGGAGCACGGTGTTGCGCGCCGGCACGTAGGTCACGGGCACGTCGCCGGGCGCGCCGAGCTCCTCGGCCGGCCGGTCCTTGGGCACCGCGAGGTCGGGGCTGGTGAGCGCCGAGCGGGCCAGCGGCGCGAGGTCGAGCTCGAGCACCCGGTGCTCGGCCGCCCCCAGCGCGGCGGCGACCCGGGCGGCGGCGGCGAGCTCGACGGCGTGGAGCTGACCGTAGCGCACGGTCAGGGCGTGGCAGGTGAAGCCGTCGCGGCGAGCCAGGGCCAGCGCGGTCGTGGAGTCGAGGCCGCCCGACAGCAGCACCACCGCGCGCCGCGGCTCGCCGCCGGCCACGCCGGTCACGGCGGTCACTCCGCCTCGGACGCCGACGCGACCTGGCGGCCGTTGTCGCGCGCCGCCAGGTCGCGGATGCGCGCGTCGATGTAGTAGTCGCGGCCGCGCCAGAACTCGACGCTCACGCCGACGGTGGTGGTCGCGGCGGCGGCGATCGCCAGCCAGGTCGCGGCCTCGCCGTCGACCAGCGCGGCGACGCCGAGGAGGGCGCTGGCGCCCAGCGCGCGCACCCCCCAGCCCAGCGCGCCGACGGCCTTGCGGTGGTGCGACAGCAGGTTGTCGAGGCCGCCGACCGCCAGCTCCAGCGCCAGCACGGTGATGACCGGCCACGCCGGGGCCGGGCTCTCGACCAGCGCCGCGAACACCGCCACCGGCAGGACCACGGCGCTGGCCAGGCGCACGGCGTCGGCGCGGTTGAAGTCGCCGCGGCCGCGCAGGTGCTTCCAGCCGCCGACCACGTAGTCGACGCCGCTGACCCAGGTGATGATGACGATGAGGCCCATGCAGAAGCTCAGCGTGAAGGCGTGGTCGCCGCGGAGGTGGACGAGCAGGATGGCGACGAAGGCCGCGCTCATGAAGAACGCGCCCGGCCACAGCTTGCGCTTGATGGCGTAGAGCGCGGCCGCCGCCACCAGCGGGCCCAGGATGCCGACCCAGAACAGGTAGGTCATGCCGCGGCCGAAATCGAGCAGCGGGAACAGCACGATCACGCCGATGCCCTGCATCTGGGTCCAGGTCTTGGCCTTGGCCAGGTAGCTGGTCTTGAGCGTGAGGTCGCGCTGCTCGTAGGCCGAGCGCAGGCCGGTGACGAAGAACTCGCGCACGAACATGAGCGCGACCGCCCACGCCGGCACCAGCCCGGTGTCGGCGAACGGCACGTAGGCGAAGGCGATGAAGACCTTGTCGGCGATGGGGTCCATCAGGCCGCCGAGCACGGTCGGGCCGTGCTTGCGGGCGAGGTAACCGTCGATGAAGTCGGTGCAGCCGATGAGCGTGCCGACGACGAGCGCCAGCCACAGGCTGTCCTTGTCCCCCTGGCCCTGGTACACCCACCACGACACCAGCGGCATGGGCAGGAGCCGGGCGAACGTCACCATGTTGGCGGTGATGAGCGGTCGCTTCGTGCCCGGGGAGGCGGTCACCCGCGGAACCTAGCCCAGATGGCGCCGGCCGTCACTCGACGACGCACGGCACCTGCAGGGTCCCGTCCTCGGGGGCGGGCGCTTCTCCACGGTCGATCAAGACCCGCTGGCCGGTGGCGGCGCGCCGAAAAGCGAGCCGGCCTGGCTTCCACCAGGCCGGCTCGGGCATCCCCCCACGGGATCGCCGCTTCGGGTGCGCGCCGCGCGGGCGCGTCAGGAGGCTACTCGGTCACGCACTGCACCTCGAGCACGGTGCCCAGGGGCGGCGTCGAGCCGCCGCGGTTGACCTCGATGGCGAAGTGCTGCGGCGCCATCGGGCAGGCATCGGCGTCGGGGTGGATGCACCAGCACGGCGTGCCGACGCTCCCCGGGTTGCACATGGCGACGCCAGGCTGGATGGCCTCCTGGCACTGCGGGATGACGGTCTCGGTGCGGTTGGCGCTGTCGGGGTTGAGCACGTCGACCACCGAGCACTCGGGCTGGACGCCGTCGAGGGTCGGGCTGCGGTCGGCGAGCGGCTTGTCGATGCACGGGTTGCCGATGGCGGTCTTGAGCAGCTCGCCGATCTGCACCAGCGCGTCCTGCAGGTTCTCGTTGCAGATGGTGGTGAAGGTGTTGCGGTCGGGGAAGGAGGTGAGGAACGCCTGCAGGCGGACCGGCGGCGCCGCGCCGTCGTTGGTGTCGGTCGGGTCGCGGGTGAAGCACGAGGGCTGGACCTCGGGCAGGTTGGGGTCGTTGGTGCGGCGGTCGGGGCCGACGGTGAGGTTGCCGCTGACCGCGTCGAAGTTGCCGATGATGCCGGCGACGATGACCAGCTTGACGTCGTCCTTCAGGTTGCGGAAGAAGTCGATGTAGCGCTGGACCTCGTACATGTAGAGCGAGTTGGTGTCGGGCACGCAGCCGGTCTTGGGCCCGAGCGCGCGCGGGTTGGTGTCACCCGCGCAGCGGACGCCGAACTCGTGGCAGCGGAACGAGGTGCGCGGGCCGAGCTGCGACGAGATGCCGGCGTTGGGATCGCCGAACATCACGCCCATCTCGGTCGAGCAGTCGTCCTCGTCGGCGATGAAGATGACGGCGAGGTAGGCCTCGGGGCGGTAGAAGCCGGGGTTCTTGCCCGGCTGCAGCGCGCGGAAGGCCGACTCGAGCGGCATCTCGAAGCCGCAGCCGGCGGTGCCCAGCGACGCCATGCACGAGAACAGGCCGTCGAGGTCGCCGTTGTAGTTCTGCATGCGCGTGCCGTTGGGCTGCGCGATGTCGGAGATGAACGAGCCCTGCAGGCCGTACGTGGAGGCGCAGGTGTTGCCCGGCGGGCCGGTCAGCAGGTTGCCGTCGTCGCCCGAGCCCGGGCAGCCGGGGACCGACTGCGCGCCGGCGGCGCCGACGTTGGTCGACAGCACGCCGAGGTGGATGTCGGGCAGGCCGCCCTCGATCTGCTGCAGGACGTTGATGAACTCGGGGAAGTTGGCGACGAGCTGCTGCTGCTCGGCCAGCATCGACCCGGAGTTGTCGACGACGAACAGGATGTCGAGGTTGCGGTTGATGTTGACCGGGATGCTCTTGTCGAGCACCGGGTCCTGGATGGGGTCGACGCGCGAGACCTCGCGGTCGGGACAACCGGCCAGGGTGCCGAGGGAAACCAGTCCGAGTGCTGCCAAGGTGATGCGACGCATGAGGCCTCCAGGGACGAATGCTCGCCCCGGTAGTGCAAGGGCGTGGCCAGGACCGCGAGTCTAGAACGGGAACGTTATCGAGTGCTTGGAGATCGAACCGGGCCGCGGACATGCCAACTTGGTTGGCGTTGCCAACCGGGTTTGCGCTTGCGCCCAGGCGAGGTTCCCAGCCGGCGGCATCCTAGATCGAGGCTCACGGGGGGCGCAAGGCGCTAACCCGGCGGGACCGGACGTTTTCGTGCCCGCCATGAGGCCGCGTGCTAGCGTTCTCGTCGGTCGGACGGTCTGATGAGGGGCGACATGTGTGAGAAAATTTGCGCCTGAGTCCGACCTGCACCTACCATGTAGGACACGGTAGCATCCCATGGCCAAGACCTGCATCGGACTCGACATCGGCTCGAGCAGCATCAAGGCGGTGCAGCTCAAGAAGTCTCGTGGAGGCTTCTCGCTCACCGCCTTCGGGATGCAGCCCCTGGTGCCCCAGACCATCGTCGACGGGGCCATCATGGACCAGGCGGCGGTGGTCGACGCGATCCGCGCGCTGTGGAGCCGGCTGCGCCTGCGCCAGAAGGACGTCGCCATCGCCATCGCCGGCCACTCGGTGATCATCAAGAAGATCGCCGTGCCGCAGATGCGGATGGACGACCTGGCCAACCAGATCCGGCAGGAGGCCGAGCACCACATCCCGTTCGCCAAGGACGACGTCGAGATCGACTTCCACGTCGTCACCCCGCAGAACGCGATGGGGCAGACCGAGCTCCTGCTGGTCGCCGCCAAGAAGGAGACCGTCGCCGACTACGTCCAGGTGGTGCGCGACGCCGCGCTCACGCCCCAGGTCGTCGACGTCGCCGCCTTCGCCAGCCAGAACGCGTTCGAGCTCAACTACACGATCGACCCGCGGGAGACCGCGGTGGTGATCACGGTGGGCGCCGCGATCTCGAACATCAACATCGTCAAGGGCGGCGGCAGCCTGTTCACGCGTGACGTGACCATCGGCGGCAACGCCTTCACCGAGGAGATCCAGAAGCGCCTCGGGGTGTCGGCCGACGAGGCCGAGGCCTACAAGGTCGGCGGCTCGTACGACGAGCACGGGGTGGTGCCGCAGGAGGTCGAGCAGATCGTCGAGGGCGTGGCCGAGGTCATCGCCGGCGAGTTCCAGCGCTCGCTCGACTTCTTCATGGCCACCACCGCCGAGGGCAACATCACCCGCGTCTGCCTCGCCGGCGGCACCGCCAAGGTCGCCGCGCTCCACCGCGCCATCGAGCGCCGCTCGCGCCTGTCGGTGGAGGTCATCGACACCTGGAAGCGGGTCGAGATCGCGTCGGGGCTCGATCGCGGCTACCTCGCCGCCCACGGCCCCGAGGCCCTGGTCGGGGTCGGGCTCGCCATGCGCGCGCCGGGAGACAAGTGAGCCGATGCTGGCGATGATCAAGATCAACCTGTTGCCGTCGCGCAAGCCGCGGCGCCAGGCCGAGCCCGGCCAGCTCGACGTCGCGGTCGGCGTCGGCGCCCTGGTGGCGGTCGCGGCGGTGGTCTTCTTCGTGGTGCACCTGCCGATGGCCAGCGAGCGCGACGCGCTGCGCGAGGAGGCCGACGGGCTCGCCGGCGACAACGCCTCGCGGCGCAACGCCATCGCCGACATGCCGCAGCGCGAGGCCGCGTTCAAGGCCGAGGAGGAGCGCAACAACGCGATCGCCCAGCTCGTCGGCACGATCGTCGTGCCCGACAACGTCATGCACGAGCTCGGCGAGATCCTCACCCCGGCCCGCATGCCGACCATGACCCGGGCGATGGCCGAGCGCATCAGCGACGGCCCCAAGGGCGATCCCAACCGCCGCTTCGCCCTCGACTGGGACCCCAAGCACGTCTGGATCACCAGCTTCACGACCAAGGGCGACGTCTTCACCCTCGAGGGCGGCGCCCAGTCGGAGTCCGACATCCCGCAGCTCGCCAAGCGCATGCAGGCCTCGGTCTACTTCGGCGAGGTCACCTCGCCGTCGAGCTCGCGGGTCGAGGACAAGAACAGCGCGCTCACCTACTACCGCTTCACCATCAGCGGGAAGGTCGTGTACTGATGGCCGGCGCACTCGCAGACTTCTCGCGGCGCCCGCTGCAGTACAAGGTGCTGGTCTTCGCCGGCGCCGGCGTGCTGCTCGGGCTCCTGTACTGGCAGTTCGCCCTCAAGTCGCTGATCGAGGAGCGCGACGCCGCCACCGCCGACCTGCAGGCGCAGAAGGACGAGCAGGCCAAGCTGCGCGCGCAGAAGCGCCGCTACGACGAGCTGGTGGCGGCCGAGGCCAAGCTGCGCGCCGACATCGAGCAGAACCAGAAGGCGCTGCCGACCGAGGCCGAGATGCCGGCGTTCCTCGACACGCTGTCGCGCAAGACCGCGGAGGCCGGCATCGAGCTGCTCAAGCGCGAGGTCAAGAAGGACGTCGAGTTCACGATCGGCGGCGCCCCGCCGCCGCGCCCGGGCGCCCCGCCGGCGCCGGCCACCGGCTCGACCTTCATCAAGGTCCCGGTCGACCTCGAGGTGGTCGGCACCTACTACCAGCTCAAGAAGTTCATGGCCTCGCTGCGCCCGCGCCGCGCGACCGAGCCGGTCGGCCCCGACGCGGTGGCCGAGAAGGACCGCATCGTCACGATCGAGACCTTCACCGTCAGCGATCCCAAGGTGAAGAACAACGAGATCGTCCTCATCGGGCGGATCACCGCGTCGACGTTCCGGGCCCAGGCGCCGCCGCCCTCCACCACGCCGCCGCCGGCCGCGCCGCGGCCTGCGCCCGCCGCGGCCCCGCCCGCCGGGGCGCCGGCGGGGGCCACCGGTCCCGCCACCGCCACCCCGCCGTCGCCGGCCGAGCTCAAGGAGCGCACCGAGCGCGCGCTCGATCAGGCCGAGACCCGCGCCCGCGAGGCGACCGAGCAGGCCGACAAGACGCTCCTGCCGCCCGGCGCCGGGTCGGGGACCGCCGCCGGCGGCGTCGACCGCGTCAAGGGAGGCCTGTGATCATGCGCGCGACCCGAGCCACCGCCCTCGCCCTGGTCGTCCTCACCGCCTGCGGCGAGGACGAGCCGCCGCCGCCGCCGCCGCCGCCGGCCCAGGCCGCCGCGCCGCGCGCCGCGGCCGCCGGTCGAGGCGCCGGCGCCGCCGGGGCGACCTCCGCGCTCAAGGCGCTGGCACAGGTCGAGTCGCTGGCCGCCGACGAGAAGGAGGCGCGGTCCCTCCGTCACCAGTTCCGCGACACCGACTTCCAGTTCGATCCGACCGGCACGATCAACCGCGACCCGTTCCGCAGCTACGTCATCCGCCAGCCCGGGGTGTCGGCGGGCGAGACCACCTCGACCGTCGAGCCCACCGAGCTGTGTCCGGCCAAGCGCCAGATCGCCGCCAGCTACAACGCTCGCGAGCTCAAGCTCACCGGCCTCGTCGCCCGCGGCACCACGCGCTGGGCGCTGCTCAGCGACGCCCAGCAGAAGGGCCACATCATCAACCGCAACGACTGCGTCGGCAAGGAGAAGGCCCGCATCGTCGAGATCGGCGCCACCTACGTCCGGGCCGAGATCGCCGGCGAGCAGATCACTGGTCAGCCGCCGCGGCCTCCGGAGAACCTCATCTACCAGCTCCACCCCCAGCAGTTGCCCATCGGAGAGGGCATCGAGTCGATCACCTCGAGCGGGAGCGGCGCCCGTCGCCGCGACGATGGCTCGAACCTCTGATCGCCGACGACCAGGTCCCGCTCGTCCCACCGTCTCGGATCAAAAATTTGTGATCCCCCGCCGCCGGGGGTGAGAATTCGCAAGACCGCAGGCGCGTCGCGCCGGTGGTGCTCGTGCGCCAGGTGGCGCGCGCCGCTCGAGATCTGTCCCGTGTCCGTGCCGCGGGGGTCACCCCCGAGGAGTCCGTCATGCTCGATCCCGCTGCTCTCATCCCCCCTGTCACGCGCGGCCGACCGTGGCTCGTCGCGCTCGGCCTGCTCGCCGTGGTCGCGCTCGCCGCGCCCGCCGCGCACGCCAGCGGCAAGAACGTCGTCCGCGGCGTGTCGATCCGCGACGACGCCGGGACGACCTCGATCCGGATCCAGGGCACGGTCACGCCCACGTTCACGGTCTACAAGCTCGAGCGCCCGACCCGGGTCGTCGTCGACGTCGCCCGGGCCGCGCTCGATCGCGCGGTGCGCGGCGACGAGCCGAGCGCGACGTTCGCCGCCGGCACGTGGGCGGTCAGCCAGGTCGCCGCTCAGGCGGTCGAGGACGGAGCCTCGTCGGTGCGCGTCGTCGTCACCCTCGCCCGCCCCGGTCGCTACGACGTCAAGGCCGACGGCAAGGACGTGGTGGTGACGGTGACCGCGCGCGACGCCGCGCCGCGGGCGATCACGACCACCGAGCTCGCCAGCGCCCGCGCCGACGCCGATGCCGCCCGCGCCGAGGTGGTGCGCGCCCAGGCCGAGGTCGCCGCGCTCCAGCGCACCGCCCAGGCGGCGCGCCAGGACGCCGAGCGGGCCCGGGCCGAGGCCCAGGCCGCGCAGCAGGCGGCGGAGCGGGAGCAGGCGCGGGCGCGCGACGCCGTCGCCGCCGCCGCCGCCGCCCGCCAGCCCGCCGAGGCCGCGAGCCGGTCCGCCACCGCCGCGTCATCGAGCGAGCGCGCCGCCGCCGAGCGTCGCGTCGCCGAGGCCCGCGCCG
>CAADGB010000302.1 GCA_900696455.1 uncultured delta proteobacterium
CAGCGCGGCGAGCACGGCCCGATCGACCGCGCGATCGCCGGCGAGGTCCAGGAAGCGGGCGAAGGCGGCGCGCGCGGCGTCGTCACCGGGCGCGGGCGCCGGCGCCGGCGTCGGCGCCGGCGTCGGCGTCGGCGTCGGCGTCGGCGTCGCAGCGCCGCCCGCGGTCCGGATCTCGGGCGCGACCTCGGCCGCCACCCAGTCGTCGCCGAACGCCAGGGGCTCGGTGCGCGGCGCCGCGGCGGCGAAGGCGTCGACGACCGCCACCGCGACGCGCGTCGCCCGGCCGCGCTCGGCCAGGGCCGCCAGCGTCGCGTCGCGGTAGCCGGCGAGGTAGCCGGCGGGGTCGGGCACCACCACCGGCACGCCGCCGAGCACGGGGTAGCGCGCGCCGCAGCGCCGGCACGCCACCAGCGGCGCGCGGCCCGGGACCACGGCCAGGCGCCCGGCGCAGCCTCCGCACACGATCAGCTCGAGCAGCCAGCTCTGCATCGTCAGGCGGCCTCGGGTTGCCGCCGCCACGTCGCGTCGAGCCAGGCGGCGAGCGCGACCAGATCGGGCGGCAGCGGCGCCTCGATCGCGAGCGGGCGGCCGTCGGGGCGGGTGAGCTCGAGCCGCGCCGCGTGCAGGGCGAGGCGGGCGCACGGCGCGCCGGTCAGCATGCCGCGCAGGGTCCGCTTGCCGTAGAGCGGGTCGAGCAAGATCGGGGCCTCCAGGCTGCGCAGGTGGACGCGGATCTGATGATGGCGGCCGGTCGTGGGGAAGGCGTCGAGGCGGGTGATCGCGGCGGTCGCCGGGTCGGCGGCCGACGCGCCGGGCGGGCGCCGCCAGCGCGCGGTGGCGACGAACCGGGTCACGGACGGCTTGCCGCGCTCCCCGGGCGCCGCCGGTCGGGCCTTTCCGCGGCGGGCCTCGACCAGCGGGACGTCGACGGTCCGCGTCCCCGGCAGGTCGCCGGCCGCGAACGCGACGTAGCGCTTGTGCACCCGGCGGGCGGCGAACGCGTCGTTGAGCCAGCGGTGGGCGGCCGCCGTCCGCGCCAGCACCACGACCCCCGAGGTGTCCTTGTCGATGCGGTGCGCCACCCACAGCGGCTCCCGGCGCGCGGCCTCGAGGCGGTGGCGGAGCGAGCCGGCCGGGTCGGCGCCGCGCTCGGGGACGACGGCGAGCCCCGGTGGCTTGGCCACCGCCACCAGCTCGTCGTCCTCGAACAGCACCGTCATCACCGGCCGCGCTGGCGCCGGGTGCGGGGCGTCCGGGGGAGCGTCCGGCGCAGCGTCCGGCGCGATCGGCGGGACCATCGACCCTCGTTACCCCAGGCGTCACCGCGCCCGCAACCGATGGGCGCGGTCGTCGCGCGTTTTGGGCCGCGGCGCGTCGCGGGCCGCGCGCGGCGGGTGTTACGATGCGAGCGCATCGGCCGGGAGGTTCACCCGCGCCCGCACCTCGACGGGGAGGTGCCGGCGGCGGGGTCGAGCCCCCACGAGGGATCATGGCCAAGAGCGTCTTCGAGTCCGCCGCCGCCGACGTCAAGAGTGCGCCCCACTCGGTCACCGCCTGGGAGGCGGTCGAGGAGCTGGCCCGCGAGCACGACGCACCCGACGAGGTCGTCGCGCTGTTCCGCGAGGTCCTCACGCAGAAGGGGCTCGACCCGCAGGTGGTCGAGATGATCGGCGATCGCGCCGGCGCGTTCTGCGACGAGTGGTTCGGCGACGAGCCCAAGGTCGCCGAGGGCCTGCTCACCACGGTCCTCGACCTGGCGCCGCACTCGGAGTCGGCCCTGGGCCGGCTGAGCGTCCTCTACACCCAGGACGAGCGGTGGAGCGACCTGCTCCGCCTCTACGACCGCGCGCTCACCGCGGTCAAGGATCCGGGCCGCCGCATCAAGCTCCTGCGCGAGGCCGCCCAGCTCACCAAGGACGTCGCCAACCAGCCCGAGAAGGCGATCGTCTACCTGCAGCGCCTGCTGCCGCTCACGCCCGACGACGCCCAGCTCGGGCAGTCGCTCGAGCGCCTGCTCGAGCGCTACGAGCGCTGGGCCGACCTGATCGCGCTGTGGGAGAGCCGCCTCGACACCCAGAACGCCAGCGAGCGCGAGCGGAGCCGGGCCCGCATCGCCGCCTGCTACCTCGACAACCTCAAGGACTCGGCGCGAGCGCTGGCCGCGGCCCGCCCGCTGCTCGCCACCGCCGAGGACGATCGCGAGGCCTGCCGCCTGCTGGAGCGCATCCTCGAGGCGCCCCACACCCAGCCGCGCGAGCGCGAGGCCGCCCTCGAGTTCCTGCGCGCGCACTACGACGCCTCGAACCGGCCCCGCGAGGTCATCCGCGTCCTCGAGCGCGTGATCGAGCTCGATCCGGCCGGCAGCCAGGCCCTGCGCGAGGAGGCCGGCGCCCGCCTGGCCGAGCTCGACGACGACGCCGCGGCCATGGATCACTACGCCGCGCTCCTGGCCCTGACCCCGGACTCGTCGGTCACCCAGGAGAAGCTGCGCCAGCTCGCCCAGCGGTCCGGCGGCTACGGCCGCTACGCCGCCGGCGTCGCCGCCGCCGCCGAGCACGCCGTCATGCCGGCGCGCAAGGTCGAGCTCCTGTCCGAGGCCGCCCGCACCCGCCTCGATCTGCTCGACGATCCCGAGGGCGCGATCGAGCTCTACCAGCGCGCGCTCGAGCTGCCGGGCGCCGGCGACAAGGAGCAGCTCCCGGTGTGCCGGCGGCTGTCGGAGCTGTACTCGCGGGTCGACCGGCCGCGCGAGCGCTTCGCCATCCTCGAGCGCCTGACCACCCTCGAGCCGTCGGCGACCACGCGCCGCGGCGTGATCGGCGAGGCCGCCCGCCTGGCCGAGAGCCTGGGCGAGACCGACAAGGCGCTGGCGCTGTGGCGGCAGCGCATCGACCGCGATCCGTCGGATCTGGGCGCCCTCGACTCGGCGATCCTGCTGCTCGAGACCGCGGCGCGCTGGCGCGAGCTGGTGGTCGCCCTCGACCAGCGGGCGAGCCGCGACGTCTCGGCGGCGCAGAAGCGCGCCGACCTCACCCGCATCGCCGTCGTCTACCGCGATCGCATCGACGACGCCGAGCAGGCGATCGCCGCCTGGCAGCGGGTGCAGCGCGAGTTCGGGGACGACCCCGAGACCGTCGGCGCGCTGACCGACCTGCTGGCCGGGGGCGGGCGCTGGCGCGAGCTCGCCGACCTGCTCGAGCGCACCAGCGGCAAGGACGTCGAGCGCACCACCCGCCGCCTCAACCGCCTGGGCGAGGCCCTGGCCACCCACCTCGGCGAGCCGGCCCGCGCGCTGTCGGCCTTCCGCGCCGCGCTCGCGATCGATCCGGTCAACGAGCAGGCCCGGGCCGGGCTGCTCACCCTCCTCGACGCGCCCGAGCACCGCAAGGCCGCCGCCGACGCCCTGGCCACCAGCTACCGCGAGAACCAGGACTGGGCCGGCTACCTCCAGCTCCTGCCGGCGCGCCTGGCCGACGCCGCCGACGATCGCACCCGCCTGGCGCTCCTGCGCGAGGCCGCCTTCATCCAGCAGCAGCACACCGGCGATCTGGCCGGCGCCGTCGACAACCTGGCCGCGGCCTTCCCGCTGGCGCCCCGCGACGGCGTCATGGAGGGCCAGCTCCTCGACCTCGCCGCCCGCACCGAGCGCCTGGCGGTGGCCGATCGGGCGCTGGCCGCCGCCATCGCCGCCCTGGCCGACGACCCCGGCGAGGCCGCGCGCCTGCGCCTGGTCCGCGCCGAGCTGCTCGAGACCCGCCTCCGCGACGCCAGCGGCGCGCTCGACGAGTACCTGACCGTGTTCCGCCACGACCGCGCCCGCCAGGCGGCGGCCGCCGGGGTGGTGCGCCTGGCGACCGAGGCCGGGCGCTGGGACGACGCGGCGACGGCGCTCACCGGCTACGCCGCGGCCAAGGAGCGCCTCGACGACGGGCTGATCGCGATCTACGACCAGGCCGGCGAGCGCGCGCTCGACGCCGCGGCCGCCGCCCTCGAACAGGCGGCGGGGCCGGCCGGCATGCCGGCGGCGGTGGCGGCCCAGCTCTGGGCGCGGCTCGCGGTCTGGCACCGCGACCGGCGCGGCGATCGCGACGCCGCGGTCGCCGCCTTCAAGACGTCGCTGGCCGCCGGCGGCGACCGCGCCGACACCCTGCGCGCGCTGGCCGAGCTCCTGCGTGGCGGCGGGCCGAGCGCGCAGCTCCTCGACGTCCTGCGCCGCCTGTCCGACGCCGATCCGCGCGACCTCGACGTCCTGGTCGAGGCCGCCGACACCGCCAGCCGGCTCGGCGATCGCGAGGCGTCGGTGGTCGTGCTCGGCCAGGTGCTGGGGCGGGCCAGCGGCGCGTGGCGCGGCTCGGCCGTCGTCCAGTCGTCGCGGCCGGCCGAGGCGGTGGTGCGGTGGGCGATCGACGGCCTGGTCGATCTGCACCGCGGCGCCGGCCGCCCCCAGATCGCGGTCGATCTCCTCGCCGAGTCGGCGCGCCTGCCGTTCGACGCCGACACCCGGCGCGACCTGCGCATGCGGGCGGCGGCGAGCGCGTCCAGCGAGCTCCGCGACAACGCCGCCGCCATCGACATGTACCGCGGCGTCCTGTCCGAGCGCCCCGGCGATCTCGAGGTCATCGCCAGCCTCGGCGCCCTCCTCGAGGCCGAGCGCCGCCACGCCGAGCTGCTCGGCCTGCGCCACGTCCAGCTCGGGCTCGAGCCCGATCCGGCGCGCCGGCTCGAGCTCCGCCTCGACATCGCCCGCCTGGTCGGCGTGGTCGAGGAGACCGGCGGCCGCTACGAGGCGCTGATCGCCAACCTCGCCGATCAGCCCGGCCACGACGCGTCGATCGACGCCGCCCACCACTTCCTCGCCGGCAAGGGCCAGCACAAGGCGCTCGCCGATCTGCTCGAGGAGCAGGCCGGCAAGCTCGAGGCCGCCGGCGACGCCGCCCGCGCCGCCCGGCTGTGGGCCCGCTTCGCCACCGTCGCCGAGCGCGACACCCGCGAGCTCGAGCGCGCGATCGCCGGCCACCGCCGGGTCGTGACCCTGGCGCCGACCCAGGAGTCGTTCCGCGCCCTGGCCCGGCTCCAGCTCGACCGCGGCCAGCCGGCCCAGGCCGTGCCGTGGTTCGAGAGCCTGCTGTCGACGGTGAGCGGCGCCGAGCGCCTGGCCGTGGTCGACCAGCTCGCCCGCGCCCACCTCGCCGCCCACCAGCCCGACCGCGCGATCGCCGCGATCGAGAGCGTGCTCGACGATCGCGAGCCGGCGCTGGAGCTGCGCACGCTCCTCGCCCAGCTCTACCGCGACGGCGAGCAGTGGGAGCCCCTGGCGCGCCACCTCACCCGCTCGCTCGGCTTCTTCGGCGACGACCGCGGCCCGGCCCTGGCCCGCGAGGCCGCCGCCATCTACACCGGCAAGCTCGACGCGCCGGCCAAGGCCATCCCGGCCCTGGAGAAGGCGCTCGCCCTCGACCCGGGCGACAAGGAGCTGCGCACCCAGCTCGCGGTGGGCCTGCGCATCGCCGGTCGCCTCGACGAGGCCCGCGCCATCCTCGGCGAGCTCATCGAGGGCTTCGGCCGCCGCCGCTCGCCCGAGCGCGCCCAGCTCCACGTCGAGCTGGCCAAGGTCGCGCACGCCGAGGGCAAGAACGACGAGGCGCTGGCCGAGATGGAGGCGGCGTCCAAGATGGACGTCAACAACGCCCGCATCCAGCGCGAGCTGGCCGAGCTGTGCCGCGCCGCCGGCCAGGACGACAAGGCCGAGCGCACCTACCGCGCGCTGCTGCTGGTGGTCCGCCGCCAGCCGCCGGGCGACGACGAGGCCGCGGTCGGGCAGAGCGAGGTGCTGTTCGAGCTGTCACGGCTGGCCGCCGGCCACGGCGACGACACCCAGGCCAGGGAGCTGCTGGAGAGCGCGATCGACGCCGCGGTCCAGTCCGACGTCGAGGTCCGCCGCATGCGGCGCAGCCTGATCGCCCACGGCCAGGCCGAGACGCTCCTCCGCGTGCTCGAGCTGCGCCTGGCGGCCGCGCCCGAGGCCGCCAGCCAGGCGCGCCTCTACGCCGACATGGCCGAGGTCCTCGACGCCTCGCTCGGTCGCTCCGGCGACGCGCTGGCCGCGATCATCAAGGCCATCAACCAGGCCCCGGCCCGCCTCGATCTCCACGACCGGGGGCGGGCGCTGTCGGCGCGCGCCGGCGCCACCCGCGCCTACGTCGACGCGGTCGAGACCGTGGTCGAGCGGCTGCGGCGCAAGGACGATCCGCCGCTGGTGGCGGCGATCCTGCTCAAGGCCGGCGAGGCGCTGGAGAACGACGCCGGCGATCTGCCGGGCGCGCTGGCGCTGTACCGCCGGGTCGAGATGCTGGGCGAACGCCTGGCCGAGGCCTACTACGCCCAGGCCCGGGTCGCCGGCGCCCTCGGCGACGACGAGCAGCAGGCGCGGGCGCTCGACAGCATGCTGCAGCTCGCCGGCAGCGACGGCGGCGAGGCGTCGCCGGCCCAGATCGACGCGCTCTACCGTCTGGCGGAGATCTTCATCGCCACCCCGGCGCGGCGCGCCCAGGGCGTCGAGCTGATCGAGCGCGCCTTCGCCGCCGAGCCACGGTGGGCCCAGGCCGGGCGCGTCCTGCGCGGCGCCTCGACCACCGATCCCGGCGACGCCCGGGTGATGGCGCTGTACGAGCGCGTCGCGCGCAACGGCGGCGACAGCGAGCTCCTGCTCGACTTCCTCGACAAGCGCGCGCGGCTCCCCGGCGCCACCCCGGCGCAGGTGCGCGAGGCGGTCGACCTCGCGCTCGAGCGCGGTCACGAGGCGCGGGCCGAGGCCCTGCTCGAGCGGGCGGTGACGGCGGCCCGCGAGTCGGCCGACGGGCTGGGCGGCGCGGTGTGGGCGCTGCTGGCCCTCATCGGCCGCCGCATCGCCAGCGGCGATCTGGCGGCGGCCCGCGAGCTGGTCTACGAGGTCATCGGCGTGGCCGAGCCGGCCGAGGTCGATCCGCTGATCGGCCAGGTCGCGGCGCGCGCGGCCCAGGCCCCGGCCACCCACGGCCTGGCCGCCGAGATGTACGAGCTCCTGCGCGAGCGCTCGCCGGCCGACCGCGCGGTGTGGGAGCCGCTGGTGGCGCTCTACCGCGAGATGGGCGACGGCGACCGGCTGGCCAGCGTGATCTCGTCGACCCTGCCCAACCTGGTCGATCCGGGCGAGCGCAACGCCCTGCGCCGCGCCCACGCCACGTACCTGATCGAGGCCCTGGCGCGGCCTCACGACGCGGCCGACGTCCTGCGCGACGCCCTCGCCGACGACGCCGACGACCTCGAGGCCGCGGCGCTGCTCGAGCGCACCCTGCGCGCGCTCGGCGACGACGACGGGCTGGCCGAGTTCCTGTGGGCGCGCTTCGACGACGCCGTGCGCCGCGGTCATCGCGAGTCCACGCTCGACGTGGCGGCGCGCCTCGGCCCGCTGGTCGAGTCGACCGGTGGCGACGCCGCCCGCGTCTACCGCACCGCGCTCGGGATCGCGCCCGACGACCGCGAGCTGCTGCGCCAGGTGGTGGCGTCGCTCACCGCCGACGACGACCCGCGCGAGGCCGCCCAGCTCATGGAGCGCCTGCTCGCGGTCGAGACCCCCGAGGCCGCGCCCGCCCTGTGCTGGCACCTGGCCAGCGCCTACGAGGCGGCCGAGGACTGGGCCGGCGTCCAGCGCACGCTGGCCGCCGCGCACCGGGCCGCTCCCGACGACACGGCGATCCACGACCGCCTCGAGAAGTTCTACCGCGACAGCCAGCAGTGGCTGGAGCTGGCCGAGCTCGTGAAGGGCGACGCCGCGCGCGCCACCGAGGCCGCGGTCGCGGTCGATCGGCTGCGCGAGGCGGCGGCGATCTACACCGGCTTCCTCGGCCAGCCCCTGGCCGCGGCCGACGCCCTGCGCGCCGCCCGCGCCCGCCAGCCCGAGGTCCCGGCCCTGTCGTCGGCGCTGGCGGCGGCGCTGGCCGCCGGCGGCGATCACGCCGGGGCGGTGGCCTCGCTGGGCGAGGTCCTCGACGGCGCCGACGGTCCCGACAGCGCGGCGGTCAAGGGCGCGCCCCGGGTCGACCTCCTGCTCCTGCGCGCCAGCCTGCGCCAGCAGCTCGGCCAGGAGGACACCGCCGTCATCGACCTCGACGAGGCGTACCAGCTCGATCGGCCGCGGGTGGCGAGCGCGCTCGGCGACGGCCTCGAGCGCATGCGGGCGCGGGCCGAGGCCGCCGGCGACCTCGCCAGCGAGCGCACCGCCACCCTGCGCCTGGCCCAGCTCCTGTTCGAGCACGGCGAGCTCGAGCGCGCCCGCGACCTCCTGGTCGGCTGGATCGAGCGGTCGCCGAGCGATCCCGATCCGCTCTACCTCCTGCGCGACATGGACGCCAGCATCGAGCACTGGGACGGCGTCATCGCGGCCTGCACCCGGCTGGCCTACATCGTCGAGGGCGAGGCCCAGGCCCAGGCCGCGCTCGACGTCGCCGACGCGGCGGGGCGCGCCGGCAAGCCCGCCGACGCCATCGGCGTGCTGGAGATGGTCCACCAGGTGCAACCGGCGGCCGAGGCCATCCGGGTCAAGCTGCGCGAGCAGTACGAGGCCGCGGGCGCCCACCGCGAGCTGGCCGCGATCCTGATGGCCGACGCCGATCACGGCACCGCCGTCGACGAGCGGTTCGCCGCCTACAAGCGCGCCGCCGAGCTGCTCCTCGCCGCCGGCGACGCGGCGGCGGCGGCGGTGCCGGCCGGCAAGGCCGCCGAGCTGGCGCCCGACGACCACCTGACCGCGATGCTGCACGTCGACGTCCTCATCGGCTCCGGCCGCACCGAGGAGGCGGCGGCGGCGCTCGAGGCGTCGATCGCCGCCCAGAAGAAGCGGACCCCCGAGCTGGCGACGATGCAGCAGCGGATGAGCCGGGTCGCCGGCATGCTGGGCGACCGCGACGGCCAGATCGGCTGGCTCAAGAAGGCGTTCGACGTCGATCGCAAGAACGGCGAGATCGCCGCCGAGCTGGCCCAGCTCGCGACCGAGATCGGCGACTACGAGCTGGCGCTCAAGCCCCTGCGCGCGATCACGCTCATGGACAACCCGCAGCCGATCACGCGGCCGATGGCGCTCCTATGGGAGGCCAAGATCGAGCACGCCCGCGGCAACCGGGCCAAGGCCGAGCTGTGGGCCAAGAAGGCGCTGCGCGAGGATCCCGCCTTCGCCGAGGCCCAGCAGTTCCTCGACGAGCTGGCCTGATCGACGTGCCCGACGTGCCCGACGGCCTGCCGGGGGCCCTGCCCGACGTCGGCGCGTCGTTCGCCGCGGTCCGCGGGCTGTGAGCGCGCTCACCGCCGGTCGCCGGCCAGATCGTGACGCGCATTCGCCAGTTGTCACCGGGCGGGGCTCGCGCCGAGAATGGCGGACATGTCGCCTGTCGCGTCGCGGTGGTGCAGGATCGGGGCGGGCGCGTGGACGCTGGCGGCCCTGACCGCGGGTTGCTCGTTCTCGCCGTCGGGCGATCCGGGAGTCGAGGTCGACGCCGGGCGCGACGACGCCGGCAACCGGATCGTCGTCGTCCGCGACGACTCGCTCGAGCACTTCGCGGTGGTCGGCGCCGTCCGCGACGGGCTCGTGATCGAGCCGTGGGGCGCGCTGGCGCCGGCCGCCTACCACGCCGGCGGCCTGATCGCGTACGCCGCCAACACCCAGCGCTTCACCGAGGCCGACGCCGCGACCTGGACCGCCGTCACCAGCGGGCCGCCGGCGGGGACCGGGGTGTGGGTGCGGCCGCTCGTCGGCGATCCGGTCGGCGTCGGCCTCGACTCCGGCGACACCTGGACCTACTGGGCCGAGGGCGAGGTGTGGCTCGACGCCGGCGCGACCACGTTCGTCGTCGACGCCGACGACACCGGGTTCGTCGAGCTCGCCGCACCCGGCGGCGCCTTCACCCGGGTGGTCAACGCGCGCTTCGGCGTCGGTACCGGGACGTTCACCGCCGCCACCGAGGGCTGGCACCCGATCCGGCTGGCGGTGGTCGAGGGCATCGGCGCCTCGCGCTTCGACGTCCAGCTCTATCCGGGGACGAGCACCACGCCGGTGCCGCTCGCCGGGCCCCGCCTGCGCGCCCGCGTCGAGCACCTGCGGGGGACGGTGCTGGCCGGGTGGGACCACACCGTCTTCCAGGGCCTGCCGGAGCGGACGATCTCGACGGCGCCGCTGGTCGACGCCAACTTCGGCAGCGGCGCCCCGCAGGGGCTCGGCATCGGCCCCGGCGACTACTGGTCGCTGCGCTGGTCGGGGCAGTTCTACGCGATCGCGGCCGGGACCTATCGCGTCCGCGTCGAGTCCGACGACGGCCACCGCCTCTACGTCAACGGCGAGCGGGTGAGCGACGAGTTCTATTCGGGGCCGCAGGATCGCTCGGTCGACGTCGAGCTGGTCGCGGGCTGGAACGATCTCGTCCTCGACCACAACGAGAACAACGGCAACGCCCGCATGCGGCTGCGGGTGACCGGCGGCCCCGAGCCCGGGCTGACCGGCGAGCTGCCGGCGTCCCGGCTGCGCCCGCTCGAGCCGCGGCGGCGGCGGCTCGAGACCGGGTTCGACCCGATCGACTACCCGGTGCCCGACAACGGCGAGGCCGAGGCCAAGGTCGAGCTGGGCGGGCTGCCGGGGGCGACCGTGCGCGAGGTCGAGGTGATCGTCACCGTCAACCACAACCGCATCGCCGATCTCGAGCTCCGGCTGATCCACCCCGGCGGCAACATCGCGCTCCTGCGCGACAACTCGGACAGCGGCGGCAACGGCACGCGCGCGCTCCGCTACACGCCGACCGAGTTCGCGGACCTGCCGGCGGCCGGCACCTGGACCGTGCGGGTGACCGACAACGTCACCGGCAACACCGGCACGCTGCAGGACGTCCAGCTCGCGGTGCACCTGGCCGGCGGGCCCGAGCAGGTGGCGCGGACGGCCGCGTACACCTCGCTGGTCCGCGATCTGGGCGACGGCGTGACCGCGCTCGACGCCGTGCGGTTCGGCGCCCGGGTGCCGCCCGACGGCGGGGTGGCGGTGCGGGTGCGGACGTGCGCGGCGGCGGCCGAGTGCCTGGCCGAGCCGTGGTCGGCGCCGCTCACCGACGGCAGCGGCGCGACGCCGCCGGGGGTCGAGCCCCGCCGCTACCTGCAGTACCGGGTCGAGCTGACCAGCGACGGCGAGCGCGAGCCGGAGCTCGAGTGGCTGGAGGTCGAGTACCGCGTGCCGGCGGCGGACTGACACCGCCGACCGACGCCCGGGGCGGTGATGCCGCCTCGTCGGCGCGCGACCTGCTAGCCTCGGCGCCGATGAGCGCCGCCGTCCGCTTCGAGCTCCACGACACGATCGGGGTCATCACCCTCGATCGCCCCGCCAACCGCAACAGCATGACCCCGGAGCTGCTCGACGCGTTCGGCGAGGCGGTGGCGCGCGCGCGCGCGGTCGCCGAGCTGCGCTGCCTGGTCATCACCGGCAGCGGCACGACGTTCTCGGCCGGCGCCGACTTCAAGTCGGTCCTGCAGCGCGAGGAGGGGGCGGGGCAGGCCCCGCACGAGAAGAGCTTCGCCATGTACCAGCCGTTCCTGTCGGTCCTGGACGTGGCGCCGCCGGTGATCGGCGCGCTCAACGGCCACGCCGTCGGCGGCGGGTTCGGCCTGGCCATGTGCTGCGACCTCCGCATCGGCGCGCGCGGCGCGAAGTACGGCGCCAACTTCACCCGCCTGGGGCTGGCCCCCGGCATGGCCATCAGCTACCTGCTGCCGCGGCTGATCGGCGTGTCGCGCGCCGCCGAGCTCCTGTTCACCGGCCGCCTGGTCGACGGCGAGGAGGCCGAGCGGCTCGGGCTCCTGTCGGCGGCGGTGCCGGCCGACGAGGTCCTGCCGCGGGCGATGGAGCTGGCGGTCGCGATCGCGGCCAGCGCGCCGGCGGCGGTGCGCGAGACCAAGCGCGCGCTCTACCGCGGCCTGGGCTGGGACCCGCGCGGCGCCGCCTACCTCGAGTCCTTCGCCCAGGCGGAGTCGGTCGCCTCCGCCGACGCCGCCGAGGGCATCGCCGCCCTGCTCGAGAAGCGCGAGCCGCGCTTCACGGGCCGCTGACGGGGCCCGGCGGTGGCGCACCCGGCGGCGGCGCCCCCGGCGAGGCGCCACCCAGGCCGACCCGGGCGACGCGGCGCAGCTCGCGGCGGGCGCGGGCGTAGGTCGTGACCAGCGCGATCGCGCCGAGCAGGCTGGCCACGGTCGCGCCCGGGATCAGGTAGGCGGCGGTGCGCAGGGTGACGAGCGCCGGCTCGAGCTCGACCTGGGCCTCGGCCACCACCCGCGCCAGCACCAGGTGGATCGCGACGCCGATGGCGGCGGCCAGGGTGGCGGCGACCACGACGCCGGCGATCCGGAGGCGGCGGGTGCCGGCGTTGACCGGGAAGGCCAGCACGATCACGACCGCGGACAGCCCGAGCAGGGTCCACAGCGTGACCGTGGTGACCGTGCCGATCGTGCGCAGGTCGTCGTCCGAGATGTCCTCGAGGGCCTCGGCCACCGCCTGCACGTCGTCGACGCCCGATCGGGTCTTGCCCCCCAGGCGAGGCGCGACCTTGCCCAGGACCCGGGTGCCGACCTGCTTGACCGTGGAGCCCTGGTAGCGGGCGAGCAGCTGGCGCACGCTGTCGCGGCTGTCGGCGACCTGGTAGAGCGAGAACGAGTCGTCGTGCTGACCGGCGCGGCCCATGAGCTCGACGCGCACCGCCGGCACGAACACGCCGACGCTGGCCAGGAACGCGCCGGCGACGAGCACCCAGATCGCGACTCGCACGCCGCGATCTTGACCCGGCGCGGGCCCCGGCTCAAGCGCTCGCGCCGCGTCAGGTGAAGACGCCGCGGCGCTGCTGGTCGCGCTCGATCGACCGGAAGAGCGCGCCGAAGTTGCCTTCGCCGAACGAGTGGTGATCGCGGCGCTGGATGATCTCGATGAAGATGGGGCCGATCAGGTTGCGGGTGAAGATCTGGAGCAGGTAGCCCTGGGCGTCGCCGTCGACCAGGACGTTGCGGCGGCGCAGCTCGTCCCGGTCCTCGCGCACGCCGGGCACGCGGTCGAAGACCGTGCGGTAGTACTCGTCGTCGATGTCGAGGGTCTCGATCGGCGTGCCGTCGAGGGCGCGCAGCGAGCCCAGGATGTCGTCGGTGAGGAAGGCCAGGTGCTGGATGCCGGGCCCGCCGTACTGCACGAGGTACTCGTCGATCTGCGACAGCGCGCCGCCACCCTCCCCACCGGCGCCCTCCCCGGCGCCGCCGGCGCCTTCGTTGATCGGGATGCAGAACGAGCCGTCGGGCGAGCGCAGGGCGAACGAGGTCAGCCCGGTGCGCGCGCCGCGGATGTCGAAGTAGCGGACGTCGGTGAAGCCGAAGACGCCGCGGTAGAAGTCGGCCCAGCGGTCGCGGGTGCCGCGCGGCACGTTGTTGGTGAGGTGATCGATGGCGCGGAAGCCCTTGTCGGCGACCGGCACCGGCCGGGGGTGGGCCACGAAGCCGAGGCGCGCCCAGCGCTGCGAGCTGCGCCAGCCGTCGACGAGGTAGATGAGGCTGTCGCCGATGCCCTGGACCGCGGGCACGACCTCGCTGCCGCGGGCGAGGTCGCCCTCGACCAGCCGGGCGCCGCGGGCGGCCGCGAGCTGGGCCGCGGCGTCGGCGTCGGCGACCCGCCAGCCCATGGCCGGGATGCACGGCCCGTGCGCGGCGGCGAAGCGGGCGGCGAAGCCGCGGTCGTCGCGATGGAGCAGGAAGGTGATGTCGGCTTGCTGGTAGAGGTCGACGGCCCGCTCGCGGTGGGTCATCGTGCGCGAGAAGCCGAAGGCCACCAGCAGGCGGTGCAGGCGATCGGGGTCGGGGCCGGCGAGCTCGACGAAGTCGATGCCCTCGAGGCCGCAGGGGTTGCTGTCGCTCGGATCGTGGGGCGCGGTCGCGGTCACGGGCGCTCCTCCTGCCAGCTCTTCCAGTAGTCGGGGCGCTCGATGGGCGTGGCCGCCGCCGCCGGGCGCAGCGGGCGGCGGGTGTCGATCATCACCGCGATCTCGTCGGTGCGGGTGGCGGTCGCGGCGCGCTCGGCGGCGCGCGGCTGCGGGCCGTGGTGGATGCCCTGGGGATGGAACGTCACCATCCCCGGCGCGATGCCGGTGCGGCTGAAGAACTGGCCGCGGTGGTAGAACAGCACCTCGTCGTAGTCGATGTTGGCGTGGTAGAAGGGCACGCGCAGGGCCTGCGGATCGCCGGTCTCGAGCGGGCGGGGCAGGAACGTGCAGACCACGGCGGCGGGCGCCGCGAACGTGGCGTGGGCGGTCGGCGGCAGGTGGTAACGCTCGCTGAGCACCGGGCGGATGTCGGCGACGTTGAGGCGCAGCGGCGCCAGCGTCCCCTTCCAGCCCACGGTGTCGAGCGGGTCGTGGCGGTAGAAGACCCGGGTCAGCTCGCCCTCGCGCTGCACCGCCACCTGCCACTCGCCGGCGGCGTCGGCGGCCAGGGTGCTGCGGCCGCTGGGGGTCGGGACCTCGATCACCGCCGGGTCGAACAGCGCGTGCTGGCCGAGCAGGCCGCGCTCGGGCACCCGCAGCTCGCCGGCGCTCTCGACGACCAGCAGCCGGGTGGCCGCGGTCGGCACCAGGCGGTGGGCGGTGCCGCGCGGCACCAGCAGGTAGTCCCCCGCGCGGTAGGCGAGGGGCCCGAAGTCGGTCTCGAGCCGGCCGGCGCCGGCGTGGACGAACAGGAGCTCGTCGCCATCGGCGTTGCGGAACAGGTACGGCATCGGCGCGTCGACGGTGGCGACGTGGAGCCGGAGGTCGGCGTTCTCGAGCAGGGCGGCGCGGCCGAGGTAGTCGCCCGGGCGCGGCAGCTCGCGGGTGTCGAAGGCGCGGGGCCGGAGCGGACCCTCGATGCGCGACCACGCCACCGGCGCCCGGGTGCGGTAGAGGTGGGCGTAGCGGCCGGCGAAGCCGTCGCGCGCGTACTCCTCCTCGACCGTGCCCTCGGGCAGGGCGACGTGGGCCTGGGCCGCGACCTTGCCGCGGACGTAGGGGATGTCCATGGCCGGACGGTGGCGCGGCGCCCCTGTCGGGAGATAGGACAAAATCTCGGCATATACTGTCAGGAGAATGAACATCACCCTCGACCAGGCCCGGGCCCTCGACGCGCTGGAGCGCCACGGCACGCTGGTGCGCGCGGCCGCGGCCCTGGGCAAGGGCCACCCGGCGGTGCTCTACGCCCTGCGCCAGCTCGAGCGCCAGGTCGAGCTCGACCTGGTCGAGCGCCGCGGCTACCGGCTGCGGCTCACCGCCGCCGGCCGGCGCGTGCTCGAGCACTGCCGGCGGCTGCTCGCCGCCGAGGCCGACCTCGCCGCCGCCTGCGTCGAGATGCGCACCGGCTGGGAGCCGGCCCTGCGCGTGGTCTACGACGGGGTCTGCTCCGACGCGCCCATCCTGCGCGCGGTGGGCGAGCTGGTCGCCGCCGGTGCGCCCACCCGGCTCCACGTCAGCTCCGAGTTCCTGGGCGGGGTCGAGGCCGCGTTCGCGCGCGACGACGCCGATCTCATGCTGGCGGTCCTGCCGGCGGTCGCCCCCGGCGTGGTCGGCGCCCGCCTGGCGCCGCTGCGCGCCCGGCTGGTGGCGCACCGGGGTCACCCGCTGGCCCGCCGCAAGGGCCCGCTCGACGATCGCGCGCTCGAGGAGCACGTGCTGGTGACGGTGCGCGGCGGCGATCCGCGGCTGGCGCTGCCCACCGATCACGCCGAGCGCCGGGTCCGCTTCGACCTCAACGACTTCCACGCCAAGCGCGCCGCCATCCTCGCCGGCATCGGCTACGGCTGGCTGCCCGAGCACCTGTGCCAGGCCGAGCTCCGGCGCGGCGCCCTGCGCGTCCTGCCCTACGCCCGCGGCCACGAGCACGTCTTCACCCCCCGCCTCTACCACCGCGCCGGCGCGCGCCTCGGCCCCGCCGCTCGCCGCCTGATGGCGGCGCTGGCGGCGTGAGGGTCGTCGGCTCGCGCCCGGGATCGACGTCCAGGCTCCAGGCCTCGCCGTGGCGCCGGCGCGGGCCCGAGGGCGGCCGGGATCGGGCGTATCCTCGGCCGGTGCGCCGCCCCGCCATCCGCCCGCCTTCGTCCGCCGCGCTCCCCCTCGCGCTCCTGCGCGGCCTCGGGCTCGGCCTCGGGCTCGGCCTCGCGCTCGCCGGCTGTGGCGGCGGTGACGGCGGCGACGGCGGCGGCGGCGACGGCGGGCACGGGCCCATCGTCGAGCCCGGCGATCCCGGCGCCGCCGACGTCGCGATCGAGGTCCGCACCGACACCGCGCGGCTGCCGATCTCGCCGCTCGTCTACGGCCTCAACGGCGGCGCCGACGTGGCCCGCGACCGGCCGCGGCTGGTGCGCGCCGGCGGCAACCGCCTGACCGCGTACAACTGGGAGAACAACGCGTCGAACGCCGGCGAGGACTACTGCAACCAGAACGACGGCCTGCTCGGCGCGCCCGGGTCGCCGCCGGCCAGCGCCTTCCGCGCGCTCCTCGACGACGCTCGCGCCCGCGGCACCGCCGCCATCATCACCGTGCCCATCATCGATCACGTCGCCGCCGACCACGACGATCTCGGCGACGGCGGCCAGGGCCCGCCGGCCTGCGTCGGCGACGTGCGGAACTCGGGCAGCAACTACCTGAGCACCCGCTTCGCCGCCAACGTCGCGCGCAAGGGCGCGCCCTTCGCCGCCACCCCCGACCTCGGCGACGACACCGTCTACCAGGACGAGGCCGTCGACTTCGTGCGCCGGACCTGGGGCGACGTCCGGGTGCTGGTGTCGCTCGACAACGAGCCCGACCTCTGGTCGAGCACTCATCCCCGCGTCCATCCGGTGCCGGTGACCTACGCCGAGCTGGTCGAGCGCACCGTCCGCTTCGCCGCGGCGGTCAAGGACGCGTGGCCGGCGGTCGAGGTCCTGGGCTTCGTCAGCTACGGCTACGCCGGCTACACCACCCTGCAGGGCGCGCCCGACGCCGGCGGCCGGCGCTTCATCCCGCACTTCCTGGACGAGCTGCGCGCCGCCGAGACCGCCGCCGGCCGCCGCCTGGTCGACTACCTCGATCTCCACTGGTACCCGGAGGCCCGCGGCGACGGCGTCCGGATCTCGGACGTGGACGACGCCCGGGGCGCGGCCGCCCGGGTCCAGGCGCCGCGCTCGCTGTGGGACGCCGGCTACCGCGAGGACTCGTGGATCGTCAACGACGTCCTCGACGCGCCCATCCGCCTCCTGCCGTCCCTGCGCGAGGACATCGCCGCCCACTACCCGGGCACCCGCCTGGCCTTCACCGAGTGGAACTTCGGCGGCGGCGACCACGTCAGCGGCGCGCTCGCGACCGCCGACGTGCTCGGCGTCTTCGGCCGCGAGGGGGTGGCGGCGGCGACGATCTGGCTCCTGCGCCCGGCGGCGCGCGAGCGCTTCACCCTGGCCGGGCTGCGGGTCTTCACCAGCTTCGACGGCGCCGGCGCCGGGTTCGGCGCCACCAGCGTCGCCGCGACGACCAGCGACGTCGAGCGGGTGACGGCCTACGCCTCCGACGACGACGGCGCCCGCCAGGTGATCGTGCTCGTCAACAAGGCGACGGTGCCGCTCACCGCCGGCGTGCGCGTCGCCGCGCCGCGCACCTTCGTCGCCGCCGACCGCTGGGTGCTCGACGGCGACGCGGCGACGATCGATCCCGACGCCGCGCTCGCGCCGGTCGCCACCAACGCGTTCCGCGTGCCGCTGCCGGCGTCGTCGGTGACGGTGCTCGTGCCGCGCTGACCATCCTTCATCGGGCCGCCACGCGACCTACACACTCCCGCCGCCGGCGCGTAACCGGCTTCGCAGGGAGGGCGTGGTCCGGCCATTTGATTCCGGTAACTTACGCACCGCGTCGATGCGCCCGGTTCTTGCAGCCCGGGGGGACGTCCGAGACGGAGTACCCCCATGCACATCGGCGTCATCACCAACCCCAACAGCCGCAAGAACAAGGGCAAGCCGGACCGCGCGCGCCGCCTGCAGTCCATCGTCGGCACGATGGGCGAGGTCCACGAGACGCACACGCTCGAGTCGATCAAGCCGGTGCTGCGCGAGTTCCTGCGCAAGCGCGCGCGCTACTGGGTGGCGGACGGCGGCGACGGCGCCCTGCACTGGATGCTGCGCATGGGCATGGAGGTGCTGCAGGAGGAGGAGTTCGCCGGCCAGCAGGTGACGATGCCGCTGACGATGCCGACCAACGGCGGCACGATCGACTTCATCGCCAACAACGTCGGCATCAAGGGCGACGCCGAGGGGCTGCTCGCCACCTTGCGCACCAAGATCGAGTCGGGGCACCGCGTCGAGGAGACCGAGGTCGACTCGATGGTGATCGACGGCGTCGAGGTCGGCCCCGACGGCGAGCGGCCGTTCCGCACCTACGGCTTCGCGATGGCCGCCGGCGGCGTCGGCCAGCGCTTCTTCTCCAAGTACTACGAGGACCACGATCCCAACCCGCGCACGATCATGAAGGTCGTGGGTCGGACCCTGATGTCGATGCCGGTGGCGATGACGCCCCTGCGCCACGTCCCGGGCATGGGCCGCTTCGCCCGCTACGCCGACCACATCTTCAACCCGACCCGGGCCCGCATCACCCTCGACGGCATGATCCTGCCGGGCGAGGACTACACCGGCATCCACGTCGCCTCGATGTCGATCAACCTGGGCAACGTGCTCAAGTTCTTCGGCAAGGCCGACCAGGCCGGCCTGCTCAACGCCATCGTCGGCACGCCGTCGCCGCTGGCGGTGGCCCGCAACCTGCCGCGCATGGCGCGCGGCGACGAGATGATCGGCCGCGCCGTCCTCGACCGGCCGTGCCGGGCGATGGTGCTCGAGGCCACCACCGACGAGCTGCTGGAGCCGGTCATCGACGGCGAGTTCTACAAGAACGTCAAGCGGCTGTCGGTCCACGTCGGCCCGCGCGTCCGCATCCCCAAGGTCGTCGGCAAGCGCGCCGTGGCCTAGAGCACCGAACGGTTTGAAGGGCCTGCTGCGACGCGACCTTGCGGGCACCTCCGGGCGTACGTCCGATGCTCGCTCCTCACGTAGGGCCACGACGCTCGTCGCTGCGCTTCGGGCGTGCGCCCGGATCTGCCTCACGAGTCCGCGTCTCGCGACGGCATTCAGACCGTCCGGTGCTCCAGGCCGGGCGGCGGGCCCGGCTCGCGGCCACCCCGCGCGCTAGCGCGGCCGGCGGCCGACGTAGATCGTGTGGGTGGCGCCGCGTCCGCGGTGGGCGCGCGCGTCGTGGAGCTCGACCGCGAAGCCGGCGGCGGTGAGGCGGCGCGAGAAGGCCGGGGCGCGCTCCGCCGACCACACCGCGAGCCGGCCGCCCGGCCGCAGGGCGCGGTGGGCGGCGGCGAGGCCGGCGGCGGCGTACAGGCTGCGGTTGGCGGGCTGGGTCAGGGCGTGGGGGCTGTTGTCGACGTCGAGCAGGATCGCGTCGTAGCCGCGGGGCTCGGCCAGGAGCGCCGCGACGTCGGCGACCTCGAGCCGCACCCGCGGATCGCGCAAGGTCGCCGCCGCCTCGGGCCCGAGCAGCTCGCGGTTCCACGCCACCACCGCCGCGCTCAGCTCGGCGACGACGAGCCGGGCGCCGGCCGGCAGCGCCGCCAGCGCCGCGCGCAGGGTGAAGCCCATGCCGAGGCCGCCGATCAACACCCGACCGGCGCCGACGCCGGCGCAGCCGACCGCGGCCAGGTGGTCCTCCGAGGCGTGGCGCCGGCTCGACATCAGCTCCTGGCCGTCGACGCGGATCACCAGCTCGCGGTCGCGCCGGTGGAGCGACAGCTCGCCGCCACCTGGCGCCGGGGCTCGCGCGAGCTCGATCCACGGCTTCACGCCGCGCTCCTACTGGCAGCGCACCGTGGCCGGGCCGCCGCCCTCGACCACGCAGCGCTTGGCGCCGCACCTGGCGGCGCGGCAGGCCGCCTCGCGCTCGGTGAAGCAGCGGCGCTTGACCACGAAGAAGCACTCGTCGCGGCTGCCCTGGTAGCGCCAGCCACCCCACTTCTTGCCCTTGGCGTCGACCGGCTCCTCGCTCGAGGCCGCCTTCTCGGCGCGGGCGCGCTCGCCGGCGGTGCGGGGCGCGCTGGGGCCCTGCGGGCCGGAGGTCTCGCCGCAGCCGGTGAGGCCGCCGGCGAGGCCGAGCGACAGGCCCAGGGCGAGGCGAGCGAGGCGGGCGACGCGCACGGAGAGATCATGCCATAGTTCGGGCCGTGCCCGACGACGATGACGAGCTGCGCGCCCGCCTGGACGCGCTGGCGGCCGAGGTCAAGGCCGAGGACGTCGCCCGGCGTCGGGTGCGGGCCGAGGCCGAGGCTCGGGTGCGGGCGCAGCGGGCGCGCCAGCAGGCCGAGCGCGACGAGCTGCGCGAGCGGCAGGCGGCGATCGTCACCGGCAAGGCGCGCAAGGGCGGGAGCGAGGCCGAGGGCGGGCGCGGGCGCGATCGCGGCGGCGACCTCGAGACCGCGCTGGTGCTGGCGAAGAAGGCCGGCGACGCCAAGCACGAGCTGACGAAGCCGCGCGAGGCCGGCGACAAGTCGTGGCTGGTGTCGGGCGGGCTGTCGTTCTTCTTCGGGCCGCTGGGCTGGCTCTACGCCGGCGCCTGGCGCGAGACCATCCCGGCGGCGGCGATGTACCTGATCGTCGCCAGCATCGTGGCCAAGATCGTCCCCATGTTCCTGCTCATGCCGGTGCTGATGGTGGTGCTGCCCATCTCCGGCGTCGCCGGCGTGGTCTACGCCATCGGCCACAACCGCGCCGGCCAGCGCATCCGCCTGTTCGGCGACGACGACAAGGGCGAGGATCCGCGCATCGGCAAGCTCGGCGCCGGCCGCCCCGGCAAGGGCGAGTAGCCGCGGCGGCGCGGGCGCGGTGCGATGACGGCGCTGCCGTTCTCCGAGCTCACCCGGGCCTGGTTCGCCGAGCGCTTCGCCGCGCCCACCCGGGTCCAGGAGCTGGGCTGGGCCCGGATCGCCGCCGGCGAGCACACGCTCATGCTGGCGCCGACCGGCAGCGGCAAGACCCTGGCCGCGTTCCTGGCCTGCCTCGATCGCCTGACCGCGCCCGGCGCCGATCCGGGGCGCGGCACCCGCGTCGTCTACGTCTCGCCGATCAAGGCCCTGGCCTACGACGTCGAGAAGAACCTGCGGGCGCCGCTGGCCGGCCTCGAGCGGGTGGCGGCGGCGCGCGGGCTGGCGCTGCGGGTGCCGCGCATCGACGTCCGCACCGGCGACACCCCGGCCCGCGAGCGCCGGCGCCAGCAGCGCGAGCCGGGCGAGATCCTCATCACCACGCCGGAGTCGCTGTACCTGGTGCTGGGCTCGGCGGCGCGGGCGGCGCTGGCCGCCGTCGACACCGTCATCGTCGACGAGATCCACGCCCTGGCCCCGACCAAGCGCGGCGCCCACCTGGCGCTGTCGCTCGAGCGCCTGAGCGCGCTGGTCACCGCCGGCGGCCGGCCCGAGCCCCAGCGCATCGGCCTGTCGGCGACCCAGCGCCCGCTGGCGGTGGTGGCCCGCTTCCTCGGCGGCGATCGCCCGGTGGCGATCGTCGACGCCGGCGAGCGGCCGCGCCTCGACCTCGAGATCGTCGTGCCGGTCGACGACATGACCGCGCCGCCGCCGCCCGATCCGGCGTCGCCGGTCCAGCTCGAGGAGGCGCGGGGCGCGCCGGGCGGCGGGCTGTGGCCGTCGATCTACCCCCGGCTGCTGGAGCTGGTCCTGGCCCACCGCTCGACGATCCTGTTCGTCAACAGCCGCCGCCTCGCCGAGCGCCTGGCCACCCAGCTCACCGAGCTGGCGCGGGCCGTCGGCGCCGCCGGCCCCGACGAGGAGCTGGTGCGCGCTCACCACGGCTCGGTGGCCCGGCTGCAGCGGCTGGCGCTCGAGGAGGAGCTCAAGGCCGGGCGGCTGCGCGCGATCACCGCCACCAGCTCGCTCGAGCTCGGCATCGACATGGGCGCGGTCGATCTGGTGGTGCAGGTCGAGTCGCCGGGCGCGATCGCGCGCGGGCTGCAGCGCATCGGGCGCGCCGGCCACCAGGTCGGCGCGACCAGCCGCGGCCGCATCGTGCCCAAGTTCCGCGGCGACCTGCTCGAGGCGGCGGTGTGCGCGCGCGGCATGCTCGACGGCGAGGTCGAGCCCGTCCGTCTGCCGGAGCTCTGCCTCGACGTCCTGGCCCAGCAGGTGGTGGCGATGTGCGCGCTCGCGCCGTGGCCGGTGGCGGAGCTGCTGCGGGTGGCGACCCGCGCCGCCGGCTACCGCGGCCTGTCACGGGCCGCCCTCGACGGCGTCCTCGACATGCTGTCCGGGCGCTACCCGTCGGACGAGCTGGCGGCGCTGCGGCCGCGGCTGGTCTGGGATCGCGCCGCCGACGTGGTGACGGCGCGGCCGGGCGCCCGGCTCCTGGCCGTGGTCAACGCCGGCACCATCCCCGACCGCGGGCTGTACGGCGTCCACCTCGGCGACGGCGGGCCGCGCATCGGCGAGCTCGACGAGGAGATGGTGGCGGAGAGCCGGCGCGGCGAGACCTTCCTGCTCGGCGCCACCACCTGGCGCATCGACGAGATCACGCGCGATCGCGTGATCGTCTCGCCGGCCCCGGGCGAGCCCGGCAAGATGCCCTTCTGGCGCGGCGAGGGGCCGGGGCGGCCGGTCGAGCTCGGGCGCGCGCTGGGCGCCCTCGTCCGCGAGGTCGACGCGCTGATCGCGGCGGGCGGCGAGGCGGCGGCGGCCGACCTGCGCCCGCGCTACTGCCTCGACGAGCGCGCCGCCCGCAACCTGGTCGCCCACGTCGCCGCCCAGCGCGCGGCGGCCGGCACCCTGCCGACCGATCGGGTGATCGTCGTCGAGCGCTTCCGCGACGAGCTCGGCGACTGGCGGCTGTGCGTGCTGTCGCCGCTGGGGGCGCGGGTCCACGCGCCGTGGGCGCTGCTCATCGCCCGCCGGCTCGAGGAGCGGCTGGGTTACACCGTGCACGCCATGCACGACGACGACGGCATCGCCCTGCGCTTCGCCGAGGGCGACGAGCTGCCGGCGGTCGGCGACCTGTTCCCGGCCGCCGCCGAGGTCGAGGAGCTGCTGGTGGCGGAGCTGGCGCGCTCGCCGCGCTTCGCCGCGCTGTTCCGCGAGAACGCGGCGCGGGCCCTGCTCCTGCCGCGGCGCCGGCCCGGTCAGCGCACGCCGTTGTGGAGCCAGCGGCAGCGGGCGCAGCAGCTCATGGCCGTGGCCCTGCGCTACCCGGCGTTCCCGATCGTCCTCGAGACCTACCGCGAGGCCCTGCGCGACGTCTTCGACGTGCCGGCGCTGCGCGAGCTCCTGGCCGCGGTCGAGCGCCGCGAGGTGCGGGTCGACGAGGTGACCACGGTCGCGCCGTCGCCGTTCGCCACCTCGCTGGTCTTCGACTACGTCGCCGAGTTCCTCTACCAGGGCGACCTGCCGGTGGCCGAGCGCCGGGCCCAGACCCTGGCCCTCGATCGCGGCCTCCTGCGCGAGCTGGTGGGCGCCGGCGAGGCCCGCGCGCTCCTCGATCCGGCGGCGGTCGCGGAGGTCGAGGCCGAGCTCGCCGGGCGGGCGGCGGGCTGGCAGGCGCGCACCGCCGACGAGCTCACCGACCTGCTGCGCCGCGTGGGCGAGCTCGACGACGACGAGCTGGCGGCGCGGGTCGAGCCCGGGCTCGACGTGGCGGCGGCGCTCGCCGAGCTGGCCACGCCCCGGCGGGTGCTGGCGATCGAGGTGGCCGGCGCCCGCCGCTGGATCGTCGTCGAGGACGCGGCGCGCTACCGCGACGGGCTGGGCGTGGCCCTGCCGGCGGGGCTGCCAGCCGCGCTCCTGGACGCCGTGCCCGACGCGCTGACCGGGCTGCTCGCGCGCTGGGCGCGCGGGCGCGGGCCGTTCGCGCTCGCGCCGCTGGCGGCACGCTGGGGGCTGCCGCCGGGCGCGCTGGACGCGGCGGCGTCGGCGCTCGTCGCGCGTGGGGCGCTGGTCGCCGAGCCCGACGCCGGCGACGAGCTCGTCGATCCCGAGGTGCTGCGCCGGCTGCGGCGGCGGACGCTCGAGCGCCTGCGCGCCGGCGTGGCGCCGGTCGACGTCGCCGCCCTCGCGCGGTTCCTGCCGCGCTGGCAGGGGGTCGGCGCCGGCCGGCGGGGGCCGGGCGCCCTGCGCGCCGCGCTCGAGCAGCTCGAGGGCGCGCCGCTGCCGTTCGCCGAGCTCGAGGCCCGGCTCCTGCCGGCGCGGGTCGCCGACTTCGCGCCCCGCATGCTCGACGAGCTGGGGGCGATGGGCGAGGTGGTGTGGGTCGGCTGCGGCGCCCTCGGGCGCGACGACGGTCGGGTACGGATCGTGCGGCGGGCGCGGGCGGCCGCGCTCCTCGCGCCCGGCGAGCTGCCGGCCGACGCCGGGCCGGTGGCGCGCGCGATCGTCGAGCACCTGCGCGCCGCCGGCGCGTCGTTCCTGGTGGCGATCGAGGCCGCGGTCGAGGGCGCGGTCGCGGCGGCGCGCGGCGCCGGGGGCGGCGGCTCGACCCGCGAGCAGGTGCGGGCGGCGCTGTGGGAGCTGGTGTGGGCTGGCGTCGTCACCAACGACACGTTCGCCCCGCTGCGCAGCCTGCGGGTGCGGCCCCGGCCCGCGGCCGCGAGCGGGCGGCGAGGGCGGACCGGCCCGGGCGCGGCGTTCGGCGGACGCTGGTCGCTGGTGGCGTCGCTGGTGGGCGCCGCGCCGCCGTCCGCGACGGCGCGGGCGCACGCGACGGCGACCGCGCTGGCCGGGCGCTGGGGCGTGGTGACCCGCGAGGCGGCGGCGGCCGAGGAGCTCGCCGGTGGCTTCGCCGCGCTGGTGCCGGTGCTCGACGCGCTCGAGGAGGCCGGCGCGCTGCGCCGCGGCCACTTCGTCGCCGGGCTCGGCGGCCGGCAGTACGCGGGGGCCGGCGCGGTCGATCGCCTGCGCGAGCCGGCGGGCGCCGACGAGGTCGTCGCCCTGGCCGCGGTCGATCCCGCGTGCCCGTGGGGCGCGCTGGTGCCGTGGCCCGAGCTCACGGGCGGTGGGCGCCCGGCTCGGCGCAGCGGCGCGTCGGTGATCCTGGTCGACGGCGCGCCGGCGCTGTGGCTGGAGGCACGCGGCGGCAAGGTCGCGACCTTCGCCGACGCGGCGGCGACCGCGATCGAGCGCGCGCTCGCCCTCGGCCTGCCCCAGGTGGCGGCGTCGCGTCGCAGGCCCCTCGTGATCGAGAGCGTCGACGGCGAGCGCACCCTGGTGGGGCGGTGGGCCGCGGTGCTGGAGCGCGCCGGCCTGCGCCGTGACTACAAGGGCCACGTCGTGACCGTCGACGCGCCCCGGTAGCGTCCGCGCCGGCCGAGGTCGTCGTCGGTCTCGGAGCCGAACCCGAGCCCGAATCCGAACCCGAGCCCGAGTCCGGACCCGGATCCGGTACGCTCCCCGACGCGCCGTGACCCGCCCTACCTCGACCCTCACCCCCTCCACGCTCGTCGCGCTCGCCACCCTGGCCGCCGCGCTCGTCCTCGCCGGCGGCTGCCAGCGCGAGCGGGCGGCGCCGCGCGTGCCGTGGCCGGGCGAGGCGCCGGCCTGCGCGCCGCCGACCGCCAGCGGCGCGGCGTGGCGCCACGATCGCAGCGCCGTGGTCGCGCGCATGGGCGAGCCGCGCCACGTCGCCAGCGACGTCGTCGTGCCGGCGCGGACCCGGCCCGAGCTCGTCGCCAAGTTCGCCTACGGCAAGGTCTCGAAGGACCTCGAGGGCGAGGACGTCGACGTCTACCTGGCGGGCGCCGACTGCGCGGTCCGCCGCCTCGGCCGCACCGGCACCGACGACGACGGCCGCGCCGGCTACCAGGCGCCGGCGCTGCCGCCCGGGCACCACCGCTACTGGATGCGGGTCGCCGGCGACGGCAGCGCCGCCGAGGGCGGCGTCTGGGTGCTGCCCGGCGCCACGCCGGCGGTGGTGTTCGACATCGACGGCACGCTCACGATCGACGACGGCGAGCTGCTCGACGACCTGCTCGGGCGTGGCGCCGAGGCCTTCGCCGGCGCCGCCGCGGTGGCCCGGGCCTGGGCCGACAAGGGCTACCTCGTCGTCTACGTCACCGGCCGCCCGTACCCGCTGCGCGAGCGCACCCGGCGCTGGCTGGTGACCGGCGGCTTCCCGTTCGGGCCGCTGTTCACCCCCGATCGTCTGCGCGACGGCCGACCGAGCCGCGACGGCGTCGGCGCGTTCAAGCGCGAGGCTCTGACCGCGCTCCAGGCCGCCGGGCTGCGCGTCGTCCGCGCCTACGGCAACGCCGCCACCGACGTCTGCGCCTACGCCGAGGCCGGCGTCCCGCCGGCCGCCACGTTCATCCTCGGCACGCCCACGCCCTGCGACGCCCACCCGCTGCCGCATGCGCTGGCCGGCTACGTCGACCACCTCGCCGACGTCGAGGCCCAGCCCGCCGCGGCGACCCTCGCGCCCTGACCGGCCTGACCCGCCCTGACCGGCGTGACCGGCGTGACCGGCGTGACCGGCGTGACCGGCGTGACCGGCCTGACCGGCCTGACCGGGCCCGCCGGGCGCGACCGCGCCGGCGCCGGTCACAGGTTGCTGTTGCCCTCGACGAACAGGTCCTCGAAGAGCTGGTCCTCGTGGCGGCCCCGGTAGCGCAGGACGTAGAGGCCGTTGCGCGAGTCGACGACGTGGACGAGGCCGCCCTGGATCACCGGGTAGCTCCACATCAGCACCGGGTGGCCGCCCAGGGTCGGGTCCTCGTGCTCGACCACCGGCACCGGCTCGGGCCGCAGCTCGGCCAGCCCCACCGGCGCCCGCGGATCCTCGACGTCGATCACCTGGAGGCCGCCCGAGTACCAGGTGACGAAGGCCAGGTCGCGGGTGGTGGTGATGTTGTGGGCGGTGAAGGCGACGCGGTCGTGGTCGCCGCCGGCGCAGTAGGCCGGATCGTTCTCGGGCAGCCGGAACTCGCCGAGCAGCACCGGCGCCGCGGGATCGGAGGCATCGACGGTGCGGACGTGCCCCCACGGGCAGCCGGTGCCGAGCGGGTTGGGGTAGACCTCCTCGCTCAGCACCAGCACGTTGCGGCCGCGGAGCTGCACGGCCGAGTGCGGGCCGGCGAACTCGGCGGGCGGCCAGGTCACCGCCGCGTCGGGCGGCGTGAGCAGCCGGACCGCGGGCAGCGCCGAGACGTCGGCGAGCAGGAGGCCGGCGCGGAGGTGTGAGAGGTACGCGATCTTGCCGTCGGCCGACACCCCCACCGAGTGCAGGATGTAGTCGCCGGACAGCCGGCGCACGCCCTCCTGGGTCGGATCCCACGTCGTGCGCACCGGCGCCCGTGGATCGGTGACGTCGATGACCTCGAACGCCGGCGGCCCCGGCGGCGCCGACACGAACAGCAGCACGCGCGCGCCGTCGCGCCACAGGTAGAACTCGTGCGGGCTGCGCGGCCGGCGGAAGTCGCCGGTCACCGGGATGGTCGCGACCAGGCGCGGCGCCCGCCGGTCGGCGATGTCGTAGAGCTTGAAGTTCTCGACCTCGCCGCCGGTCGGCGCGCAGCCGTGCTGCTCCTCGCCGCAGACCATGTTGAGCACGATCAGGAGGTCGAGGTCGGGCACCGCGCGCAGCTCGCGCGACGACATCGACGGCAGCCCCTCGTCGGGCGGGCCGAGCTCGCCGACCACCGTCGGCCGCGCCGGATCGGCGAGGTCGACGATGAGCACGCCCTTCTTGTCGTTGCGCGAGCCGACGTAGGCGGTGTCGCCAGCGACCGCCAGCGCCGCGTACATGCCGCGCGCCCCCAGGTCGGTGTGGCCGACGATGTCGAGGCGGTGGACCTGGGGCAGGTTGTCGCCGCACGCGGCGACGAGCGCCAGGGGCGCGAGGAGGGGCGCGAGCCGCCGCATGCCCCTCATGATAGGCCACCGGTCGCCTCCGGAGGGTCCGGCTGGTATGCCGGCCCCACCCGTGGCAAGGTGCGCGCCCCCATCATGAAGGAACCGCTACCCGAGCGCTTCGCCGACCTCGGCCTCATCGAACCGATCGCCCGCGCGGTCGCCGAGGAAGGCTACGAGCGGCCCACGCCCATCCAGGCCCGCTGCGTGCCCCACGTGCTG
The DNA here is from genome assembly GCA_900696455.1 of uncultured delta proteobacterium. GTDB lineage: Bacteria > Myxococcota_A > Polyangia > Haliangiales > Haliangiaceae > UBA2376. The sequence continues at coordinate 28,195 of CAADGB010000302.1, forward strand.
GCCGGCCGCGACCTGCTGGGCCTGGCCCAGACCGGCACCGGCAAGACCGCGGCCTTCGCCCTGCCGATCCTGCAGCGGCTGTGGGAGCGCCGGCCCGAGCCCGGCCCGGCGCCCGGCCCCGGCCGCGGGCCGCGCGGCTCGCGCCCCATCCGCTGCCTGGTGCTCACCCCCACCCGCGAGCTGGCGTCGCAGATCGCCGAGAGCTTCACCACCTACGGCCGCCACCTGCGGCTCAAGGTCGCGGTGATCTTCGGCGGCGTCGGCATGGAGCCGCAGAAGCAGACGCTGCGGGTCGGGGTCGACGTCCTGATCGCCACCCCCGGCCGCCTGCTCGACCTCGCCGGCCAGGGCTTCCTCGACGTCGACCGGCTCGAGATCTTCGTCCTCGACGAGGCCGACCGCATGCTCGACATGGGCTTCATCCACGACGTCAAGCGCGTGATCCGGCTCCTGCCGCGCGAGCGCCAGACCCTGTTCTTCTCGGCGACGATGCCGCCCGAGGCCCAGCAGCTCGCCGACGTGCTCCTCGTGAAGCCGGTCCAGGTCGCGGTGGCGCCGGTGTCGTCGACCGCCGACCGCATCGAGCAGGAGGTGGCGTTCGTGTCCAAGGCCGACAAGCGCGCGCTCCTGGTCGACGTCCTGCGCGACGTGGCGATGCGGCGGGTGCTGGTCTTCACCCGCACCAAGCACGGCGCCAACCGGGTCGCCGAGCACCTGGAGAAGGCCGGCGTCGGCGCCGCCGCGATCCACGGCAACAAGTCGCAGGGGGCGCGCGAGCGGGCCCTGGCCCACTTCAAGGCCGGGCAGATCCGCGCCCTGGTCGCCACCGACATCGCGGCCCGCGGCATCGACATCGACGAGATCAGCCACGTCGTCAACTTCGACCTGCCCGAGGTCCCCGAGACCTACGTCCACCGCATCGGCCGCACCGCGCGCGCCGGCGCCTCCGGCTTCGCGCTGTCGTTCTGCGACGAGGAGGAGGGCGACCTCCTGTACGCGATCGAGCGCCTGATCCGCCGCGAGATCCCGGTGATCGAGGGCCACCCCTACGAGCTGCGCGGCGGCCGGCCCCGGCCGGGCAGCTCGCCGACGCCGCAGGCGCTCATGCAGCGGCGCCGCGACGAGCGGCGGGCCGCCGGGCGCAGCGAGCACCGCGACGGCCACGAGGGTCGCGCCGGCCACGGCGCGCGCGCCGGTCGATCGCGCGGCGGCGGCGGTGGTGGCGGTGGTGGTGGTGGTGGTGGTGGTGGTGGTGGTGGCGGTGGTGGCGGCGGTGGCGGCGGCGGCCGGCGTCGCCGGCGCTGACCGCGCGGCGGCGGCGGCTCACAGCTCGACGCGCACGCCGAGCACGGCGAGCAGCGGCGCCTGGAAGCGGCTGGGCGCGCCGCGGCGACGGTTGACCCGGGCCGGCTCCGACTCGAAGACGTTGTCCTTGGCGAAGATCAGGTCGCCGGCGTCGCCGCCGTCGATGGGCAGGAGCGCGTCGATGACGTGGACCTCGTCGACGGCGACGGTGCCGCGACGGTCGAACAGGTTGAGCACGTCGAGGCCGACCGTGAGGCGCCCGCGGCGCGCCGCCAGGCGGGCGCTGGTCTGGGCCACCGTCGGCAGGCGGCCGGCGGCGCCGCGAGGCAGGAGGAAGCTCTGGCCGGCGATCGTGCGCACGCTGCGCGGCCGGCCCGAGGTGGCGGCGGCGCGCAGCCCGAGCTCGAGCTCGAACCCGGCCTTGCGGCCGCGGCCGGTGACCTCGGCGAAGAAGCGGTGGGGCTGGTCGTTGGGCAGGGGGCCGGTGGCGTTGATCGCGCCGTCGTCGAGCGCCGACGACAGGTAGAGGCCGAAGCCGTCGACCGGATCGTGGGGGCCGGCCCAGTTGCCGCGCAGCCGCGACCAGGCGTAGCCGGCGCGCACGGTGACCGCGGCGGCGGGCGAGGTCTCGCCGGTCACGCCGACCTCGATCAGCTCGCGGGTGGCGGCGGCCTGGCCGGGCTCGGCGCCGACCACGGTCAGCACGCCGCCCACGGTCTCGAGCCCGCGGCCGAGGTGGCGGTGGCGCGCCACCACGCCCAGCCGCGCCACGTCGGCGGCGCCGACCTCGACGCCGGCCAGCGCCTCGTCGACGCGCACGCCGCGCAGGTCGGGCGCGATCGGCACCTCGCCGCTGGCGGCGAGGGCGTGGGTCATGGTCGGGCCGAAGGTCGCCTGCTGGTAGACGGTGGGCCCCGAGAACACGCGCTCGCCGGCGCCCGCGGGCAGCGCCGCGGCGTAGCGGCCCCAGCCGACGAAGGCGCGCGAGCGGCCGCCGCCGAGGAAGTCCCAGGCCGCGCCCAGCCGCGGCAGCAGATCGCGGACCCGCACCGACTCGCCGATCTGGCTGGCCTCGGCGCGCGCCCCGTACTCGACCGCGATCGCGGCGCCCGGTCGCCAGGTGTCGGCGAGCCAGGCCGCGACGTGGCGGGTACGGATCGTGCGCTCGTGCTCGTCGAGCCAGTCGCACGCCACGTCGCCGCAGGCGTCGTCGAGGCCGGGCCCGGCGCCGACCCGCACCAGGCGGTAGTCGACGTAGGCCTCGGGGCCGAGCTGGCGGCGGAGGTAGCCGCCGCTGTAGCGGGTGCGGAGGACGACGCGGGCGTCCTCGCCGCTCACCCCGGCGGCGATGGTGTGGTCGCCGATGGCGCGCTCGAGCTCGGCCACCACGCCCGGCCGGTCCTGGATCACGTCGCCGAGCTGGCCGACGCCGCCGACGTGGTAGTAGCCGGTGGGGAACGGGCAGTTGACGAAGCCGGGGTACGGATCGTCGGCGACCTGATCGGTGCAGCCGGCGCGGACGGCGCGATCGGCGCCGGTCGTCGTGGCCTCGGGCGGCGGGATGTAGGCGAGGCCGAGATCGGGGGCGAGGCCGCCGGCGGCGCGCGGCGACTCGACGCGGCCGGCGCGCAGCCAGCTCGCGACGACGCGGGCGCGGGTGCGCGGCCAGGTGCCGCGCCAGGTCGCCGACAGCGAGGCGTCGAGGTCGCGACGATCGACGCCGGCGGCGTCCTCCTCGGCGGTGACCCGCCACCGGGTGTCGCCGGCGGCGGTGACCAGCGCGGTGGCGGCCAGATCGTGGTGGGCGGCGCGCGCGCCCAGCCGCAGCATCGCCGGCACCGACCACGCCACCGCGTCGCGGTGGGCGGTGCCCAGCGGGTCGTGGACCAGGAGGCCGTCGGGCCGCCGGTCGGGGCGCAGGTCGCCGTCGGCGTCGGCGCGGCGCCAGGCGTGGCGGACCAGCGAGGCGTCCGCCAGCCGCGGCGCGACGCCGGCCGCGTACCACAGGCGCGCGCCGCCGGCGCGGAGCAGCGGCCCGTCGCCGACGAGCGCCAGGTCGAGCGCGCGCTGATCGGCGAGGCGGCCCTGGAACGAGCGGTACTCGCCGCGCACCGGCGCGGTGAGCCGCGGCGGCGCGCCGGCGCCGAGCCAGGCGCGGGCGGTGGCGCGATGGGCGTCGCCGCCCTCGCGCAGGCGGGCCTCGATCACGGCGCCGACCGCGGCCCGGTCGCGGGCCGAGAAGCCGCCGGTGGTCACCGTCACCTCGTCGACGAACGCCAGCGGCACCCGCAGGCCGAGGTTGCCCAGCCGCGGCGAGTCGACGGCCGCGCCGTCCACCAGCCAGCGGTTGTCGGCCGAGGTCGCGCCGGCGTAGTAGAGGCCGCCGTCGTCGCGGCCGGCGCCCACCACGAGGCCGGCGGCGGCGTCGAGGTCGGCCGCGGCCAGGGGCAGGCGCAGGAGGTACGTGGCGCGGAGCCGGGTGCGCCACGCCGCCGGCGGCCGCGCGTCGTCGACCGGGCACGGCAGGTCGCGGGCGTCGGCGCAGGTCGCCGGCGCGTCGGCCGGCGCGTCGAGGCCGAACAGGTCGCGGGCGTCGTCGGCGGCGGCCGGGTGGTGGGCGGCGGCCGCGCACAAGGCGACCGCCGCGGCTGGCGCGACGAACGCGATCCGGCGAGCATCGCAGCCGGATGGCCACCCGGGACTCATGGCGGCAAGCATCGCACGGACCGCTCACGATGCTGGCCGACGGCCTGTGGATCGTCGACGCCAGCCTCGACCTCCTGCCCATCGGCCGCCGCATGACGGTGCTGCGCCTGGGCGACGGCAGCCTGGCGGTGCACAGCGTCGTGTGCTGCGACGACGCGACCCAGGCCGCGATCGAGGCGCTGGGGCCGGTGCGCTGGATCGTCGTGCCCAGCCGCAACCACACGATGGACGCCCCGCGCTGGAAGGCGCGCTACCCCGCGGCGCGGGTGGTGACGACGGCGGCGTCGCAGGCGGCGGTGGCGCGCCGGGTCGCGGTCGACGGTGACCTGGCGCTCCTGCCGGGCGGCGCGGCCGTGACCTGGCAGGCGCTCGATGGCGTCCCCGAGGAGGCGGTCCTCCTCCACCGCGACGGCGACGGCGCCGTGACCGCGGTCTTCAACGACGCGTTCATGAACCTCCCCGATCGACTCCCGGGCTGGAAGGGCAGGGTGGTCGCGCTCATCGGCTCGACCGGCGGGCCCAAGGTCACGCGCACCGCCCGCTGGTTCCTCGTGAAGGATCGCGCCGCCTACGCCGCGCACCTGCGCCGGCTCGCGGCCTGGCCCGGCCTGGCCCGGGTCGTGCCCGGCCACGGCGCGGTGGTCACCGCCGACGCGCCGGCCGCCCTGCGGCGCGCCGCCGACGGCCTGCACCCGGCCCGCGCGGCGTAACCGCCCCGTCGCCGGCGCCGTCCTAGTCGGGTGCCCCGCTCACTCTCCCGCTCGCGCGTCGCGGCCCCGGCGCCGCCCGCCGCGGCCCCGGCCGCCCGCGTGACCGCGGTCAACGACCGGCCGGTGGCGCCCCGCGGCGCCCACGTCCTCTACTGGATGGTGGCGGCGCGCCGCGCCGCGTGGAGCTTCGGCCTCGATCACGCGCTCGCCCGCGCCGCCGAGCTGGGGCGGCCGCTGCTCGTCCTCGAGGCCCTGCGCGCCGGCTACCCGTGGGCCAGCGACCGCCTGCACCGCTTCGTCCTCGACGGCATGGCCGCCAGCGCCCGCGCGTTCGCCGCCGCCGGCGTCGCGTACCACCCGTACGTCGAGCCGGCGCCGGGCGCGGGGCGCGGCCTGCTCGAGGCCCTGGCCGCGCGCGCCGCGCTGGTGGTCACCGACGAGTGGCCGTGCTTCTTCGTGCCGCGGATGGTGGCGGCGGCGGCGGCGAGGCTGACGGTGCGGGTCGAGCAGGTCGACGGCAACGGCCTCCTGCCGCTGCGCGCCAGCGAGCGCGCCTTCGCCACGGCGGCCGCCTTCCGCTGGCACTGGCAGAAGGTGATCCATCCCCATCTCGTGAGCGCGCCGTCGCCGGCGCCGCTGGCCGCCGCCCCGGCCGTGGTCCGCGGCGGCGAGGTCCCGGGCGCGGTCGCCCGGCGGTGGCCGGCGGCGAGCGCGGCGCTGCTCGCCGGCGAGGCCGCGGCGCTGGCCCGGCTGCCCATCGATCACGCCGTCCGCCCGGTGGCCGAGCGCGGCGGCGCGCCGGCGGCGGTCGCCGTGCTCGACGACTTCATCGCCCGCCGCCTGCCCCGGTACGCCGAGGATCGCAACCAGCCCGACGCCGACGCCGCCAGCGGGCTGTCGTCGTACCTCCACTTCGGCCACGTCGGCGCCCACCAGGTCCTGCACCGGGTGTGGGCCGAGGCCGACTGGGATCCGTCGCGGATCGCCACCCGCGCCTCGGGCAAGCGCGAGGGGTGGTGGGGGCTGCCGCCGCCGGCCGAGGCCTTCGTCGACGAGGTCTTCACCTGGCGCGAGCTCGGCCACGGCTTCGCCTTCCACCGCCCCGACGATCACGATCGCTACGAGTCGTTGCCGGCGTGGGCCCGGCGCACCCTCGACGACCACGCCGCCGATCCGCGGCCGCACCGCTACGATCTGCCGGCGCTCGAGGCGGCCGCCACCCATGATCCGCTGTGGAACGCCGCCCAGACCCAGCTCGTGCGCGACGGCCGGATCCAGAACTACCTGCGCATGCTGTGGGGCAAGAAGGTCCTCGAGTGGTCGCCGTCGCCGCGCGCCGCGCTGGCCGCGCTCGTCCACCTCAACAACAAGCACGCCGTCGACGGCCGCGATCCCAACTCGTACAGCGGCATCTTCTGGACCCTGGGCCGCTTCGATCGCCCGTGGGCGCCCGAGCGTCCGATCTTCGGCGTCGTCCGCTACATGTCGTCGGCGGCGGCCCTGAAGAAGCTGGCGCTCGCCGGCTACCTGGCCCGCTACGGCCCGACCTCCCGCCAGCTCGCGTTCGCCTGATCCCGGGCCGCCCGGGCGCCGCGGCGGCCAGTCGGTTGCCGGCGGCCACGGCCTCACCTACGATGCAGGCGATGCGAACCCGGGGACTCGTCGGCGGCACCATGGTCATGATCGGGGCCGCGCTCGCGGGGCTCGCCTGTGGCGGGACGGAGGTCGACCGGGTCGCCAACGCCTGCGAGGACTACTGCGTGCTGGTCATGCGCAACTGCCAGGGCGCGGTCGCGCAGTTCTCCGACGTCTCGACCTGCCAGGCGACGTGCGAGACCCTGGAGCTGGGCGCGCCCGACGATCGCGGCGGCCAGACCATCGCCTGCCGGACGTACTGGGCGGCGATCGCCGAGGGCGACCCCACCGCCTGCACCCGCGCCGGCCCCGGCGGCGACGGCACCTGCGGCACCAACTGCGAGAGCTTCTGCGCCATCACCGACGCCCTGTGCAGCGACCAGGCGGTGCCGCCCTACGCCTCGGTCGCCGCCTGCCTGGCGGCCTGCCCCGGCCTCGACGCCACCGAGACCTACGACGCCAGCGACATCGCCGGCAACACGCTGGCCTGTCGCATCTACCACCTGACCGCGGCCTCGACCGATCCCGACACCCACTGCAGCCACACCGCGGTCAGCAGCGTGACCTGCCTGTGATCCGCGGCCACGCGCGCCGGCGCGGCGCGCCGCCGCGACCGGCGCGACCGGC
>CAADGB010000303.1 GCA_900696455.1 uncultured delta proteobacterium
CACGGCGGCGCCGCCGCTGCGACCGCCGGTGCCGACCGGTCCGCCGCCGGTGCGGCCGGTGCAGGCCACGATGCCGCCGTCGACCGGACGGGCGACGCCGCCGACCGGGACGCCACCGGTGCGCGCGACCCCGGCGCAGGGCTCGGCGCCGCCGCGTCCCCAGCCGGCGAGCGGCGCGGCCTGGAAGCCGGCGCCGGCGGGCAGCGGCGCGGGCGCGTCGGCGCCGCGCACCGGCCCGTCGCCCATCCCCGGCATGTCGGAGGCCGACACCCGTGCCCTCTACGCCCGCTACATCAAGGCCCGGCAGGTGGTCGGCGAGAAGACCGATCCCATGAGCTACGACAAGCTGGTGCGCACGCTGTCGTCGCAGGCGCCCAAGATCCTCGAGCAGCACAAGGCGGCCGGCGTCGAGTTCAACGTCGTCATCAAGGACAACAAGGTCGTCCTCAAGGCCAAGCCGAAGTGAGCGCCGGGGGCGCCTCCTCAACCTCGGAACGGTCGGATACGATCCGTGTCGTGATGTCGCGCTTGCTGGCGTACTGCGCGTGCGGCCTGCTCGGCGCAGTCGGTTGCCGATTCCCATATCCAGACGAGATCGAGCCAGATGCGACCGACGACGCCGCGACGTCAAACGACGCGCCGGGAGGCGTCGATGTGATCGCCTTCGTTTCGATGAGGGACGGAAACGCTGAGATCTACACGATGGCGATCGATGGTTCGGGGATCATCAACCTGACCCGGAACTCGGCAGTGGATACGCAGCCGCTGTGGTCGCCGGCTGGCGACCGCATCGCGTTCTTGTCGAACCGGGCTGGCCCCCAGGAACTCTACGTGATGGCGGCTGATGGCTCGGGGGTCCTGAACCTCTCACGCGGGCACGCCGCGGAAGCGGCATGGTCCCCGGATGGTCAGCGCCTGGCCTTCGTCAGTAACCGTGGCGGAACCGCCGAGCTCTACACGGTGCATGTCAGCGGCGCTGATCCTGTTGGTCCGCTGACGTCGGCGGGCGCGTCGTCTCCCGATTGGTCACCTGACGGAACTAGGTTGACCTTTGCCGGCGCCGGCGGACGGATCACCGTCGCCAACGCCGACGGAACGAACGCGACGCCGATCACCGCCGGCGTCGACGCCAGGCCTCGCTGGCGACCGGACGGGTCGGCGATCGTCTACTCGCATCGCGTGACGTTCGCGAACCTGGATGTCTTCGTCGTGAGCCCCAACGGCGCCACCAACATCAACATCACGAACACCACCGAGAGCACCGAGATCGCGGCGTTCTGGTCGCCGGATGGAACACGGCTCGCGATCGAAGGTGGAACTGACACCAATCCAGAGATCTACGTCGTGAGCGAGACGGGTGCTGGACTGGTGAATCTCACCGAGACGGCCACCGCCGACTGGCACCCGCGATGGTCACCTGATGGCACCCTCATCTCCTTCGTATCCACAGGGACCGATGAGGAGATCTACACGGTACCCTTCACTGGAGGAACCGTCGTGAACGTCACGAACCACACCGGATCGGACAGCATGGCGGTCTGGCGACCGAGGCCGTGGAGGCCGGTACCGGCTGGAGCTGGGTGGAGGGCTGGGCAGGCGTCCCCGGGGACCTCCGTCGGACGCCGCCGATGATCTCGGGCGGATGGGGGCGTGCGACGGGGGCACGGCGGGTGCAGTCGGAAGGGGGGTGGACCGGACCGGGCTGTTCAGCGTGGCGACGCGGGTCACGGTGGTGCTCGCGCTGGCGGTGGCCAGCGGCGGCTGCGTCGACGACGGCGCCGACGTGGGGGCGGACGGCGGCGCCGACGCCAGCGTCGGCCACCCCGATGGTGGCCAGCGCGCGCGTCGAGGACGGGCGCGGGCGGCTGGTGCCGGCGGTCAGCACCTACACCCTGGGTCGCATGGGACACGCGCTGCCGGCCGGCGCGGTCCGATGTCGAGGTCACCTTCACCCTGGAGCTGGCGGAGCCGGAGCGGCAGGGCGTGGGCTTCTACGTGCGGCAGAACGGCGGCTACCTGCGGGCGTCGACGCCGGCCGGCGCGGGCTACGCCGTGTTCGGCGAGGCCTTCCGTGGGCCGCAGATCGGCGTCTGGCGCGAGCGCGACGGTCACGAGGAGGCGGTGCAGATGGCCGCCGTGCCGGCGCTCGCCGCCGGCACCCCCTACGCCGTCCGCTTCCGCTGCCACCAGGCCGGCGGCGTGACGTCCCTGGCGGCGCGCGTCTGGCCGGCCGGCGCGACCGAGCCCACGACCTGGCAGGTCGAGGCCACCGACGCCACCGCGGATCTCCAGGGCGTGATGGGCGGCGTCGCCGTCGACGCCTGGAACACCGCCACCCCGGGCGACGGCGCCCCGGGCCCGGTCTTCCTCGACGACATCGTCGTCCGCGCGCGCTGACGGTCCGGATACCGGACATCCTGTCGCGCGCCCGGCGGGCGCAGCGGGCTGCCCGCGTCGCCTACCGCCGCCGGCGGCCGGCGAGGGCGGCGACGGTCAGCCAGGCCGCGGCGAGGGTGAGGCCGCCGGCCTCGCGCAGGACCTCGACCTTGCCGCCCTTCTCCGACATCTTGCGCCACAGGTCGGTGGCCTCGACGTGGCCGGCGACGTCGCGCCACAGCCACGCCGCCCACGCCGCCGCGATCAGGCCGACCAGCGCGGCGGCCACCCAGCCGCCGCGGAGGTGGAGGGCGGCCAGCGTCGCCACCGCGGCGGCGGCGTAGTAGGCGATCCAGATCCCGGGATCCGGATCGTTGTACTGGATGACGGCCGAGACCACGAACAGGCCGGCGAACAGGAGGTTGAGCGCGACCAGCCAGCGGGGGGGCTTCACCGCGCCAGCATAGCCGCGCCGCGGGTCCGCGGGCGCCGCGCGCGCCCGGCGCCGCCTGCGCCGCAGCGCCACCCCCCGGTCGGTTGCCGTCGCCGGGGCCACCGTGCCAGAGTCCGCGCCATCATGCGCATGATCCTCATCGGACCTCCCGGCGCCGGCAAGGGCACCCAGGCGGCGCGCCTCGTCGACCAGCTCCGCATCCCCCACATCTCCAGCGGCGACATGCTGCGGGCCGCGGTCAAGGAGGGCACGGCGCTCGGCGTCGAGGCCGACGGCTACATGAAGGCCGGCAAGCTGGTGCCCGACGAGGTCGTGATCGGGATGATCCTCGAGCGCATCGCCCGCCCCGACGCCGCCGGCGGCTTCATGCTCGACGGCTTCCCGCGCACGATCCCGCAGGCCGAGGCCCTGTCGGCGGCCATGACCCGCGCCGGCTACACCCTCGACCGCGTCGTCCTCATCGAGGTCCCCGACGAGCTGATCGTCGAGCGCGGCGTCGGCCGCCGCAACGACCCGGTCACCGGCCGGATCTACCACCTGACGTTCGATCCGCCGCCGCCCGAGGTCGCCGCCCGCCTCGTCCACCGCAAGGACGACACCGAGGAGGCGATCCAGCAGCGCCTGGTCAAGTACCACGGCGAGACCGCGCCCATCGTCCCCCTCTACGAGGCCCAGGGCGTGCTCCGCCGGGTCGACGGCGTCGGCACCCCCGACGAGGTCACCGCCCGCCTCACCGCCGCCCTCGCGAGCTGATCATGGCGTCGTACGACCACCAGGCCATCGACGCGCGCTGGCAGGAGCGGTGGGCGCGCGAGCGCACCTTCGCCACGCCCACCGATCGCACCCGCCCCAAGTACTACGTGCTCGACATGTTCCCGTACCCGAGCGGGTCGGGGCTGCACGTCGGCCACCCCAAGGGCTACACCGCCACCGACGTGGTGGCGCGGGCCCGCCGCATGATGGGCTACAACGTCCTGCGGGTGATGGGCTGGGACAGCTTCGGGCTGCCCGCCGAGCGCCAGGCCGAGAAGGAGAACATCCACCCCCGGGTGGTGACCGAGCGCAACGTCGCCACCTTCAAGCAGCAGCTCAGCCGCCTCGGCCTCAGCTACGACTGGGACCGCGAGCTGGCCACCAGCGATCCCCGCTACTACCGCTGGACGCAGTGGATCTTCCTCAAGCTGTGGGAGCGGGGCCTCGCCTACCAGGCCGAGGTGCCGGTCAACTTCTGCCCGGCGCTGGGCACCGTCCTCGCCAACGAGGAGGTCAAGGACGGCAAGTACATCGAGACCGGCGACGACGTCGAGCGTCGGCTGATGAAGCAGTGGATGCTGCGCATCACCGCCTACGCCGATCGCCTGGTCGACGATCTCGACGGCCTCGACTGGCCGGCGGGCACGCTGGCGATGCAGCGCGAGTGGATCGGCCGCTCGGTCGGCGCCAACGTCGACTTCGCCGTGGTCGGCCACGACGCCCGCGTCCAGGTCTTCACCACCCGGCCCGACACGCTGTTCGGCGGCACCTACGTCGTGCTCGCGCCCGAGCACCCCCTGGTCGACGCGGTGACCACCGCCGCGCAGCGCGCCGCCGTCGCCGCCTACCGGGCCGAGGCCGGCAGGCGCAGCGAGCGCGAGCGGACGAGCGAGGCCGCCGACGCGCCCAAGACCGGCGTCTTCACCGGCGCCTACGCCGAGAACCCGGTCACCGGCCAGCCGATCCCGATCTGGGTCGCCGACTACGTGCTCGCCACCTACGGCACCGGCGCGGTGTTCGCGTGCCCGGCCCACGACGAGCGCGACTGGGCGTTCGCGACCCGCTTCGGCCTGCCCATCGTCGAGGTCGTGCGCGGCGGCGACGTCACCCAGGCCGCCTACACCGGCGACGGCGTCCACGTGAACAGCGAGTTCCTCGACGGCCTCGATAACGCCGCCGCCATCGACAAGGTGATCGGCTGGCTGGTCGAGCGCGGCCGGGGCGAGAAGAGCGTGCGCTACCGCCTGCGCGACTGGCTGTTCTCGCGCCAGCGCTACTGGGGCGAGCCGTTCCCGACCATCGAGCTCGACGACGGCACGGTCAAGGTCCTGCCCGAGGACGCGCTGCCGGTGCTCCTGCCCGAGCTCGACGCCTACAAGCCGACCGCCGACGGCCGGCCGCCGCTGGCCCGCGCCGGCGACTGGATGGTCACCACCGACCCCGCGACCGGTCGCCCGGCCACCCGCGAGACCAACACGATGCCGCAGTGGGCGGGCTCGTGCTGGTACTACCTGCGCTTCCTGTCGCCGGATCGCGACGACGTGGCCTGGGATCCGGACGAGGAGCGCTACTGGATGAACGTCGACCTCTACGTCGGCGGCTCCGAGCACGCCACCCTCCACCTCCTCTACGCTCGCTTCTGGCACAAGGTCCTCCACGACCTCGGCCTCGTCCACACCCGCGAGCCGTTCCAGCGCCTGTTCCACCAGGGCATGATCCACAAGCCGTCGTTCAAGGACGCGCGCGGCAAGTACTACTACGACCACGAGGTCGAGAAGGTGGGCGAGCGCTGGGTGGTCAAGGCCACCGGCGAGCGCGTCGAGACCCGCAACGAGAAGATGTCCAAGTCGCGCTACAACGTCGTCAACCCCGACGACATGTGCGACGAGTACGGCGCCGACGCCCTGCGCCTGTACGAGCTGTTCATGGGCCCGCTCGAGGACGGCACCGAGTGGGCGACCGACGGCGTGTCGGGCTGCCGCCGCTTCCTCGACCGGGCGTGGCGGCTGGCGGTCGACGACGAGACCGGCGGCCCCAGCGGCAAGCTGGCCGACACCGTCGTGGGCGACCAGCGCGCGCTCGAGCGCGCGCTCCACGCCGCGATCAAGCGGGTGAGCGAGGCGGTCGACAACCTGCGCATGAACGTCGCCATCGCCGACATGATGGTCTTCGTCAACGAGGCGACCCGGGCCGCGACCGTCCCCCGCGACTGGTACGAGCAGTTCCTGCGCATCCTGTCGCCGTTCGCGCCCCACGTCGCCGAGGAGCTGTGGGAGCGGCTCGGTCACCGCACCTCGATCCAGGCGGCGCCGTGGCCGACCTGGGACGAGGCCAAGCTGGCGCGGGACGTGATCACGATCGCGGTCCAGGTCCAGGGCAAGCTGCGGGGCACGATCGAGGTCGCGGCCGACGCCGCGGAGGCCGAGGTCCTCGCCGCCGCCCGCGCCGAGCCCAAGGTGGTCGAGTTCCTCGCCGGCAAGCCGATCAAGCGCGAGATCTACGTCAAGGGCCGGCTGGTCAACCTGGTGGTGTGAGCTGCCCGGAGCCGGTGGCGGCGGCCGCGGCGGGCTGAAAGTCGCCACTCCCGTGGCGAGCCCGGCGCCGCCCGGGCTATGGTGCTGCGCAAGGGGATCCATGTCGCTCGAGGCCACGCTCAACCGCGCGCTGTCGATCCGGCTCAACCTCCAGATCACGCTGTCTCGCCTGCCCATCGTCGAGGAGTGGATGGACATCCACCTCGACCGCTGGCTCGAGCACGTCCCGACCCCGCCCGAGATGCCGATGGGCCAGATGGTCAGCTACCTGGCCATGCTCGGCTCCGATCTCAAGCGCATGTGGTGGGGCGCGTGGGGGGACCCGGCGGGGATGGTCCCCAAGCTCGCCGACTACCTCAAGCTGTGCAACATCGCCAAGAGCGACGCCGCGATCCTCGACGCCATGGGCGAGAAGCTGGAGCCGCGACTGGTCGGGTCGTGGGTCGGGGTGTGGGGCGGCCGCGTCACCACCGGCTGGCACTTCTGGGATCCCAAGGAGTGGGACCGGGTCGAGCCGCTGTTCGGCACCCACGAGGCCAAGTTCAAGCTCAAGAGGTGGGTGACCGATCAGGGCATCACCCGGGTCGAGCGCTTCAGCCAGTCGATCGGCGACGACGCCTACACCGAGATCGAGCTGGCCGATCCCGGCGCCGACGTCGAGACCCAGGTGCGGAACGTCGACGCCGCCTTCGTCCACTTCACCGGCGGCGGGCTGCCGTCGACGGTGCTCGAGACCCTGCGCGGCGCGCCCCACCCGAGCTTCGGGCTGTCGGTGCGGGTGCGCTCGGGCCAGATCACGCGGGTGGCGGCGATCGCCCCCGGCATGCCGTTCGAGCTGCTGCGCGGGCTGTGCAAGGACATGAACGCGGTCTACGACGAGGGCCTCGAGGGCCTGGTCAACATGCTGGCGGTCGAGGGCGTGAGCCGGGTCGAGATCGGCCGCGCCGGCGAGCGCGGCGGCGTCGACGTCTACGTCGAGCCGACCGAGAGCGCGCGCAAGCCGACGCCCGGCGCGCCGGCGGCGCCGCCGTCGCAGGCCAACTGATTGGATCGCGACGCGCTCATCCTGGCCAGCGACGACGAGCTGCTGCGCCTGTGCGAGGTCGACCGCTACCGCGCCAGCGGGCCCGGCGGCCAGCACCGCAACAAGACCGAGAGCGCGGTGCGCGTGCGCCACGTCGCGACCGGCGTGGCCGCCCACGCCGACGACAGCCGGTCGCAGCACGAGAACCGGGCGCGCGCGGTCAAGCGCCTGCGCGGCGCCCTCGCCCTCGAGCTGCGGCGGCCGGTGGCGCTCGACGGCTTCGTCGCCGACGCCCGGCTGGCGGCGCTGGTCGCCGGCGGCACCGCGCCGCTGGGCGAGAAGACGCGGCAGACCGCCGGCTACTGGGTGGCGATCGCCCGCCTGCTCGACGTCTTCGTCGCCGCCGGCGCCGAGGTCGCGGCCACCGCCGAGCGCCTAGGCATCGGGACCGCCGCGCTGGCGCGGCTGCTCACCCACGATCCGCTGGTCCACCGCGCCGCCAACCAGTACCGCGGCCAGCGCGGGCTGCGCCCGCTGCGCTGACGCGCGGGGCGACGGCGACCGGCGGGCTACGGCGACAGGCGGACGCGCGACCACCCGCCGTCGCCGGCGGTGTAGAGGACGCGATCGTGGAGGCGGCTGGGCTGGCCCTGCCAGAACTCGACCGCGTCGGGCACGACGCGGTAGCCGCCCCAGTGCGGCGGGCGCGGCGGGGCGGCGCCGCCGAGCTCGGCCTCGAGCGCGGTGATCCGGGCCTCGAGCTCGGCCCGGCTGGCCAGCGGCTGCGACTGGTGCGAGGCGATGGCGCCCAGCCGGCTGCCCAGCGGGCGGCTGGCGAAGTACGCGTCGGAGTCGGCCTCGCTCACGCGCTCGACCGCGCCCTCGACCCGGACCTGGCGATCGAGCCCCTGCCAGTGGAAGACCAGGGCGGCGCGGCCGCTGGCCTCGAGGTCGTCCGCCTTGCGGCTGCGGTAGCTGGTGAAGAACACGAAGCCGCGCTGGTCGACCTCCTTGAGGAGGACGACGCGCGCCGACGGCCGGCCGCGGCCGTCGACGGTGGCCAGGGTCATGGCGTTGACGTAGGGCGTGGTCGCGGCCTCGGCGGCGGCGAACCACGCGACGAACAGATCGAGCGGATCGTCGGGGCAGGTCGCGGGGTCGAGGGTGTCGCCCGCGTACTGCGCGTCGTGGTGCCAGAGCCGCCAGCTCATCGCGCCGCTCCGGTCAGGGGTGCTTCATCCCGCCGCCGGGCAGCAGCGCGATGAGGGCGTGGAAGGCGTCGTGCAGGGCGGTGAAGTCGGCCTCGAAGGTGTCGAGCCGATCGGCCACGCAGTCGTCGCTCAGGCCGGACAGCACCTCGCGCAGGGCGGCGAGCTTCTCGGCCCAGGCGTCGGCGTCGACGCCGGCCGGCGGCGCCGCGTTCTGCAGGTGCTCGGCGCGCTGGTCGAGCTCGCCGGTGGCGGTGCAGGTGTCCTCGGTGCGCTGCGCCCCGGGCGTGGCGTGCCATAGCGGCGCCAGGGTGTCGTGGAAGGCCGCGACCTCGGGCGGAAAGTCGTGCTCGTGCGGCGCGTCGCCGTGGTGAGCGGCGTGCCCGTGCTCGGTGGTCGCGGTGGCCGGCGCCGACTTGCCGCCGCAGGCGGTGGCGGCCAGGGCGGCGGCGAGGAGCGCCGGGGTCAGGCGCGCGCGGAGGGTACGCATCATGGCGCGCGGTGTCCCACGCCCGCCCCAGGTGGTCAAGGCGCGACCGCGCGGCACCCTGCCGCGCGTGGGCGCGCGGGTGTACCGTCGCGGGATGGAGCTGGTCGTCATCCGCCACGCCATCGCCATCGAGCGCAACCCGGAGGTCGAGGACGCCGAGCGGTCGCTCACCGAGCGCGGGCGCCGGCGCTTCAAGCAGGTCGTGCGCGGCCTGCGGGCGCTGGACCTGCGCGTCGACCGCATCCTGGCCAGCCCGTGGCGCCGCGCCGCCGAGACCGCCGATCTCGCCCTGCCGCTCCTGCGCTCGGGCGGCAGCGCCGAGCTGTGCGTCCACCTGTGCGCGCCGCCGCGGGCCGAGCTCCTGTCGGCGATCGCCGCGGCGGCCGTGCCGCGGGTGGCGATCATCGGCCACGAGCCGTGGCTGGGCGAGCTGATCGCGCTCGTCACCACCGGCGAGGCGCGGCACGGCGAGACCATCCCGCTCAAGAAGGGCGGGGTCGCCGTGCTCGACGGGGCGCCCACCCCGGGCGGGATGCACCTGCGCGCGCTCCTGCCGCCGCGGGTGCTGCGCCGGCTGGCCTGACGGGCGGCGTGTCGTCGCGGGTACGACATCGCGGTGCTCGCTCTGCGGCCTGACCGGCGTCATGACCGCGGCTGCCGGCCGCCCGCGAAGGATGTGGGGAAGGTCGGACCAGGCGCTGCCGTATACTGAGGTGCAATGCCCCTCGATCGCGATCGCCGTGACGACTGGATGAGCGACGACCTGGCCTTCCCCGGGGGCGCCGCCGGCAAGCGCGCCCTGACCGAGGGCCTCCCGGTGCAGCG
>CAADGB010000304.1 GCA_900696455.1 uncultured delta proteobacterium
CGCTGCCGCCGCCGCCCGGCTTCGGATCCGCGCCTGGACCGCTCGGGCCGCCGCCCGGCGGCCCACCCGGCGGTCCGCCCGCCGGCCCACCGCCGGGCGTGCCGATGGCCGGGTTCGGCGGGCCGGCGCCCGCGCCGCCGGTGGTCAGCGGCCCTCGCCGCTGCCCGCAGTGCGCGGCCGACGTCCCGCCTGGCTTCCGCTTCTGCGGCGTGTGCGGCTGCCGCATGGACGAGCTCTCGCAGCCGGCGATCATGCCCACCGGGCCCGCGCCCATGCCTGGCCTGGGCTCGAGCGGCTCGGCGCCGGTCGCGGTCCCGCAGCCGCGCGCGCTGCTCACCCTCATCCGCCCCGACGGCAGCGAGGGTGGCACGCACGAGCTGCGGCAGGGCGAGAACAAGATCGGTCGCAACTTCGGCTCGCTGTTCGAGACCGACGGCTACCTGTCACCGGTCCACGCCGAGATCGTGGTCAGCGGCACCACCGCGACCGTGCGCGATCTCGAGAGCCTGAACGGCGTGTTCGTGAAGATGACCGAGGCCGAGGAGCTCCGCCCCGGCCAGATCCTGCGCCTGGGCCAGGAGCTCATCCGCTTCGACACCATCGAGGCGCCCGAGCCCATCGCCGACGGCACCGAGGTCATGGGCAGCCCCAACCCTGGCTACTGGGGCAAGCTCACGGTCATCATCGGTCGCGACGTGGACGGCGCGTGCTTCCCGCTGCTCGGCGACGAGATCACCCTCGGCCGCGAGCGCGGCGAGATCAACTTCCCCGACGACGGCTACGTGTCGGGCCTGCACGCCCGGGTCGCGGCCCGCGACGGCTCGGTGTTCCTCGAGGACCTCGGCAGCTCCAACGGCACCTTCCTCAAGGTCCAGGGCGAGCGCGGCCTCGTCAACGAGTCGTTCGTCCTGATGGGCCAGCAGCTCTTCCGGGTCAACCTCACGGCCTGAGCCGTGGCGCGGCCGTGGCGGACCGTCGGCGCCGTGGGCTGACCGCCCGAGCGGTGGCGCCGCCCGAGCCGAGACGGCTCGGGCCGCGCGTGCACCCGCCTACTTCTTCTTGGACAGGTCCTTCACGTCGGGCGCCTTCTTGTCGACGTAGGTGAAGCCCTTGACGATGAGGGGCAGCTCCCCGCCCGGCTCGAACACCACCAGCACGTCGACCGACTCGCCGGGCTGGCCGCCCGGCGCCTGCACGATCAGCTCGGAGCGGTCGTTGTCGCCGCTGAAGCGGACGACGTTGCCCTGGCGATCGCCGAAGAACACCTTGGCGGTGCGGGCCTGACGCTGGAAGTTCTGGCCGCGGATGACCACGTACTGCCCGCCCATGGCGTCGCCGATGTTGGGCGACAGTCCGAACACCTTGAGCTTGCCGTCGTTGCCACCGCACGCCGACCCGAGCACCATCACCAGCGCGAGGAACAGGGCTGCCTTCATGAGGAGACCCTACCGCCGACCGGCCGCGGCGGGCAAGCCCGGGCCGGCCGCGGGGCCGCAGGTCACATCATGTCCTTGCGCTGCAGCGCCCGGCGCATCTTGGTCAGGGCTTGCTCCTGGAGCTGGCGGATGCGCTCGCGCGAGAGGTTGTACTTCTCGCCGATCTCCTTGAGGGTCAGCTCCTGCTCGGTCTCGAGCCCGAAGCGCTGGCGCAGGATGTCGGCCTCGATCGGGCGCAGCTCGCGCAGGAGCTGCTTGACCTCGTCCGTGAGCGCCACCAGCTCGAGATCGGCGGTGGGCGACAGCTCCTCGCGATCGGGATCCTCGAGGACCTCGGCCAGGTTGCGGCCGTCCTCGTCGCCGACCGGGCGGTCCAGCGACACCGACTGCTCGAGCACCCAGCGGCGCATGTTCTCGACCTTCTCCGCCGGCATCTTGGTCGCGACCGCCAGCTCCTCCACGGTCGGCGGCCGCTGCAGCCGCGACGTCAGCTCGCGGCGGGCCTTGGTCAGGCGGTGGTGGGCGTCGATCATGTGCACCGGCAGCCGGATCTCGCGCCCCTTGTCGGCGAGGGCGCGGCTGATGGCGTGACGGATCCACCACGAGGCGTAGGTCGAGAAGCGGAAGCCGCGGCGGTAGTCGTAGCGCTCCACCGCCTTCATCAGGCCGAGGTTGCCCTCCTGGATGAGGTCGGCCAGGGACATCCGACCGTGGTTGAAGCGGCGGGCGATGCTGATCACCAGCCGCAGGTTGGCCTTGACGAAGGCGTTGCGGGCGTCGTGGGCGGCGCGGGCGGCGACCTCGACCCGGCGCAGCCACTCGCCGCAGGCGCGCGACTGGCGCACCGCCCGCGGCAGCGGCCTGGAGCCGCGCTCGATGCGATCGATGACGCCGAGGGCGGCGTCGACGAACAGGCGGTCGGCGTCGACCTCGCGCAGCCGCGCCGCCGCCTTGTCGATGGCGCGGCCCCGGCGCGGCGTCGCGCCCCGCTCGCCGGCCAGCGCGAGCTTGCGCAGGGCGCGCAGCTCGGGCGAGGCCGGCGCCATCGCGGCCACCACCTCGAGCACCGCCGGCAGCGCGGGGGCGAAGCCGAGCACGGCCTGCCACACCGCGATCTCGAGCGCCTCGATCTCGCGAGCCTGGGTGAACTCCTCCTCCGGCTGCAGGACGTGCAGCGCGGACATGTCGCGGAAGTACATCCCGAGGTAGCCGGAGCCGTCGGTCTTGCTCTGCTTGTCGCGGGCGCGGGCGGGGCGCGCGTCGGTCTCGGCGGTGGCCGGCTTGCGTCGCGCCAGCGCGCGCAGCCGCGTCGCGCGCCGCGGCGCCACCTGGCGCCGGGCGTCCGGGCGCCGGGCCGCGTGATCGAGGGTGAGGGCGCTCGTCGTCTTCAAGGCAGTACCTCCGTGCCGCCCGGCGGCCGCTGGGGACCGCCGCCGGGACTCATCTACAGACGTCGGGGCGGGCGAAATGTTTTGGTCGTCGTGAGGAGGTCGACCCGCGAGCCACCGCCGCGGTGGACCTACGAGGTCCTACCCGTGGGGCGTCGCCTCTATTCCAGAAACCCGGGCACACGTCGGGTTGCGCATGCGCGCGCCGAGCCACCCGCGCAAGCCGCCGGAATCATGTCCGGGGCCGGCGCGCCCGCCTGCCGGGTGTGACGCGTGGGCCACGCTGGGTGTGGCGCGCACGGGCTGCACGTAAGGCGCCTGTCAGGATCGTCGCGACCACGCACGCGCGCGCCATCATGCGCGCGCGGTCACGCGGTCACGCGGTCACGCGGTCACGCGGTCAGGGCGCCGGCTTGCCGTCCGGTGGCCGGCGCTCGGCCACGACGATGATCTCGCGCGAGCGGTTGCCGAGGAAGCGGCCGCGCGCCGCCATGCTGCCCGAGACCTCGAGCACGCGGAGGCCGGCGGCGTGCAGGAGCTTGCCGACCTCGTGGAGCGAGTAGACCCGGATCGAGATCTCCTGCTCGACCTGCCGGCCGTCATCGAACACCACCGAGCGCTTGGACTGCACCCGCGACGAGAAGTAGTTGAACTCGACCTCCTCCAGCACGACGCAGCCGTCGCCCTCCCACCACACCCGGGTGGGCAGATCGCCGATGACGTAGTCGCGGTTGAGGAGCTCGAGCACGAACTTGGCGCCGGGCTTGAGGGCGCGGGCGATGAGCGACGCCGTCTTCTTGTTGGTCTCGTCGTCGAAGTAGCCGAAAGTCGAGAACAGGCAGTAGGCGCCGTCGAACTGGGCGTCGAAGTCCATCTCGCGCATGTCGGCGTGGACGAAGTTGATGTCGAGGCCGCGGCGCTGCGCCTCGTCGGCGCCGCGCAGGAGCAGCGGCAGGGACAGGTCGACGCCCACGACGTGGAAGCCCCGCGCGGCCAGCTCCATGGCGTGGCGACCGTAGCCGCAGCCGACGTCGAGGACCGACGCGCCGGGGCTGACGCCCAGCGACTCGATGGCCATGAGCGCCTCGGCCTGGGTCGCCTGCGGCGTCAGGAACGGCAGGGTCCGCAGGTAGTCCTCGTCGAAGATCTCCTCGAACCACGGCTTGCCCCGGCGCTTCTTGCGGGCCTCGGGGTCGGCGGCGGGGGCGGCCGCGACCGAGGCGGCGGCGCGCGACGCGGTCGACTTCTTGGCCACCGGCGCCGACGCGGCGCGGGGCGGGGCCGGCGGCGGGGCGGGCGGCGCGGGCGGC
>CAADGB010000305.1 GCA_900696455.1 uncultured delta proteobacterium
CGTCGCCCGCCGTGGCGCGGGCGGGGCGGGCGCGCGTGGGGCGCGGCGGGCGGGGCTTGGCCATGGCGCACCGTACGCGCACCGTCCGACACACCGGGCGACGCCTCGCGGTGGGGCAGGGCGGGTCGGCCGAGCTGGCGAGCACGGCCCGCTCACCGGCGGCCAGGGCCGGGCGTAGCATGGCGGGAACGTCGGCTTCGCGGCCGCCGGCGGTGGCGCTGGTCGGCGTGCCGCTCGCTCGAAGCGTGCGCCACCTGCGTGCCGGGGCGGGGGCGGTGTCAGCCCGTGGTGAGGATCCGCCGGCGCTGTCGGGGGCCCGGCGTTGCCCGGATGGCCACACCATCGATCCTGCGTACTTGGCCGCTGGTCCGGGCGGTGCAAGTCGGGGCGGCCATGCTCCCCGTGCTCGCCTCGCTCCTCGTCGTCGCCTCCGGCGCCACCGGCGCTCCCGCCCCCGTCCCGGCGCCTGCGCCCGTCGCCTCCCCGCCGTCGTCTGCGGCGCCTGCGCCCGTCGCCCCGGTCGCCGCGCCCGCGCCGGCGCCCGTCGTCGCCGCCGCGCCCGCCCCCGCGCTGTCCGCGCCCGGCCTGGTCCCCCTGGCGCCGGTCGAGCGCTGGGATCAGGCGCCGGCGGAGGAGACGGTCCAGAAGGGCTACGGCGGCCAGATCCTCCTCACCGACCTCGCCGGCCTGGCGATCATCTCCGCCGGCGGCGGCACCGACCAGGACTGGCTGGCGACCGCGGGGCTGCTCACGATGGCCTTCGGGCCCGCCGCCGTCCACCTCGCCCACGACCGGCCGCAGGCGGCGCTGGCCTCGGCGCTGATGCGGCCGGGGCTGACGATGACCGGCGTCTTCGTCGGCGCGTCCATGGCGTCGTGCCACAGCGGCGAGTGGTTCTGCGGCCTCGGCGAGGCCATGCTCGGGGGCCTGGTCGGCTACGGCGCGGCGGCGGTCATCGACGCCGCCTATCTGGCGCGCGAGCGCCGCGTCGTCCGGGGGCCGTCGCGGGCCTGGGCGCCGCAGGTCGCGGCCTCGCCCGCGGGCGTCCGGCTGGGCGTGGGCGGCACGTTCTGAGGGGGAGGCGGCCGTGAGGGGCGGCGATGAGGGCGGTTCGCGGGGGATCCTCGGGGCGTGCGGTCCGTACAACGAGACGTGACGATCAGCCGCTGCGTGGAGCTCGAGCGCGAGGTGCAGTGCGGGTGCGAGGGGAGCTGCGAGCACGTCCCGACGATCGAGGAGATCGTCGTGCCGCGGCGCCGGCCGCCGGCGGTCGGCCTGTTCGAGCTCGATCGCGCCGGGCTGGCCGAGCTGGCGCGACGCCGCGGGTACGGCGTGCTGGCCCTGGTGCGCTGACGGCGCCCGCGCGCCGACCGCGCGCGAGCGGTGAGGCGCGGGCCCGGCGCGGCGAGGCGCGGCCAGCGCCACGCCGGCACGAGGTCCCGCCGGGCATACCGGCCCCGCGGCGGTGGTACAGAGGGTCATGCCCAGCCCCGCCCCGGGGACCGGCCGCGCCGCGGTCGGCCTCGCCCTCGCCCTGACCCTGGCCACCGCCGGCCTCGCCACCGCCGACGTCACCTACCAGACGCCCGCGAAGGCCCTGGCCGATCTCGTCGACGTGCCACCGACGCCGAGCGCCAGCCTGTCCCCCGACGGCAAGACCGTGCTGTTCCTGGAGGCGCCGACCCTGCCCGGGATCGACGACGTCGCGCGGCCCGAGCTGCGCCTGGCCGGCATGCGGGTCGATCCGCAGACCGGCGCCCCGAGCCGTCGCGGGCACCTCGCGCGGCTGTCGTTCCTCGCCCTGGGCGACGCCCGGGCGGCGGCGCGGCCGGTGACCGGCCTGCCCGCCGGCGCCCGCATCAACGCCGCGCGGTGGAGCGCCGACGGCGCGCGGGTCGCCTTCACCGTCACCACCGACGATGGCGTGCGGCTGTGGGTCGCCGACGTCGCCACCGCCGCCGCCCGCCAGGTGCTGGCGACGCCGCTCAACGCCCTGGCCGGCGCGGCCTTCGCGTGGTCGCCCGACGGCACCCTGGTCGCGCGCACGATCCCGGCCGGGCGCGGCGCGGCGCCGGCGCGGCCGGCGGTGCCGACCGGGCCGGTGGTCCACGAGAACGACGGCAAGAAGCGGCCGGCCCGCACCAACCCCGACCTGCTGCAGGATCGCCACGACGAGGCGCTGCTCGATCACTACCTCGCGGTCCAGCTCGTGCGGGTCGGGCTCGACGGCCGGGTCACGCCGCTGGGCAAGCCCGGCCTCCACCTGGCGGCGGTGCCGTCGCCCGACGGCGCGCGGCTGCTGGTGGCCACGCTGCGCCGCCCGTACTCGTACAAGGTCGGGCTCGATCGCTTCCCGCGCCGCACCGAGGTGTGGACCGCCGACGGTCGCGTCGAGCGCCTGATGCACGACAAGCCGCTGCAGGAGGAGGTCCCGGTCGACTTCGCCGCGGTCCAGGTCGGGCCGCGCAGCTACCAGTGGCGCGCCGACGCCGCCGCCACCCTGTGCTGGGCCGAGGCCCGCGACGGCGGCGACCCGCGCGCGCCGGCGACGGTGCGCGACGAGGTGCTGTGCTGGTCGGCGCCGTGGAAGGGCAAGCCGGCGCGGCTGGCGGCGCTCGCCCTGCGCTACGGCGGCGTGACCTGGGGCTCGGGCACGCTGGCGCTGGTCAGCGAGTGGTGGTGGACCGATCGCAAGACCCGGACCTGGGTGGTCGCCCCCGACGACGCCCGGGTCGCGCCGCGCGTGCTGTGGGACCGCTCGAGCGAGGATCGCTACGGCGATCCGGGCTCGCCCGTGCTCAAGCCCACCGGCCGCGGCACCTGGGTCCTCCACGTCACGCCGGGCGGCAAGGCCCTGCTCACCGGCGCCGGCGCCTCGCCCGAGGGCGACCGGCCGTTCCTCGACGAGCTCGACCTCGCCACCGGCGCCACCACCCGGCTGTGGCGCTCGACCGCGCCGACCTACGCCTGGGTGCTCGACGTGGTCGACGACGCCGGCGACGTCGTCCTCACCCGGCGCGAGTCGGCGGCCGAGCCGCCGCAGTACTTCCTCGAGCAGCGCTCGACGGGCGTGTCGCGCAAGCTGACCTCGTTCCCGCACCCCACCCCGGCGCTGGCCCGGACCCAGAAGCGGCTCCTCCAGTACAGCCGCGCCGACGGCGTGAAGCTGTCGGGGATGCTATACACGCCGCCGGCCTGGCGGAAGGGCGGCAAGCCCCTGCCGTGCCTGTTCTGGGCCTACCCGTCGGAGTTCAAGAGCAAGGAGGCGGCGGGCCAGATCCAGGACTCGCCGCACCGCTTCGTGCGCGCCCACCACGGCGGCCCGCTGTTCGCGCTGCTGCTGGGCTTCGCCGTCCTCGACGATCCCAGCTTCCCCATCGTCGGCGAGGGCGCCGCCGAGCCCAACGACACCTACGTCGCCCAGCTCGTGGCCAGCGCCCAGGCCGCGGTCGACGCCGTGGTCGAGGCGGGCGTGTGCGATCGCGGGCGGATCGCCATCGGCGGCCACTCGTACGGCGCCTTCACCACCGCCAACCTGCTCGCCCACTCGGATCTGTTCCGTGCCGGGATCGCCCGCTCGGGGGCCTACAACCGCACGCTGACGCCGTTCGGCTTCCAGGCCGAGGAGCGGACCTTCTGGCAGGCCCGCGACACCTACCACGCGATGTCGCCGTTCACGTACGCCGACAAGCTCGACGAGCCGCTGCTGATGATCCACGGCGCGGTCGACGAGAACGCCGGCACCTACCCGATCCAGAGCGAGCGCCTGTTCGAGGCGCTCAAGGGCCTGGGCGCCCGCGTCCGCCTGGTCATGCTGCCGGCGGAGACCCACGGCTACCGCGCCCGCGAGAGCGTGCTGCACGTGCTGTGGGAGCAGGCGCGGTGGCTCGAGGCCCACGTCAAGCCGGCGCGCAAGCCGGCGGCGCCGGCGCGCCCGGGCCGCCCGGGCCGCTGACCCGGGGCCGGCGGCGCGCGGGGAGCGCGCGCTTGCTGGTATCGTCGGTGGTCGATGGAGGTCCTGCTCGCGGTGGCGGCGCTCGCCGTCACGGTCGGCGTCACCCTGGGCTGGTCGCACCGCGCGGCGCCGGCCGCGGGCGGCGTCGCCGGCGTCGTGGTCGCGCTGGGCACCGGGGCGGTCGACGGCGCCGCGCTCGAGGCGGCGGCGCGCGAGCTGTGGCGGCCGCTGGTCACGATCGCCAGCGTCATGACCATGACCTCGGCCGCCCGCGAGCTGGGGCTGTTCGAGCGCCTGGCCGCGCTGATCGGGCCCCGCACCCGCGGTCCGGTCCGCCACGCCTTCCGCGTGGTCTTCGTGCTCGCCGCGCTGTCGGCCGCGATCCTGTCGAACGACGCCACGATCCTGGTCCTGACGCCGGCCGTGATCGAGCTCCTGCGCACGGTCTACCCCCGGCGTCATCCGCAGTTCGTGGTGCCGTTCGCGTTCGCGGTCTTCTACGCCGCCGGCGTGGCGCCGCTGGTGGTCGGCAACCCCATGAACCTGGTGGTCGCGGATCGCGCCGGCATCGGCTTCAACGAGTACGCGCTGCGCATGATCCCGGTGGCGGTGGCGGGCTGGGTGACCGCGTACCTGGTGCTGGCGCGGCTCTACCGCGACGTGCTCGCCGACGAGGCGCCGGCGCTCGGGGCCTGGCCGCGGTCGCCGCCGCTGCCGCGGGCGGCGTGGCTGGTGGTGGCGGCGGTGGCGGCGGTCATGGTCGCCTACCCGCTGGTGTCGTTCCTCGACGGTCCGCTGTGGGCGGTGGCGTGCGTGGGCGCGGTCGCCTGCGTGGCGGCGGCGGCCACCGCCGGGGTGCGCCCGGCGGCGATCGCGGGCGGGGTGAGCTGGGAGATCCTGCCGTTCCTGGTCGGCGTGCTGGTGGTGGCCACCGCGCTCGAGGGCGCGGGCGTGGTCGGCGCGCTCGCCGACCTCTACGCCGACACGCCGGCGCCGCTGGCCACGATCGGCGGCGTGGCCGCCGTCGGCTCGGCGGTGCTCAACAACCACCCGATGGCGCTGCTCGGCGCGCTGGCCATCGAGCGCGCCGGCGGCGGCACGCCCGAGATCCTGGCCGCGCTGGTGGGCGGCGACCTCGGGCCGCGCCTCCTGCCCATCGGCTCGCTGGCCGGCCTCCTGTGGCTCGCGGCCCTGCGCCGGGCCGGCGTCACCATCGGGGTCCTCACCTTCGTCCGCACCGGCGCCCTGGTCACGGCGCCGGCCCTGGCGGTCTCGCTCGCCGTCCTGTGGCTGGTCACCCGGCTGTGAGCCCGGGCGCGCCGCGGGTCAGAACGGGAACTCGCCGGCGGCCTTGCGCTGCTTGAGCTGCTCGGCCTTCTTCTTCTCGGCGATGGTCTCGGCCGCCATCTCGGGGATGATGTCGTCGGGCATGGCCAGGACCCGGGCCACCATCTCGTCGAACTGGGCCTCGTCCTGGCGCTTGGGCGCGAGGAACTCGGCGATGAGGATCAGGGTGGCGGCGTAGTTGGGCTCGATCTTGAGCGAGGCCTGGAAGTGCTTCCAGCTCCGGTCGAGATCGCCGCCGGCGAAGCTGGGCGCGATCGAGAAGTAGGCGCCGAAGTAGCGGTCGGCGGCGCCGTAGAAGTAGTTGGGGTCGAAGCGCAGCACCATCTCCATGATGTTGTAGATGCGCTCCTTGTAGGTCAGCACCACCGTGACGTCCTGGGCGTTGGCCCAGCGGCCGAGGTTGGTGGCGTGCCAGTAGAGGAGGTCGATGGCCTGCTTGTCGAGGAGCGTGACCGCGTCCTTGAGATCGACGCCGGCGGTGAGCCGCTGCTCGACCTCGGGCGACAGCGCCGCCATGCCGCGCTGGGCGGCCTCGTAGCCCTTGGCGTAGGTGTCGAGGAAGCGCTGGGGGTCCTTGTCCTTCTCGAAGAACAGCCAGCCGTCGGCCAGGGCGTAGTAGGCGCGCGCCAGCTTGCCGTAGGTGACCCAGTCGTCGTCCTTGAGCTTGATCGCCTCCTCGTACTTCGAGATGGCGAGCTCGAGCTGGGCGCGGTCGACGCGCGCGGCGAAGGCGGCGTCGCCAGCGGTGATCGCGGCCTGGTGGGCGGCCGGATCGGCGGCGCCGCCGCGGCGGATGCCACCGCCCAGCCCGGTGGCGGCGGGGCCGCAGCCGGTGGCGGCGACGGCGAGCGCGGCCGCGGGCGCGATCGCGAGCGCGGCGGCGAGGAGCGTGCGGGCGAGGCGGACAGGCTTCGGGGTCCCCATATGGCCCGCGACTATCGACCCCGAGCGCGGACCGTGTCAACTCGGCCCGCCTCGCGTCGGCCCCACCCGGGCGCGCCTGGGCGCGGCCTAGGCGTCGGCCTCGGCCAGCGCCTGCGCCACCTCCACGCCCGCCTTCCCGGGCAGCGCCCGCGCGCTGGCCACCAGCTCCGCCGCCGCCAGCCCGCCGCCGCGGCGCGCGAGTTCGAGCAGCGAGGCCGCCGCGTCGTCGAGCGACGGCTCGCCGCCGCGCCCGACCAGCTCGGTGAGGACCGCGGCCAGGCGGCCGGCGGCCTCGAAGTCGAGGTAGGCGACCACGCGCTCGGCCAGGTTCATGGCCGCCGAGCGCGCCGCCGCCACCGCGGTGCGGGCCAGGGTCGGCCGCGCGGTCGCGGCCTCGAGCAGCCGGCCGCTCCGCGCCAGCTCCTGGGCGACCTCGAGCAGCGCGCCGACGTCGCCGGCGCGCCAGTACACGTCGATCAGGCGGCGCAGGGTGGGGACGTGGGTGGGATCGAGATCCGACGCCCGCAGGAAGGCGTCGTCGGCGCCGGCCACGTCGCCGAGCTGGGTGAGCAGGAGCTCGCCGAGGCGGTGGAGGAGCGCGGCCTTGGCCTCGGAGGCGGCGGCCAGGCCGGCCAGGGTGCGCAGGGCGCGGACCGCGCCGCCCCAGTTGCCGCGCTCGACGTAGAGCTCGGCCAGGGCCTCGAGGGCGCGCCCGTGGTGCGGCTCCTCGGCGACCACCTGCTCGAAGTAGTAGACCGCGCCGATCGTGTCACCGGCGCGCCGGCACAGCTCGGCCAGCTCGGCGCGGGCGGCGATCGTGGCGGCGACGTCGCCGGGCACGACCAGCTCGAGGGCGGCGCGCGAGGCCTTGATCGCGGCGTCGAGGTCGCCGAGCTTGCTGGCCAGGCGCGCGCACGTGGCGTAGATGTCGCGGCGCGACGGGTTGAGGCGCGACGCCTGCTGGGCCAGGGTGAGGGCGCGGGCGTCGTCGCCCAGCGCCTCGGCCAGCTCGGCCCGCCGCGCCATGAGGACGTCGCCGGGCAGGCGCGAGGCGTTGGGCGGCAGCCGGGCGTAGAGCTCGGCGGCGGCCGCGGCGTCGCCGGCGGCGTGGGTGAGCTCGGCCAGGCTGTCGAGGGCCGGGGCGTAGCTCGGGTCGGCGGCGAGCGCGCGCTCCCACGCGGTCCGCGCCGCCCGCGGATCGGCGCGGCGCTCGGCGTGGAGCCGGCCGAGCTCGAACCACAGGCCGGCCTGCTCGGTCGGGTCGGGCTCGGCGGTGGCGCGGCTGGCGTAGAGCTCGACCGCGGTCGCCCAGTCGCCGCGGGCGCTGGCGCGATCGAGCAGGAGGCGGAAGGCCTGGGCGTGGGTGGGGCTGACCGCGAGCAGGTTGCGCGCCGCGGTCTCCATCGCCGCGCCGTCGGCGCTGCCCAGGGCGCGGGCCAGCTCGCCCTCGCGCTCGGCGGCCTCGCGGGCCCGGGCCTCGTCGCGGGCGGGCTCGGCCGCCAGCCGCACCGCCTCGGCGCGGGCGCGGGCGGCGGCCTCGCGGTTGCCGCTGGCGTCGGCGGCGACGGCGGCGCGGGTGGCGAGCTCGACGGCGCGGTGGCGATCCCCGGCGCGCGCGGCGTCGGCGGCGGCGCGGGCGAACAGGGCCGGCTGGTCGGCCGCGGCGGCGAGCCCGGCCGCCTGCTCGAGCAGGGCGGCGGCGTCGCGGTAGCGGCCGGCCAGCTCGTAGATGCGGGCCAGCGGCCGGGGCGCCGCCGGGATGCCGGGATCGAGGGCCAGCGCCTGCTCGTAGTGGTGGCGCGCCTTCTCCGGGTCGAGCAGCTTCTCGTCGAAGACCATCGCCAGCTCGAGGTGGAGCGCGCCCTGGTCGCGCGGCGTCGAGGCCGCCGCGATCTCGCGCAGCAGCAGCTCGGCGGTCAGGCTCCACTCGCCGCGCGCCATCGCCACCGCGCGCAGCTCGTACGCGATGTCGCTGTCGTCGGGATCGCAGGCGTGGGCCTCCTTGAGGCAGCGGTAGGTCTCGGCCTCGCGGTGGAGGACGTCGCGGTAGAGCTGGGCCCGCCGCCGCCACAGCCGGGCGCGCAGGCGCGGCTCCACGGTGGCGGTGATCTGGCGACCGATGGCGTCGGACACCGCCTCGCCGTCGCCCTCCTGGGCGTAGAGCAGCTCGAGCGCGGTCAGGGCGCGCAGGTCGCCGGGCGGCGCCAGGCTGGTGGCGGCCTCGTAGCGGCCGATCGCCGCCTCGACCTGGCCGGCCTGGGCCCGCTCCGCGCCCAGCCGCAGCTCGCGGTCGTGCTCGGTCGGCTCGAGCAGGCCGCGGCGACCGCCGTCGTCGTCGCCGCCGTCGTCGTCGCCGGGCTCGAGCGCCGGCACCCGCACCAGCGCGGTCACGCCGCGCAGGGTGTCCTTCTTCGGCGCCTCGACGGCGCCGGCCGCGCCCGCGGCCTCGCCGCCGTCGGGAGCCCGCCCGCCGGCGAGCACGATCCGCGCCGTCGCCTCGCGCACCTCGCCGGCCACGACGTCCGGATCCCGGTCGAGGGCGGCGAGGCGCTCGGCGGCCCAGCTCCGGGCGCTGGCGTCGAGGGTGGCGGCGTCGGCGGCGCGCTCGTACAGCTCGCGCGCGCCGGCGACGTCGTCGTCGGCCATGCGGGCGTCGGCCAGGGGCAGCCACACCGCGGCCAGCTCGGGCGCGGCGGCGTGGGCGGCGTCGAGGTGGGCGCGGGCGCGGCGTAGATCGCCCAGCCGGTCGCGGCACAGGAGCGACAGCGCCAGCAGCCAGCGCGCGCGATCGACGCCGGCGGCGGCGCGGGCCGCGCGCTCGTAGACGTCGGCCAGGCGGGCGAAGTCGCCGGCGGCCTCGAGCGCGTCGGTCAGGGCCAGGACCAGCTCGCCGTCGCCCGGCGCGAGCTGCTGGGCCCGGCCCAGGGCGTCGATCACCACCGCCTCGTCGTCGAGGTCGGCGCGGGCGGTGACCGCCGCCTCGCGGTAGAGCTCGACCGCCAGCGGCCCCGGCGCCCGGGCGGCGACCGCGAACAGGGCGCGGACCAGGGCGTCGGCGTGCCCGGCGGCGCGGGCGGCGGCGCGCACCTTCTCGATGGCCTCGGGCAGCGCGCCGGGATCGCCGCCGGCGCGCACGCGGGCGGCGATGGCGTCGGCGTAGAGGTCGGCCGCGCCCTTGAGGTCGCCGGAGGCGGCGGCGACCTCGGCCATCCGCTCGATCTCGGTGGGGCGCGCGCCGCGGCGGCGCTCGGGGCCGGGTGGCGGCGGCGGCGGCGGCGCCGGGTCGCCGGGGGGCAGGCTGGCCAGCGCCGCCTCGATCCGCGCCGCCGCCACCGCGTCGCCGAGGGCGTCGCGGTAGAGGCCGAGGGCGTCGGTCAGGCGGGCGCGCGCCTCGGGGGCGGGGACGCCCAGCGCGTTGCGCTCGAGGGCCTGGGCCAGGTCGAGCTTGCGCCGGCGCTCCTGGTAGAGCGCGAACAGGAGCATCGCCGCCTCGTCGGACAGGCGGCCGGCGCGCTGCACCTCCTCGAGCGAGGCGATCGCGCGCTGGTCGAAGCCGGCGCGCTGCCACGCCACGGCCAGGGACAGGACGTCGGCCGCGGTCCGGCGCTCGCTGGCGATCTCGGCCAGGGCGGCGGCGGCCTCGGTGTGGTCGTCGTTGCTGGCGGCCTCGGCGGCGAGGATGCGCAGGGTCGAGTCGCGGCGCGCCGACGGGCCGTGGGCGTCGGCCGCCGCCCGCATCGCCGCCCGCGCCAGGCCGACGTCGCCGACCCGGTCGTAGTAGATGTCGGCGAGCTCGAGCAGGATCTCCGCGCGCCGGTGTCCGAAGAGCGGACGCTCGGTGTCGGCCAGGGCGTGGGCGAGGGCGGCCAGCGCCCGCGCGCACCCCGCCCAGTCCTCCTGCTCGGCGCACACGTCGGCCAGCTCGCGCCACACCCGCGGGTCGTTGCCGGCCGCCGCCTCCTCGAGGACGGCGCGCGCCCGCGCCAGATCGCCGGCGGCGCGTGCGACCTCGGCCTCGGCCCGGGCCGCGCCCGAGACCGTGGGCTCGGCCGGCACCTCCGCGCGCAGCCGGGCTGCGGCCTCGGCCAGCGCGCCGTGGCCGGCGCCGGCGCCCTCGGCCAGCGCCTCGCACAGGGCCAGCGCGCGCTCGCGCCACGGCCCCAGCTCGGGATCGGTGGCGACCAGCGTGGCCAGCTCGATGGCGGCGGTGATGCGCTCGCGGCCGCTGTCGCCGTCGTCGGGGCCGGGGGCGGCCAGGCGGGCCAGGACGTCGGCGAGCTCGTCGCGATCGCCGCGGCCGCGCGCGAGGTCGGCCAGCGCGCGCAAGGCCGGGCGGTAGTCGGGATCGAGCTCGAGGGCGCGCAGGAGCGTCACCCGCGCCACGTCGGGGCGGAGGAGCTGCTCCTGCAACGCCGCCAGCCGGCACAGGAGCGCCTTCTGCCGGCTGGGCTGGCGCGCGCTGGCCGCGATCTTCCGGCCCAGGATCGTGGCCACCCGGTCGAGATCGCCGAGATCGCGGGCGAGCAGCTCGAGCGCGTCGAGGGCGGGCAGGTGGTCGGGGACCAGCACCAGCGCGGCCTCGAGGCAGCGCACCGCCGCCTCGCCCTGGCCGACCCGGCGCCGGAACAGCTCGCCGGCGCGGTAGAAGGCGTCGGCGCGCGCCGCGGTCGAGGTGCCGATGTCCTCGGCGGCGGCGTAGGCCTCGAGCGCGGTGGCGGCGGCCTCGGGCTCCCCCTTCTTCTCGTGGAGCTCGGCGAGGCGGCGGTAGGCCTGGCCCTTGGGGTCGCCGACGAGCGCCGGCGCCGCCGCGGCGAACAGCTCGATCGCGTGGTCGAGCTCGCCGTTCTTCTCGAGCGCCACCGCCAGCCGGAGCTGGGCGGTCGCCACGTCGACGTGCGCGGGCTCGCCGGCGAGCAAGGCGGCGTAGGCCTCGCGGACGTCGGCGAAGCTGCGCTGCCGCCACGCCGCCTCGCCCAGCGCGGCGCGGGCGTGGGCGACCGCCTCGGTCGGGGCGTCGGCGGGCAGCGCCGCGACCGCGGCCCGCCCGTGGCGCAGGGCGTGGGCGGCGGCGCCGGCGGCGCCGGCCTGCTCGGCGGCGAGCCAGGCGCGCGCCGCCTCGACGTGATCGGCGGCGGCGTCGGCGGGGGCGGCGGCGTC
>CAADGB010000306.1 GCA_900696455.1 uncultured delta proteobacterium
CCGGCGCGGTCCGGCGCGGTCCGGCGCGGTCCGGCGCGGTCCGGCGCGGGTCAGGCGTCGGCGAAGGTCGCCACCACCGGCGCGTGGTCGGAGGCGTCCTTGCCCTTGCGCGCCTCGCGATCGATCGCGCAGTCGCGCAGCCGGGCCGCCAGCGGCGGCGAGGCCAGGATCATGTCGATGCGCAGGCCGCGGTCCTTGAAGAACGAGATGCCCTGGTAGTCCCACCACGAGTAGTCGCGGCCGTGGGGGTGGCGGGCGCGGTAGCAGTCGGTGAGCCCCCAGGCCATGACCTCGGCCATCGCCGCGTGCTCCGGCGCGCTGAACAGGTTCCGGTCCCGCCACGCCGCCGGATCGTGGACGTCGTCGTCGGTCAGGGCCACGTTCCAGTCGGCGCACAGCGCCAGCGGCGCCCCCGGATCGGCGTGGGCGTCGAGCCAGCGGCGCAGCCGCGCCAGCCACGCCAGCTTGTAGGCGTACTTGTCGCTGCCCACCTCCTGGCCGTTGGGCACGTACAGGCTGGCCACCCGCACGCCGGCGGTGGTGGCGACCAGGAACCGCGCCTGCTCGTCGTCGCCGCCGTCGCCGAAGCCGCGGACGACGTCGGCGAGCGGCGTGCGCGACGCGATCGCGACGCCGTTGTACGACTTCTGGCCGAGCAGCTCGACCTGGTAGCCGAGCTCCTCGAACAGGGCCCGGGGGAAGCCGGCGGCCTCGACCTTGAGCTCCTGCAGGCAGAGGACGTCGGGCCGGCTGGCCTCGAGCCACGCCCGCACCCGGGCCTCGCGGGCGCGCACGGAGTTGACGTTCCAGGTGGCGATGCGCACGGCCGCCTTGTAGCACGCGCCCGGCCGGCGCTTCCGGCTTGAGCCGCGGCCGGTGGCCGTGCGACACCGGAGGACATGCGTGGCATGGTCCTGGCTCTGGGTTCGCTCGCGGCGGCATGCGCCAGCGAGCCGCCGCCCGTCCTCGGCACGGTCGCGGCGCCGGTGGTGGGCGGCGAGGTCACGACCGGCGATCCCGGCGTGGTGGCGCTGGTGGCCTCGACCGGGCGCGTCGTCTGCACCGGGACCCTGGTCTCGCCGCCGGTCGTGCTGTCGGCGGCGCACTGCCTGGAGGAGGCCGGCGGCGATCCGGCGGTGGCGGCGTTCTTCGGCAGCGACACGCAGTCGGTCGGCATCCGCATCGGCGTGACCATGACCCGCGTCCACCCGGGCTGGACCGGGCAGCTCTCGGGCGGGCGCGACCTCTCGGTCTCCTTGCTCACGACCCCGCAGGACCCGGCGCTGGTGGTGCCGATGAACCGCGCCGACCTCGCCCCGTTCGTGGGCGCGCCGTATCGCGTGGTCGGCTTCGGCATCCACGATCGCCAGACCCGCGAGCTCGACGGCAAGAAGCGGGTCGGCCACATGCGCATCGATCGCCTGACCGGCGACTACCTGGAGGCGGTCGACGTCGACGCCGATCAGGCGACGGCGATCTGCCAGGGGGACTCCGGCGGCCCCGGCTTCATCACCGTCGGCGAGGTCGAGTACCTGGCGGGCGTGCACTCGTACTCGATCAGCGGGTGCTTCAACCCCAGCGGCGACGCCCGCCCCGACCTGTACATGGACGACTTCATCCAGCCGTTCATCGACACCATGGACGTCGCCTGCCAGCAGAACGGGGTGTGCGTGCGCGCCGGGTGCAGCCAGGACCCCGACTGCCTGCCGTGCAACGCCGATGGCACCTGCACCGCCGACTGTCCGCTGCCCGACCCCGACTGCCCGACCAGCGGTCTGGGCGAGATCTGCCAGGCCGACACCCAGTGCACGACCGGGCTGTGCATCTCGTGGGCCCAGGATCCACGGTCGCGCTTCTGCAGCCAGCCGTGTGGCGGCGACGGCGACTGCCCGGCCGCCGGCATGGTGTGCCGCGAGGTCACCGGCCGGGGCCGAGTCTGCGACTACCCCGGCGAGCCGCCGGGGGCGCTGGGCCAGGCCTGCGACGAGCCCACCGACTGCTCGGCCTACCTCTGCCTCGACGGGACGTGCACGTACACCTGCGACGTCTCGCGCAACCTCCGCTGCCCGGCCGGCTACCGCTGCGACACCCCCGACGGCTCGACCTACGTCTGCCTGGCCGAGGCGCCCGCCGACAGCGGCGGCTGCGGGGCCGGGCGGGGCGGCGCCGGGGCGGGGCTCCTCGCGCTGGTCGGTCTCGGCCTCGGCCTCGGCCTCGTGCCCGGCCGGCGCCGGGCGCGCGGATCGACGCGCCCGCTGTGCTAGGCTGCGCCCCGTGGGGACGCGCGTGTTGCCAGGGGTCGCGGACGTGGTGCTCGGTGAGGACGGGATCCTGCGCATCCTCCACCACGTCGGCACCAGCGTCGACGGGGAGCGCGCGCGCCAGATCTCGGCGGTGCACGCCGAGCTCGCCGCGGGGCGGCGGCTGCCGACCCTCATCGACATCAGCGGCATCCGGAGCGCGGACCGCGCCTCCCGCGAGATCGCCGCCGGCATGGAGGACTCGATCGAGCGCCTGGCGGTGGTGGTGAGCGGGCCGGTGTCGGCGGTGATCGGGAACTTCTTCCTGCGGGTGACGCGGCCGCGCTACGAGACCCGCATCTTCGCCAGCATCGGCGCCGCCGAGCGCTGGCTCCTGCGCGGCGAGCCATGACCGCGCTCGGGCTCGACGCCGCGCTCGACCTGCTGATGCGGATCGCGGCCGGGGAGGCGGGGGCGCGCGGCGAGCCGGCCGGCGCCGAGCCGATGATCGACGCCATCGTCGTCGGCCTCAACATGCTGGCCGAGGACCTCGAGCACGAGCGGGCGCGGCGCGCCGTCGCCGAGGCCTTGCTCCAGGACGAGCACGACGCCTACGACGCCTCGCCGGCGCTCCTGTGCTCGGTCGACGCCACGACGCTCCGCCTCGTCAAGTGCAACGCCACCCTGGCGGCCGCGCTGGGCGTGCCGCGCGAGCAGCTCGTCGGCCGCGTCCTCGCCGAGCTGTTCGTGGAGGCCGATCGCCTGGCCGCGGCGCGGGCGTTCGCGGCGGCGGCGCGGGGGGAGACCGCGGCCATCCCCGAGCTCGGCCTGGCCCGGGCCGGCGGCGGCGACCTCCGCGTCAGCACCAGCGTGTCGTGGTCGCCGTCGCCCACGCCGCGGCTGCGGGTGGTGTGGCGGGACGTCACCCACGAGCGCCGGCTCGAGGCCCAGCTCCTGCACGCCCAGAAGATGCAGGCGGTGGGGCGCCTGTCGGGCGGGGTCGCCCACGACTTCAACAACATCCTCGCCGTCATCCTGGCCAGCGCCACGCTCGCCCGCCGGCGGCTCGCGCCTGGCCACGCCCTGATCCCGGATCTGGCGATCGTCGAGGAAGCGGCGCGCCGCGGCGCCGCGCTCACCGGCCAGCTCCTCGCCTTCTCCCGCCAGCAGGTGGTGAGCCCGGTCGCGGTCGAGGTCGGCGCCCACGTCCGCGATGTCGATCGCATGCTGCGCCGCCTCATCCCGGAGAGCATCGAGTTCGCGCTCGAGGTCGCGGCCGGCGAGCAGGTGGCCTTCATCGATCCGTCGCAGCTCACCCAGGTCCTCATCAACCTGGTGGTCAACGCGCGCGACGCCGTGGCCGGCGAGGGGCGGATCACGGTCGAGGTCGCGTCGGTCGACGTCGGCGGCGCCGCCGACGTCGTGCCCGCGCTCGACCTGGCGCCGGGCGGCTACGTCCTCTGCACCGTGTCCGACACCGGCCACGGCATGTCGAAGGAGGTCCAGGCCCAGGTCTTCGAGCCCTTCTTCACCACCAAGCCGGTGGGCGAGGGGACCGGGCTCGGGCTCTCGGTCTGCTACGGGATCGTCCGCCAGGCCGGCGGCCACATCCACGTCTACTCCGCGGTCGGCGTCGGCACCACGGTCAAGGTCTACCTGCCGCGCCACGGCGGGGCCTCGGTCGCGGCGCCGGCCGCCGAGGCGGTGACGGTGGCGGGAGCGGGCACCGCCCGGGCGACGGCGAGCCATGGCACCGAGACCGTCCTGTGCGTCGAGGACGACGACACCCTGCGCCGGCTCACCGCCAGCGTCCTCGAGCACGCCGGCTACCGCGTGCTCGTGGCCGGCGACGGCGCCGAGGCGCTGGCCAGCCTGCGCGCCCGGGGTGGGAGCGTCGACCTGGTGATCACCGACGTGGTGATGCCGCGCATGAGCGGGCGCGAGCTGGTCGAGGTCCTGCGCGCCGAGGGTCGCGCCCGCGCGGTCCTCTTCCTGTCCGGCTACACCGCGAGCGCGGTCGCCCACGGCGGCGGGCTGGGCGACGAGGTCGAGTTCCTGTCCAAGCCCTTCACCCCCGACGAGCTCCTGCGGGCCGTGCGCGACGCCATCGCCCGCGGCCGCTGAGCGTCGGGCGCGGCGCGGCGCGGGCGCGGGCGCGGCCGCGTCAGGCGTGGTGCTCGCCGGTGATGCGCATCGCGCCCTCACCGGTGATGCGCATCGCCGCCTCGGCCACCGAGACCTCGCCGTCCTCGGCGCGCTCGGGCCGCGCGGGTCGCTCGGGCCGGCTGGCGGCGCCCGACTCCCGGGCCGCCCGCGCCCGGTAGCCTTCGAGCCAGCGCCCGACCGCGGTCCACGCCGACAGCACGCCGCAGATGGACAGCGCGATGCCGGCGGCCGCCGCCGAGTACGGCGCGGTCTCCGGGCTGGCCGCGAACCAGGCCGCGATGAGCGTGCCCAGGGAGACCAGGACGATGCGCTCGGCCCGCTGCATCGCGCCCACCTTCAGATCGAGCCCGAGGCCCTCGCCGCGGGCGCGGGTGTAGCTGACCATCAGCGAGGCGCCGGCCGCGCCCATCACGGCCAGCAGCCAGCCGCCGTCGCGCAGGTGCCAGGCGAAGCCGGTGAAGAGCGCGAGCTCGGCCCAGCGATCGGCGACCGAGTCGAACAGGGCGCCGGCCTGGGTCTGGCGCCCGAGGGCGCGCGCCAGCCGGCCGTCGAGCAGGTCGAGCACGCCGCCGGCGACGTAGAGCCAGGCGCCGGTCGCGAGGTGACCGAAGGCGATGGCCACCCCGGCGCCGGCGCAGGCCAGGAGCGAGAGGCCGGTGACGACGTTGGGCGAGACCCGCGACGCGATGAGCGCCCGCTCGAGCGGCTGGAGGAGCCAGATGATGTAGCGGGTGAGGAACGGGCCGAAGAGGTCGTTGGTCTTGAGCGTCCCCAGCCGCGGCGCCCGCCCCGCCCAGCACAGCCCGCAGTACACCAGGAACATCAGCACGAAGAAGCCCACGAGGATGAGGGCCGGTGCGAGGATGGTCAGGCGTTCCACGGGGTTGCTTTCTGCGGGCGGACGGCCGGCCAGCTTTACCACCTATCTCCGGTAGCAGCCAAGCAGATAGGGGTACGAGCGGGGATGGGCGGGGGGGACGGCCGCCGGGGTTCGACGCCCGGTCCATGCGCCGGGCGTGGTACGACCTCATGCAAGCCGGGTGACATGACCATGCAGGCCGTCGTCTCGTTCGTGGCGCGCGCCGTGGCCACCGCCGGTGGCGCGGGATATTCGCCGGTTGCGCCCGGCACCTGCGGCACCGTCGTCGCCGTGCCCCTGGCGTGGGTGTGTCGAGGATCTGACACCTGGCAGTTCCTCGCCCTGATCGTGGTGGTCACGCTCGTCGGGATCGCCGCCGCGCACCGCGCCGATCGCGACTGGGGCAGCCACGACTCCGGGCGCATCGTCATCGACGAGGTCGCCGGCTACCTGGCCACGGTCGCGCTGGTCGACCGCGGCTCGTGGTGGGTGCTCGGGATCGGCTTCGTGGTGTTCCGCGCCCTCGACATCCTCAAGCCGCCGCCGGTGCGCTGGCTCGACGAGCACGTCCCGGGCGGGGCGGGGGTGGTCCTCGACGACGTCGCCGCCGGGGTGATGGGGGCCGCGATCATGGTCGGCCTCGACGCCGCGGGGGCCTTCGAGGCCCTCGCTCGCGTGGGCTGACACGGGTAAGCTCCGCTCGTGCGCCCGGGCCTGTCCATCCTCGCCGCCGCCGCGATCGTCGCCGCCGGCGGCGACGCCCGGGCCAACGGCCGCTTCCCGAGCTCGGTGAGCGTCGAGTTCCGCCCCGGCGATCCCGACGACATCTACCTCGGCGTGACCTTCGGCCTGATGGTCAGCCGCGACGACGGCGCCTCGTTCCACTGGGTGTGCGAGCAGGCGGTCGGCTACGAGGGCACGTTCGATCCCAAGTACCGGGTCGGGGCCAACGGCTCGATCTACGCCACCACCTTCGAGGGCCTGCGGGTGAGCCGCGACGGCGGCTGCTCGTTCACCACCGCCACCGCCGGCCAGTCGCCGCAGGGCCCGGGCTACCTGGCGGGGATCTGGGTCGACGCCATCGACGTCGGCCCCGACGGCGCGGTGTGGGTGGCCACCGCCGAGGCCGGTCGCCCCAACGACGTCTACCGCTCCACCGACGACGCCACGAGCTTCACCCCGCTCGGGCTGGCCTCGTCGCAGGTGTGGTGGAAGAGCGTGGTGGTGGCGCCCGGCGACGGCCGGCGCGCCTACGTCAGCGGCTACCAGGTCACGCAGACCGGCCCCGACGGCGGCGCCATCCCGCCGACCGTGCACCTCCATCGCACCGACGACGCCGGCGGCAACTGGACGATGCTGCCCATCGCCGACTTCGAGCTCGGCACCAGCCCGCTGCTCCTGGTCGAGGCGGTCGCGCCCGACGATCCGCTGCTGGTGCTGGTGCGCTCGGTGCGCGTGGTGCCGCCGGCCGGCGACAAGCTCTACCGCTCGACCGACGGCGGCGAGTCCTTCACCGAGGTCCTCACCACCACCGACACGATCCGGGGCGTGGTCATGCGGGCCGACGGCACGGTCCTGGTCGCCACCCTGATGGGCGGGCTGCACCGCTCGACCGATCGCGGCGCCAGCTTCGCGCCGCTCGGCGATCGGCCGCAGGCCGGCTGCCTCGGCGATCGTGGCGACACCCTCATGGCCTGCGGCGCCAACTGGGATCCCGACTTCTTCGCCCTCGGCCGCAGCGCCGACGGCGTCGAGTGGACCAAGGTCTTCCGCTACGTCGAGATGAAGGGGCCGCTGGCATGCCCGGCCGGCACCGTGCAGCGCGACGTGTGCGAGGCCCAGCTCTGGCCGTCGATCCGCGAGCAGTTCGGCGTGCCCGAGGAGCCGCGGCCCGACGCCGCGATGCCGCCGCGCGATCCCGGCGGCTGCTGCGACGCGCGGCGGGAGCCGGCGGCCGCGCTCCTGCCGGTCCTGCTCCTCGCCCTCGGCCTGGCGCCGCGCCGGGGCCGCCGGGCGGGGTGAGCCCGCCGTCGCGGCGCCCCGGGAATGGCGCGAGCCGCGCCATGGCTTATGATCTCGTCGTGCGGCGCAAGCTGTTCCCGACGGATCCCGGCGGCGTGGCCAGCGGCGCGGCCTCGCTGACCGATCCGGGCGACGCGGTGGCGGCGGTGGTCGATCTGGCGGTGATCGGGTGCCGGGGCGACGGCAAGACCCAGTTCATCCTCAACGCCATCCGCACCCTCGACGCCTACGCCGCGCCCGGCCTGATCGACGCCGAGCGCGAGAACAGCCAGCGCATCCACCGCATCGCGCTCGACGCCCGCGCCCCCAGCCTCGACGCCACCGCCCCCGGCGCCCGGCCGCACTACGTCTACCGGGTGGAGCCGGGCACGATCCTGTCGCAGCTCGACGTCTGGGGGCGGCTGGGCCTGCTCGCCCGCACCGCCCGCCTGTGGACGCACACCGCGCTCGCGCTCGGCAACGCGGCGGCGGTCGGCGGCCTGCTGTGGGCGCTGGACAAGCCGCCGGCCCTGGCCCTGGGCACCGGCCTCGGCCTGGCGCTGGCGCTGATCGTCGCCGGCGTCGCCCTGTCGGTGCGTCGCTTCCGCGCCGGCGGTGAGATCGAGGTCGTGTTCTGGGACGTCGCCGGCGAGGACGCGCTCAAGGGCGGCGACTACCACGAGCTCCTGCGCACCGTGGTCGAGCGCCGCCGGCAGGAGGCGCGCCCCTACGGCTTCGCGCCGGTGCTGGTGTGCAACCCGCTGTCCCTGGAGCGCCACCAGGACGGCGGCTCGTACGTGCGGCTGAAGAAGGTGCTGCCCATGTACGCCTCGCTCGATCGCGTCGATCGACGGGCGCTGATCGTCGTCACCCGCGCCCGCCTGGTCGAGGAGCTGTGCGCCGACGGCAGCGACGAGGACGAGCGGATCGCGGTGCGCTCGCTGGTGCGGCGCAACGCCCACGGCCGCGCCGACGCCGCGGCGCCGCCGGTGCGCCACGACGAGCCGGTGGTGGTCACGCGGGGCGCGGTCCAGCGCCACTGCCGCGACGCCGAGGACGGGGTCGAGAACGGCATCGCCGTCACCTACCTGCGCTACGAGGCCGGCGACGACTGCGCCTTCTCGACCCGGCCCGGCGACGACGGCGCGCCGGTGCTCGAGTACACCTACACCGACGACGTCGCCGCCTTCGAGGGCGAGGTGCGGGCCGCGTTCCTGGCCTGGCTGGCCGAGCTCGCCTACCGCGCGCCGCGGCGGGCGGCGGCGGCGCCCGCCCCGATCGCCGCCGCGTTCCCCGACGACGAGCGGCCGGCGCGCGACGACGTCGTGGTGCCGCCGCGGGCGGCCGGCGAGACCGTGCCCAGCTCGGCCAGCTCGGGCGGGTTCTCGAGCGGGGGCTCGTGATGCGGGTCGTGCTCCGCCACGAGTGGCTGCAGAAGCACGCCAGCCCGCGCTCGGCGCGCGGTGACTTCCACTGGTACCCCGAGGCCGGCGACGGCGAGCGCCGCGCCGCGCTGGCCGCCCGCGCCGGCTCCGGCGGCGACGCGCTGTGGCGGATCGAGCCGGGGCGGGTCACCTGGGCCGCGAGCTTCGCCGAGGTCGCGCCCGCGGATCGCCGCAGCTACGTCGGGCTCGCGGTCACCGTCGCCGAGGGCGAGGGGCCGGCGGCCGCGCTCCTGGCGGCGCTCGAGCCGCTGCCGGCGGCGCCGTGGCGCGATCAGCCGACGACGCGCACCGTCGAGGTCGAGCCGCCGCCGCCGTGGTCGCCGGCGCCGGCGCCGGTGTCGCCCGAGGTCGCGCGCGCGCTCGCGCACGGGCTGTGGCGCGGCGGCGCCGCGGTCGTCCCCGATCCCGCGGCGCCCGAGCTGCCGCGCCTCCTCGCCACGCTCGAGACCTGGCTGCCCGACGGCGTGGCGGGGCGCGCGCGCGCCGGCGCCCTGATCGCGCCCGGCGGCGCGGCGGGCGGGTCCCCCGGGCCGCTCTTCCACTACCTCGGCCTGGCCTGGGCGCTGCCGCCGGCCATCGCCGCGCGCGATCCGGAGCTCGGGCGGCGGGCGTGGCGCGCGGCGACCGGGCTGGCGGCGCGCGGCCAGCGCTCGCTGGAGGCCACCTTCGACGAGCTGGCCGAGCTGTCGCGGTCGTGGAACACCGCGCCCGAGCTCGCCGCCTTGCTCGCGCGCACCGGCACCGTGCGCGCCGACGAGCTGGCGGCCTGCGACGCCCGCGCGCCGGCGCCGCTCACGGTCGCCGCCGACGCCGGCCGCCTGTGGTCGCGGGTCGTCCACCACTGGGGGCGCGGCCTGCTCGCCGGCGACGGCCTCGAGCAGCGGCTGGGGGCGCTCCTCGCCCGGCGCGTGCTCGCCGATCACCTGTTCCATCTCGACACGCCCGATCAGGCGGCGCTGCCGTGGCGCTACCTGCGCCGGCTGCGCCGCGAGACGATCCTCCCGCGCGCCGCGGCGGCGCGGCTGGCGACCGTGGTCGCCGCCAGCCTGCCCGAGCTGGAGGTGCCGCGCGCGCTGCGCGACGGGGGTAGCGCGACCGATGGGCCGGAGGTGCTCCATGCCTGAGATCAAGAAGCCGGGGCGGCCGACCGCGCCGCCGCCACGTCCGCCGGCCACCGGCGCGGGCGCGGGCCCGCCGGCGCCGGGCCCCGGCGAGCGGCTGGAGGACCTGAACGATCAGCTCGCGCGCTTCCTCCAGCACGCCGATCAGCTCGTCGACGAGTGGGCGCGCTTCGGCGCCGACGTCCGTCGCACCGTCGACGCCGAGGTGGCGCGCATCGACGAGGCGGTGGCCGAGGCCGCCGCGCGGGCGACGCGCGACGCCGCCGGGCAGCTCGATCGCGTCGCCGCCGAGCGCATCGAGCGCACGGTCGAGCAGGCGGTGGCGCGCTGGCGCGCCGAGCCCGGGCCGCGCGCGGGCGGCGGCGGGTCCAGCGCGGCGGC
>CAADGB010000307.1 GCA_900696455.1 uncultured delta proteobacterium
CCCGAACCCGAACCCGAACCCGAACCCGAACCCGAACCCGAACCCGAACCCGAACCCGAACCCGAACCCGAACCCGAACCCGAACCCGAACCCGAACCCGAACCCGAACCCGAGCCCGAATCCGAGACCGAGACCGAAACCGAAACCGAAGCCGAACCCGAAACCGAAGCCGAAGCCGAAACCGAAACCGAAACCGAAACCGAACCCGAACCCGAACCCGAACCCGAACCCGAACCCGAACCCGAACCCGAATCCGAGCCCGAACCCGAATCCGAGACCGAGACCCGACGGCGGTCAGCGGTGCTCGGCGCGCGCGGCGTCGATGCGGCCGGCGGCCGCCAGCACCGCGGCCAGCGGGTCGCCCTCGACCGGCGCGCCGTCGAGGGTGACGCCGTCGGGGAGATCGGAGCGCGGGACGATCGCGATGAGGGCGACGCCGGCGAACGCGGTGGCGTGCTCGGCGGCGACCACGGCGGCGACCCGGCCGCGCTCGAACAGCGCGCGCTCGAGGCGGTAGGCCAGGGCCAGGGCGTCGCGGCCGCCCAGCTCGAGCACGGCGCCGCCCTGACCGAGGCGGGCCCGGCGGTCGGCGGCGGTGACGCGGTCGACGCCGTCGAGCGGCGCCGCGCCCTCCCGCGGCGGGTCGATCATGCCGGCGGCGACGGTGTCGTTGCTCAGCGCGTCGATCAGGATGAAGGCGCCGGTGGCGCGGCTGTCGGCGTAGGCGTCGACGAACAGCGGCTGGTGGGCGCGCAGGGTCAGGCGGCCGATGTCGTTGAGCTCGAGCCGCGCCGCCGGCCGCACCGCCAGGGTCTCGGGATCGACCGTGCCATCGATCCGCTCGACGTCGACCCGGGTGGTGCGCGAGGTGTGCTTGAGGAGGTAGGTCCGGGTCGGGTCGAGGGCGCGCTCGGCCATCCACACCACGTGGGCGTCGAGGCGATCGGTGACCGTGGGCCGGGCGTGGTCGTGGACCAGCATGTCGCCGCGCGACACGTCGATCTCGTCGGCGAGGCGCACGGTCACGCTCATGGGCGCGAAGGCCTCGTCGCGCGGGCCGCTGCCGGTGTCGATCGAGGCCACGGTGCTGCGCTTGCCCGACGGCAGGGCGACCACCGCGTCGCCGGTGCGGAGGACGCCGGCGGCGAGCTGGCCGGCGAAGCCGCGGTAGTCGAGGCTGGGCCGGATCACGTACTGGACGGGGAGGCGGAGGGCGCCGAGGTCGCGATCCGACGCCAGGGCCACGGTCTCGAGGTGCTCGAGCAGGGTCGGCCCGTCGTACCAGGGCGCGGCCTCGCCCCGGCGCACGACCTGATCGCCGTCGAGCGCCGACACCGGCAGGCAGCGGACGCCGGCGATGCCGAGGCGGTGGGCGTGGTCGCCGATCGCGCCCGCGAGCTCGTCGAAGCGGGCCTGGCTCCAGCCCACCAGGTCCATCTTGTTGACGCACACCACCAGGTGGGGGATGCCGAGCAGGGCGGCGATGAAGGCGTGGCGCCGGGTCTGGGCCAGGACCCCGAGGCGGGCGTCGACGAGGATGACCGCGACGTCGGCGGTCGACGCCCCGGTGGCCATGTTGCGCGTGTACTGCACGTGGCCGGGGGTGTCGGCGATGATGAACTTGCGACGCTCGGTGGCGAAGTAGCGGTAGGCGACGTCGATCGTGATGCCCTGCTCGCGCTCGGCCTTGAGGCCGTCGGTGAGGAGCGACAGGTCGAGGGCGGCGGTCGAGCCGTGGCCGCGGGTCGCGCCGCGGGCGCTGGCCCGCTGCACCGCCGACAGGTGGTCGTCGTAGACCCGGCCGCTGTCGTGGAGGAGGCGGCCGATGAGGGTGGACTTGCCGTCGTCGACCGAGCCGATCACCACCAGGCGCAGGAGCTCCTTGTGCTCGTGCTGGCGGAGGTAGCCGACGACGTCGCGCGCGATCTGCTCCTGTTCGGCGAGGTACATGGCGGGCTCGTCCTCAGAAGTAGCCTTCGCGCTTCTTCAGCTCCATCGAGCCGTCCTCGTCGTGATCGATGAGGCGGCCCTGGCGCTCGCTGTGCCGCGCGAGCAGCATCTCCTGGATGATCGCGGGCAGCGT
Organism: uncultured delta proteobacterium; assembly: GCA_900696455.1. Lineage (GTDB taxonomy): Bacteria > Myxococcota_A > Polyangia > Haliangiales > Haliangiaceae > UBA2376. The sequence goes on from CAADGB010000307.1 coordinate 2,084, forward strand.
GGTGGCGGCGCTCTCGATCGCGCCCGACAGCGGGTAACAGCCGAGGGTGCGGAAGCGGACGACCCGCGCCTGCGGGGTCTCGCCGGGCTCGAGCCGCAGGCGCTCGTCGTCGACCATGATCAGCGTGCCGTCGCGCTCGACCACCGGCCGCGGCGCCGCGAAGTACAGCGGCACGATCGGGATGTCCTCGAGCCAGATGTACTGCCAGACGTCGAGCTCGGTCCAGTTCGACAGCGGGAAGGCGCGGATGGTCTCGCCCCGCTTGACCTTGCCGTTGTAGAGGTTCCACAGCTCGGGGCGCTGGTTCTTGGGGTCCCACTGGCCGTGGCGGTCGCGGAACGAGTAGATCCGCTCCTTGGCCCGCGACCGCTCCTCGTCGCGGCGGGCGCCGCCGAACGCCGCGTCGTAGCCGCCCTCGCGCAGGGCGTCGAGCAGGGCGTGGGTCTTCATGATCTGCGTGTACTTGTTGCTGCCGTGGTCGAACGGGTTGATGCCGTCGGCGACCGCCCGCCGGTTGACGTGGACCCGCAGGTCGAGCCCCTGCTCGGCGCAGAAGCGATCGCGGAACTCGATCATGGCGCGGAACTTCCACGTCGTGTCGATGTGGAGCAGCGGGAAGGGCAGGGGCCCGGGCGCGAACGCCTTCTGGGCCAGCCGCACCATCACCGAGCTGTCCTTGCCGATCGAGTACAGCATCACCGGCCGCTCGAACTCGGCCGCCACCTCGCGCAGGATGTGGATGCTCTCGGCCTCGAGCTGGCGGAGGTGGGTCAGCCGCCGGGGGGCGACCTCGGGCGGGGCGTGGCGGGCCGGAGCGACCATCGGAGCGAACATCCGTTATGACGGATACCTGTCCGCCTCCGTCTTGTCAATGATGAAGGACGTCCATCCGTGATGGCGGACACGGGCAGGGCCTGGCGCGCCCTCGCAGCGGGGCCACGCGCCGTGGGGCCGAAGCGGTTGCACGTCGATCTCCGCGCCGCGGCGTCGCCGTGGCCGGCCGCGCGACGATCCGGGCCGTGGTCAGGGCGCCGGCGCCGGCGGCGCGCCGCCGGCGACCGCCAGCCCGGCCAGGGCGCGCAGCCCGGCGCCCACGATCTCGAGCGGGCGCGCCGAGCGCTCGACCCGGGCGAGCAGCAGCGCGCCCTCGATCGCGGCCAGCACCAGCGTCGCCGTCTGCTGCGCCGCCGGCTCGGCGACGCCGCTGGCCACCAGGCGGGCGGCGATCGACGCCTCCCAGCCGGTGAAGTGCTCGGCGCAGGTGCGGCGCACCGGCTCGCTCGACGCCGAGGCCTCGAGCGCGACCGTCGCCAGCGGGCAGCCGTGCTGCCAGTCCGAGGCCGCCAGCTCGTCGGCGAACAGCCGGCACACCGCGACCACGGCGGCGCCGAGGTCGGGCGCGGCGTCGACCGCGGCCTCGATCCGCGCCCGCCAGCGCGCGCCCGACTCGCGCAGCGCGGACACCGCCAGCTCCTCCTTGCCGCCCGGGAAGTGGAAGTAGAGCGAGCCCCGCGGCGCGCCGCTCGCCTCGACGATCTCGGCCAGGCCGGTGGCGTGATAGCCCTGGCGCTGGAACAGCGTCGCGGCGGCGGCGGTCAGCCGCGCCCGCGTGCGCTCGCCCTTGCGGGTGGCCTCGTTCACGGCGTGGCCCCGGCGGCGGTCGGCGCCGGCGGCAGCGCGCGGCGGCGGCCGGCCGGGAACAGCGTGGCCCGCACGCCGCGCCACAGGGCGCCGTAGCGCGACAGCGCCGGATCGGGATCGAGGCCGCGCCCCATGCGGTGGATCTGCTCCTGGAACCAGAAGACCTGCAGCGCGTCGTCGAGGCGGCGGATCGCGCTGCGCACGCGCACGACCGGCGCGGCCGCCGCGGTGCCGTCGAGCAGCGCCCGCGGCAGCTCGGGGGCGTGGGTGAGCGGCCGGGCCAGGCCGACCACGTCGACCGCGCCCTCGGCCAGCACCTCCTCCATGGTCGCGCGCGAGCGCATGCCGCCGGTGAGCATGAGGGGCAGGGTCGTGACCGCGCGGATGCGGCGGGCGTAGTCGAGGAAGTAGGCCTCGCGCTCGCGCGAGCTGTCGCGCTGCGCCGCCGGCAGCTCGCCGGAGCCGACGAGGGCGGGGCTCTCGTAGTTGCCGCCGGAGATCTCGAGCAGGTCGACGCCGGCGGCCTCGAGGGCGCGCGCCACCTCCATCGACTCCTCGATCGTGAAGCCGCCGCGCTGGAAGTCGGCGGAGTTGAGCTTGACCCCCACCGGGAAGGCCGGGCCGCCCGCGGCCCGGATCGCGCGCACGACCTCGAGCAGGAAGCGGCTGCGGCGCGCGCCGTCGCCGCCCCACGCGTCGTCGCGGCGGTTGGTGCGCGGCGACAGGAACTGGCTGACCAGGTAGCCGTGGGCGCCGTGCACCTGCACGCCGTGGAAGCCGGCGGCCTGGATCACGCGCGCGGCGGTGGCGAAGCGCCCGATGATGGCCTCGATCTCCTCGCCGGTCAGCGCGCGCGGCCGGGCGAACGCGCCGGCGAAGCCGCGCATGGCCACGTCGGACGGCGACACCGGCGCGCGGGTCAGGCGGCGCGGGCTCTGCCGGCCGGCGTGGTTGAGCTGCGCCCACAGCCGCGCGCCGCCGGCCTGGGCGGCGCCGGCCCAGCGCGCGAGCGCCGCCAGGTGCCGGTCGTCGGTGACGACCACGTTGCCCGGCTCGCCTCGGCCGTCGGCGTCCACGATCACGTGGCCGGTGACGAGGAGCCCGGCCCCACCGCGCCCCCACCGCTCGTACACGCGGACCAGCGCGTCGGTGGGGGCGCCGGTGTCGGGGTCGGCGAGGACCTCGCTCATCGCCGACTTGGCGAGGCGGTTGGGGAGGGTGGCTCCGGAGGGGAGGGTGAGGGACGCGGCGAGCGGGGTGGTGGTGGGCACGACGAGATAATATGTCGTTCGTCATACTCCGCAAGAGGAAAATATGCCGATCGATATAGTCAGTGACAGAAGGGCCCCGCTTCGACACGGTCATGACGGGGGTCCACCGCCACAGCGGCTCGCGGTGACTGTGCTGCCGGGTAGGACACCATTGATCTCGACCTGTTGGGAACCGGGGCGGATTGGCCCAACCAGTGCACTTCGGTCGGGCATGAGGGGCACCATGACGAACTCGATTCGCTCGTTCCTGCGCACCACCACGCTCGTCACCACCGCGGCGCTCGCGACCGGCGCGTGCGTCGAGGCCGGCGACCCCGACCTGGCCGACCTCGCCGACCGCCAGACCGTCGCCCACCGCGACGTCGTGGTCTCGGAGCTGGCGCCGCCCAGCGAGACGCCGCCGCCCGCGCCCCTCGCCACCGATGGCACCTACCAGCTCGCGTCGACCCTCGACGTCGAGGCCCAGGCGCTCCTGCCCGGCACGGCCTACCAGGCGGTGCAGCTCCTCGAGGGCCTGCGCGATCGCCCGGCCCAGACCCTGTTCGCGCTGGCCGAGGACGCGGGCGTGCCCTACGTCGACACCCTGCTGGCGGCGCTGCCGTCGGCGCTCGAGTCGCGCCTCTACGGCTGGATCGACGGCTACATCCAGGGCGTGACCACCGGCGACGGCACGATCGCGCAGGTCATCGACACCGTCCTGACCGCGGCCCATGCCGACGTCGCCCACGTCGAGCTGGCCTCGACCCTCACCCTCGCCGGCGGCGCCGCGACCCACCGCCTCGACACCGTCACGCTCGAGGTGCAGGGGCGCGCGCTGTCGTACGACGTCGCGCCGCTCGCCGGCGTCGGCGTGGAGCTCGAGGTGCCGGTCACCGCGACGGTGGGCGACGCCGGCGCGCTGACGGTGAGCGGCCACGGCTTCGGCGTCCCGTACGGCAAGCTGGCGTGGCGCGCGATCGAGGATCAGGTGCGCGCCCGCTACGGCGCCGATCTGCGCGGGCTGCTCGGCCGCCAGGTCAACTGCCCGGCCATGGCGGCCTCGGTCGCCAGCCGCTGCGTCCTCGGCGTGTGCGTCGGGCACGAGGCCGAGCTGCGCGCGATCTGCGAGGCCGGCCTCGACGAGGCGGTGGCCCAGGTGCGGAGCCGCGTCGAGGCCGCCACGGTGCAGCCGCTCGCCCTCGACGCCGGCGCGGCCACGATGTACGACGGCGCCTTCTCGGACGGCGTGTGCTCGTCGATCGAGGGCGGCGTGTGGACGGCGCGCCTCGACACCGGCCACGGCCTGCGCCCGGCGCCGGCGACCTTCACCGGCGCCCGCCAGTGACGGCATACTCGACCCGATGCGCCGGGTCGTGACGCCGCTCGTGGCCGCCGTCCTCGCCGGCGGCGGCTGCGGTGGCGAGCGGCAGGATCCGGTGGCGGCGGCGGTGGCGCGGGGCGTCCGTGACCAGCTCGGGCTGGCGGTGGAGCGAGTCCGCTGCGAGCCCACGCGCTGCGCGGTGACGGTGGTCGGCGGCGCCACCCTGGCGGTGACGGTGGCGGCCGCGGCGGGCGGCGGGCGCGAGGTGCGGTGGGAGAGCGAGGAGGTGGTGGTGACGGCGGCGGTGGCGCGCTGGCTCGGCGCCGAGCTGGCCGAGCTGGGCCTCGACGTCGCCGTCGATTGCGGCCCACCGCTGGTGGCGGCGGCGCCCGGGACCTCCACCCGCGTCACCTGCGCGCTCGGCGGCGGGGGCGCGGCCTGGGTCGACGTCGCCGCCGACGGTGGCCTGGCGGTGGAGCTGGCGCTCGACGCCCGGATCGCGCGCGCCCGCACCGAGGACGTCGACGTGGCCGGGCTCGACGAGCTGTCGCGGGCGCTCGACACCGCCGAGGCGCGGGCCGACGGCGAGGGCGAGGCCGACGATGACGAGGGCGCGCCGGGGGCGGAGGCGGGAGCGGGGGCCGGAGCGGGGGCCGGAGCGGGGGCCGGAGCGGGGGGCGGCGCGGGGGGGCCCGGCGATGGCGGCGCGACCGTCACGCCGTGATCACCGTGGCGCGCTACAGTCCCCACCCCATGTCCTCCCTGTCCCGCACCGTCCTGGCGATGGCGGCCGCCGCCCTGGTGCTGGCCGCCTGCCCGTCGAAGCAGGAGCCGGCGCCGCGCGGCCCGGTCCAGGCGCGGCGCGGCACCATCACCCTCACCGTCCTCGGCACCAACGACCTCCACGGCTCGGTGGAGCGCCTGCCCATCCTGGCCGGCTACGTCGACAACGTGCGCGCCGCCCGCGCCGCCGACGGCGGCGAGGTGCTGCTCCTCGACGCCGGCGACATGTTCCAGGGCACGCTGGCCTCGAACCTGACCGAGGGCGCGCCGGTGATCGCCGCCTACAACACGATCGGCTACGACGCCGCCGCCGTCGGCAACCACGAGTTCGACTTCGGCCCGCCCGGCCCGGCGGTGGTCGCGACCGCGCCCGGCGACGATCCGCGGGGGGCGCTGCGGGCGCGCGCCAAGGAGGCGAGCTTCCCGCTGCTCATGGCCAACGTGCTCGAGTCCGACACCGGCAAGCGGCCGGCCTGGGACAACATCCTGGGCGCGGTCATGATCGAGAAGGGGCCGATCATCGTCGGGCTCATCGGCGTCACCACCGAGGCCACGCCGTTCTCGACCATGCCCGCCAACTTCCTCGGCCTCGAGATGGTCAAGCCGGCGGCCGCGGTCAACGCCGAGGCCGCCCAGCTCCGCGCCCGCGGCGCCCAGGTCGTGGTGGTGGCCGCCCACGTCGGCAGCAAGTGCAAGGAGCTGCACGACCCCAACGACCTCTCGACCTGCGATCAGGGCGAGGAGCTGTTCGAGATGGTGCGGGCGCTGCCGGCGGGCGCGGTCGACGTGATCGTCGCCGGCCACACCCACGCCGCGATGGCTCACCTGGTCAACGGCGTCGCCGTCATCGAGTCGTACGCCAACGGCCGCGCCTTCGGCCGCGTCGACCTGCGCATCAACGAAGCGGGCGTGGTCACCGGCAAGACCATCTCGCCGCCTCGCGATCTGTGCCCGCTCGGCGCCGACGGCGCGCCGGTGGCGGCGGCGGCGTGCGCCCCCGGCGAGTACGAGGGCAAGCCGGTCGCGATCTCGGCCCGGATCGCGTCGCTGATCGCGCCGGCCGAGGTCCAGGCGCGGACGCTCGAGGCCAAGCCGCTGGGGGTCGAGCTGGTCGGCGAGGTCACCGCCAGCTACGACAAGGAGTCGGCGCTGGGCAACCTGTTCGTCGATCTCATGCTGGCCGCCCTCGCCGGCGCCGACGTCGCCATGACCAACGGCGGTGGCCTGCGCGCCGACCTGCCGTCCGGCCCGCTCGCCTACGGCGCGCTCTACCGGGCCATCCCCTTCGACAACCGCTTCGCCGTGGTCACCCTCAACGGCAAGCACCTGCGCAAGATGGTCAGCAACAACCTCTACGGCGGCGGCGCCATCTACTCGTGGGGTGGCATCACGGTCACGGCCCGGTGCAAGGGCGCCACGCTCGACGTCGTCATCAAGGACCGCCAGGGCAAGGTCGTCGACGACGAGCGCACGCTCACGCTGCTCACCTCGGACTTCCTGGCCTCGGGCGAGCGCGGCGTGATCGGCCGGCTGGGGCTGCCCGAGGGCTCGGTCGAGCTGACCGACGTGCTCATCCGCGAGGCGATGGCCGAGGCCCTGACCCGCCGGGGCGGCAAGGTGGTGGCGAGCCAGCTCCACGATCCGGCGCGACCCCGCCTCGACTATCCCGGATCGCGGCCGGTGACGTGCGGCGCCGCCGGCGCCGCCGCGCCGCCGCCGTGACCAGGTGGGGGCCATGGCGCGGCCGACGCTCCTGACCTGGCTGGGCGGGCTCGGGCCGCCCGGTCCGCTCGACCTCGACGAGCTGTGCGCCTGCTTCTTGCGCGCGTGCCGGCGCTCGGCGGCGGCCCTGCGCGAGGCCCGCTCCGCCGGCCTCGATCGCAGCCTGGCCGGCTGGCGGGCCACGCTCGCCGACGCCTTCCGCACGGTCCTGCGCGCGCCGGTGGCGACCCTCGAGGTCGTCGCCGCGCGGACCTCGCTCGAGGTGCTGTGGCAGCGGCTGCACGACGGCCTGCCCGAGCGCCCCGACATCGCGGCGGTGCTGGTGGCGCGGGTGTGCGCCGACGCGCTCGACGAGGCGGTCGGCCACCGCTTCGTCGACTGCTACCGGCGGCGCGGCCGCTGGCGGCTGGCCCCCGGCGAGCCGTTCCCGGTGGCGGAGCTGCCCCTGCGCGACGTCTTCGGCCGCCACCTCACCACCCACCCCGACGTCCGCGACCTGCCCATCGATCGCACGACCCGGCTGGCCCTGGCGCCGCACGCCGACGGGGTCGAGCTGGTGGTCGACCTCGACGCGCCGCTGGCCGCGCCCGGTCAGGACGCGGTCATCGCCGCCTGCCTGCCCCACGCCCACCCCGCGCGCGAGCTCGCCTTCGATCCCGACCCGACGCGGGGCCAGTTCTTCGGCGTGCGCCCGCGCGACGAGGCGGCGGCGGTGGCGGCGGCGCGCGAGCTGACGCGGCGGGCGCTGGCCGCCGGCGCCAGCCTGATCGTCTTCCCCGAGCTCGGCGTCACCGCCGCCGGGCTCGACGCCATCGCCGAGGTGGTCGCCGGCAAGGACGTGGTCGTGGTCGCCGGCAGCCGCCACGCCGTCGTCGACGGCGCGCCCCGCAACGTCGCCACGGTGCTCGCCGGCGGCCAGCGCTGGACCAGCGCCAAGTTCAACCCGTTCGTGCTCGGCGACCTGGTCGAGGGCATCGCCAGCGCGCCGGCCCACGTCGTCGTGCGCGGCGCGATCGACGGCGCCGGCCGCTACGCGTGGTCGCTGGCGGTGCTGGTGTGCAAGGACTTCCTGTCGCCGGGCGCCCACCAGGCGCTGGTGGCGGCGCGGCCGGCGCTCATCGTGGTGCCGGCGCTCACCGAGCGCACCGCGGTGTTCGAGGCCGACGCCGTCGGCCTCACCGGCGCCACCCAGGCCACCTGCGTGGTCGTCAACCAGGCCGACCCGCCGCCGTCGGTCGACGGCGTGCCGCTGCCGCTCGGCCCCGACAGCCCGGCGGTGGTGATCGTGACCCGGCCGGTGCCGTGGGCCCTGTCGGAGGTGGTGCGGCGCGCCGACGTGGCGCCGCCGGCATGCGTGGTGCTGCGGCTGCGGCCGGCGGCGCCGTGACCCCGGGCGCGCCGCGGGCCGAGCCGCGGTTTGCCGGCCGGCCCGGTGCGAACAACCATTGCGCAACCGTTGCACCGCCGCTAGCCTGGAGACAGGCCCGCCGGAGGCCGCCCCGGAGTCGCCATGGAGCTGGACGAGCTACTCACCTGGTACGCGGACGCCCCCGGCGACGCGCACCGGCTGCGCTCGCTGGCCAGCGCCACCGGCATCGAGCTCACCCGGCGGCGCCTCGATCACCTCGAGGCGGTGCTGACGGCCTTGCGGACGGCCACCGCCGCGCGCGCCGCCGACCCGGCGCTGCGCGATCCGGCCGAGCCGCGCTTCCAGGCCGGCTACGCGGCGGCGCTCGAGGATCTGGTGCGCTCGTTCCAGGCCGAGCTGGGCGAGGAGGAGCGCGAGCGCGAGGTCCTCTTCTTCGTGCGCGCCGAGCCGTACCGCGGCGCCCTGGCCGCGCTCGCCGACGGCGCCGAGACCGCCACCGAGATCGCGGCGGCCATGGGCAAGCACAAGTCGAGCGCGAGCCGCGCCCTGGCCGCGCTACGCGACGCCGGCCTGGTGGCGGCGTTCTCGGCGCCCGACGGCAACGAGCGCCTGCGCCCCCACGCGCTCACCCTGCGCGGCCGCCGCCTGGTCGCCGAGCTGCGCGGCCAGCGCCCGCCGCGCGCCGAGGGCAGCCGCTCGTCGTCGAGCGAGAAGGCGGCGGCCCGCAAGAAGACGCCGGGCAAGGGCAGCCGCGGCCCGGGCACCGCCGCCGGCGGGCGCCGGCGCTGATCGACGACGGTCAGGCCGCGGGCGCGGCGCCGGTGGCGCGCGGCTCGCGGCGGGTGCGGAGCAGGAGGCGGGCGACGAAGACCACCGTCACCGCCAGGACCGCGCCGCCGGCGGCCATGATGCGCCAGCGGTAGGCGCCGCCGCGCGCCGGCCGGGTGGAGGTCCAGAACCCCGACGGGCGCCCCGAGAGCTGCTCGGGGGCGCGGGCGGACGAGTGCTCGGCCGGCGGCTGGCTCCACGGCATCGCCCCCGGTGCCGCCGGTTGCGCCGGTGCCGCCGGTGGTGCCGCCGCCGGCGCGGCCCGCTCGTCGCCGATGCCGTAGGGCGAGGGCTGGGCGGCCACCGGCGACGGACCGGCGCCGATCGCGAGGGCCAGCGCGGCGGTGGCGGCGAGGGCGAGGGCCGGACGGCGCATGGCCCGGATCTACTCCGGCCGGGCGGGGGTCGCAACGGGGTCGGCTGTGGCCATCGGTCACACGGGTCGCGGCCGGCGCCGAAATGTGGCACTTGACGGGGGACCCCGTGCGCAAGTACCGCGATCCCCAGCACGAGCCGCTGCCCGACGGCGACCCCGACGGCGACGCCCTCGCCGCCGCCGGCGGCGGTCGCCACGACGCGATCGATCGCCTGATCGACCACCACGGCCCGGACGCGGTGTGCGCGGCGCTGGCGCCGCTGCTCACGGCCGAGCGCATGGCGCGGGTCGAGGAGGTGCTGGCGGCGCGGCTGGGCAGCGTCGTGCCCGTGGTCGAGGACGTCTACGATCCGCACAACGGCGCCGCCGTGATCCGCTCGGCCGAGGCGCTCGGGCTGCAGGAGCTGCAGGTGATCGAGACCGGCCTGCGCTTCCAGGCGGCGCGCGGTATCACCCGCGGCTGCCACCGCTGGATCGACCTGGTGCGCTGGCGCGCCGCCGCCGCCTGCGCCGACGCCCTGCGCGCGCGCGGCTTCCGGGTGCTGGCGACCACGCCCCACGCCGCCACGCCGCTCGCCGAGGTCGACGTCCGCGCGCCGGTGGCCGTGATCTTCGGCAACGAGCACGCCGGGCTGCCGGCGGCGACCATCGCCGCCTGCGACGGCGCGGTCGCCCTGCCCATGTCCGGCTTCACCGAGAGCTTCAACCTGTCGGTGTCGGCGGCGCTGGTCACCAGCCACCTGGCCATGCGCCGGCGCGCTCACCTGGGCCGGACCGGCGACCTCGACCCGGCGCGGCTCGCCCGGCTGCGCGCCCGCTGGTACGCGCTCAAGGTCCGGGGCGCCGTCGGCGTGGTCGAGCGAGCCGTGTCACGACAGACACGCGGCGGTGTGGCAACCGAGCCGCAGTCGCCCTAACCTCCACGAACGCGCGGCCGCGTGACGGCCGCGGTGGGTCCCGACCTTGCAACCTGCTCGCACCATGTCTCCGCGTCCCGCCCGCAAGGCCCGGGGCGCTCGCCCCGGACGGCCCGACCCCGCCACCATGTCCACCCGCGAGCGGCGCAAGCGCCTGGCCATCAAGCTCGCGATCTGGGCCGGGGTCACCATGCTGGTGGTCGCCGCCCTGATCTCGGCGACGATCGCGACGGTCTTCTGGTACTACGGCCGCGACAAGAACCTGCCCGACCTCGCCAGCCTCGGCGACTACCACCCGCGGCAGGTCACGGCGGTGCTCGATCGCGACGGCGAGCGCATCGCCGAGATCTTCAGCGAGCGCCGGCGCTTCGTCGGCTACGATGAGGTGCCGCAGCTCCAGGTCGACGCCTTCGTCGTCGCCGAGGACGCCAGCTTCTGGACCCACGGCGGGATCGACTACCGCGGCATGGCCCGCGCCTTCTTCACCAACCTGCGCTCGGGCAAGACCAAGCAGGGCGCGTCGACCATCACCCAGCAGGTGGTCAAGACCTTCGTGCTCTCGCCCGAGCGCACGTTCAAGCGCAAGATCCAGGAGATCATCCTGGCCCGCCGGCTCGAGAAGCGGCTGTCCAAGAAGGACATCCTGACGCTCTACATGAACCAGATCTGCTTCGGGCACGGCCGCTACGGCGTGCAGGAGGCGGCCCGCTACTACTTCGGCAAGGACGTGAAGGACGTCACCGTGGGCGAGGCCGCGCTCCTCGCCGGCCTGCCGCAGTCGCCGGAGAACATCTCGCCGCGCAAGAACCCGGCGCGGGCCAAGGAGCGCCAGACCTACGTCCTCAACCAGCTCCTCAAGCACGGCAAGATCACGGCCGACGAGGCCCGGCGCTGGATCGACGCGCCGATCGAGGTCGTGCGCGAGCCGTTCCCGCGGCTGGGCGACGCCCCGGAGTGGCTGGAGGGCGTGCGCCAGGAGCTGGTCGCGATCCACGGCGCCGACGGCCTCGACCAGCTCGGCGCCGACGTGCGCACCACGATGCGACCGGCCTACCAGGCCGCGGCCCAGGCCGCCCTGCGCTCGGCGCTCCACGCGGTCGACGCCCGCCACAAGCTGGGGAAGGCGGTGCGCAAGGTGCCGCCCGATCGCATCGCGCTCGAGCGCGCGAAGCTGGCCAAGAAGCTGGGGGGCAAGCCCAGGGCCGGGACCGCCTACGAGGCGATCGTCACCGCGGTCCACGATCGCGACGGCGAGCTGGTCGTCGATCTCGGCGGCTGGGTGGCGGCGGTCGTGCTGAGCGGTCCCGACGACGAGCGCTGGAACCCGGCGGGCGCCGACGGCAAGCGCAAGCGCCCGGCCGAGCGCTTCGCGGTCGGCGACGTGGTGCGGGTGGCGCTGCCGCCGCCGCCCGCCGACGGCGAGGCGCCGCGCAAGGCCAGGCACGGCGACCAGATCGTCATCCTCGCCCCCGGGCCCGAGGGCGCGATCGTCGTGATCGATCCCCACACCCGCGAGGTCCTGGCCATGGTCGGCGGCTACGCCCCGCGCGCCGGCGGCTTCAACCGCGCGACCATGGCCCGCCGGCAGCCCGGCTCGAGCTTCAAGCCGGTGGTCTACGCCGCCGCCGTGGCCAGCGGCCGCTACACGCCCGCCACCGTGGTCAACGACGCGCCCGAGGTCTACGACCTGTGGAAGCCGCAGAACTACAAGAAGGGCGCCTTCGAGGGCCCGGTGCGGCTGCGCCAGGCCCTGGCGCGGTCGATCAACACGGTCGCCATCAAGGTGCTGCACGACGTCGGCCCCGACACCGCGGGCGAGCTGGCCAAGCAGCTCGGCATCACCGGCGCCCTGCCGCGGACGCTGTCGCTGGCGCTGGGGTCGGGCGAGGTCACGCCGCTCGAGCTCACCAACGCCTTCGCCACCTTCGCCGCCGGCGGGGTGTGGCGCGCGCCGCGCTTCGTGGCGCGGATCGACGACACCGACGTCGCGCCGGGCCCCGAGCGCCAGGTGCTGTCGCCGGAGGTCGCCTACGTCGTCACCGACATGATGCGGGCGGTGGTCGAGCAGGGCACCGCCACCAAGGCCAAGAGCCTCAAGCTGACGGTGGCCGGCAAGACCGGCACCTCGAACGACTCCAAGGACACCTGGTTCGTGGGCATGACCGCCGACGTCGTGGTCGGGGTGTGGATCGGGTACGACGACAACACCCCGCTCGGCCGCGGCGAGGCCGGCGGCGTCACCGCCCTGCCGGCCTTCATCGACACGATGAAGGCGCTGGGGGTCAAGAACCGGCCGTTCCCGCGGCCGCCCGGCGTCGGCAGCGCGCGCATCGATCTCGCGACCGGCCTGCTCGCCGCCGACGGCGCGCCCGAGAAGTCGGTCATGACCGAGGTCTTCGTCGCCGGCACCGAGCCGACCGAGGTCGCGCCGCTGCCCGGCGAGATCGACGCCACCACCTTCGTCACCGACGAGTACGGCGACGAGGCGCTGCCGCCCGAGCGCGGGGACGGCGCCGGTCCGGCGAGCGAGCCGCGGTGACGGCGCGGGCGCGGCGGGGCGCGGTGGTGGCCGCGGTCGCGGTGGTGGCCGCGGTCGGCGGTGGTCACCCCGCCGGCGCGTCGCGCCCGCCGTCGCCGTTCCCGCCCACGCCGGCCCCCGAGGGCGGTGGCGGCCCGGGCGCGCTGTGGCGCGCGATGGCGGAGGCCTTCGACGCCGCCAGCGCCGCGCGCGAGCCGCCGCCCCGGCCGCCGGTCCCGGTGAAGGTGACGTGGCGGGCCCGACGCGTCGCCTCGATCGATCTGGGGGCGGCGCTCCTGGCCCTGACCGCCGGCGATCTCGACGGCGACGCGCGCGCCGAGCTGGTGGCGCTGACCGAGCGCGACGTGATCGTGCTGCGGCCGACCGCGCGCGGGCTGGTCGAGGTCGCGCGCGCCGCCCTGCCGGCGGAGCCGGCGGCGATCCGGCCTCGCGATCCGGTCGGTGCCGTCGTGATCGCGCCCGGCGCGGACGGGCGCAGCGAGGTCCGGGCCCGGGCCTCGCTCCACGGCCGCGGCGGGCGCTGGATCCTCGACGGCAAGGCGCTGCGCGAGCTCGGGCCGCTGGCCGCCTTCCCGCTGTGCGGCGACCTCGAGGCCGCGCTGGTCCCCGGGCGCAACTACTTCGCCGGCGGCGCGGCTGGCGGCGCGGCCCCCGCGGGCCCCGCGGCCAAGGACGAGCCGGCGCCGGTCTTCCACGCCGTGCGCTGCCGCAGCGACGTCGTCGACCGGGCGGGGCGGGCGGTCCGCGCCCAGGTCACGGTCGAGCCCGGCGGTCGCGCCACCGTCGTCGTCGAGACCCGCTGCGGCGGGCGCGACGCTGGCTGCGTGCCGCGGCGCGAGCACCGCCTCGACGGCGTGGGCGTCGCGATCGAGCTCGACGACGTCGATCGCGACGGCACGCTCGAGCTCGTCACCTCCGGCGCCGGGGCCCCCGGCGACGCCGACGCGGTGGCGGTGTGGACCCTGGGCGCCGCCGGGCCCAGCAAGAAGCCGGTGTTCCGGCGCGGCTTCTCCGGCGGGGTGGTCGCGCTCGGCTCGGGCGACGTCGACGGCGACGGCGATCGCGACGTCTTCGCGGCGGTGCGGCTGGCCGGCGCCCGCAAGGTGGCCCTGTGGCTCCTGCACTGAGAGCGGTCGTGCCCGCCGCGGTGGTCGCCGTGGCGGCGGCGCTGGCGGCGCCGCCCCTGGCCTCCGGCGAGGGCCGCCCCGGCTACGGCGGCGAGGTCATCGGCACGCTGCTGGGCGAGCCGGCCACGCTCGATCCGGTGATGGCGCGGAGCCACGCCGAGATCGCGGTGACCGGGCTCCTGTTCGACACCCTCTACGTGGTGGGGCCCGACGGCGCCGTCCGCCCCCACCTGGCGGCGGCGCTGCCCGAGCTCACCGACCAGCGCGTGCGCATCGCGCTGCGGCCCGGGCTGACCTTCCACGACGGCACTGCCCTCACCGCGGTCGACGTGCTGGCGACCCTGGCCCGGATCCGGACCAGCCAGGCCGCGGGCTGGCTCCTGGCCTCGGTCGCCGACCTCGCCGTCGACGGCGACGACGTGATCGTGACCCTGGCGACGCCGCGCAAGGACCTGGCCCGGCTCCTGGCCACGCCGTGGACCGCGATCACCCCGCGCGGCCTGGCGCCGAAGAGGGACGCGCCGGTCGGCTCGGGGCCGTTCCGCCTGGTCGCGCGCCGGGCCGATCGCCTGGAGCTGGCGCCGTGGGAGCACCACAGCGCCGGCCGGCCCTACGTCGACCGCCTGACCCTGCGCTGGTTCACCGGCGCCAGCGACGAGGCGCAGCTCTACGAGACCGGCGGCGCGTCGTGGTCGCTGCGCGGCGCGACGCGCTTCGCCGGCGCCAGCCCCAAGCACCCCACCGCCGAGCTGGAGAGCCCGGCCACGGTCCTGGTCTTCGTCGGGTTCGGCCAGGCCCACGCCGACGTGCTCGGCAACCGCGACTTCCGGGCGGCGCTCGACGCGGCGCTCGCCCGCAGCGGCCTGGTCACGGTCGGCACCGGCGAGCGCGCCGTCCCCGCCGGCGATCCGGTGCCGGTCGATCTCGGGGGACCGGCGCTGGCCGCCGCCGCCGCCGACCCACGGCTCGACGTCGCCGGCGCCGCCCTGACCCGCGCGGCCGCCGCGGTGCCGGCGCTGGGCCGCGCGCGCATCGGCAGCCTCACCCTCGAGATCCTGGTCGCCGACAGCCGGCCCGACGACCGCGAGGTCGCGGCCCGGGTGGTGCGCGCCCTCGACAAGCTGGGCGCGCGCGCCACGATCACCGCGGTCTCCGCCGCCGAGCTGGCGCGGCGCGTCGCCGCCGGCGCCTGCGATCTCTACGTCGGCCAGGCGACGATCGAGCTCGCCGCGCCGGCCCTGATCTACGCCCAGGCGTTCGCCCTGGCCGGCGACCGCGCCACCGCCGACAAGCTGGTCACCGGCGCCATCGCCGGCGCGCGCATGCGCGAGACCTTCGCCGCGCGCCTGCCCGTCCTCCCGCTCCTGCACCGGGCGGTGCGGGTCCACCACCGCGCCGACCTGCGCGGCGCCTGGTTCGACGGCAGCGCGCGGCTCGGCGTCGCCGATCTCTTCGTGTGGCCCCCGCGATGAGGCTGCGCGGCCGCTTCACCTTGTGGTTCGCGCTGGCGGCGCTGGTGCCGATCGCCGTGGCGGCGCTGGTCACCCGCGAGGTGGTGGCGCGCAGCTTCCGCAACGACTACCAGCGCACCCGCGGCGCCGCCGAGACCGCGATGCGCCACGAGCTGGCGCGGCGCGAGGCCCAGGTCGTGACCACCGCCCAGGCCCTGACCAACAAGAACCACCCCTTCATCGGCACGCTCCTCCTGGATCTGGTCAACGGCGGCGGCCAGCTCGACGCGCGGGCCCAGCTCCGCCTCCGGCAGTGGGCGTCGCAGGAGCTGAGCGGGTTCGGCCTCGGCGTCCTCACGGTCACCGACGGCAAGGACCGCATCCTGATCGCGGCCCACGACCAGGGGCTGGTCGGCGAGCCCGCGCCCGAGCCGCGCCAGCTCGCCCGCCGCGACGGCGGCGGCGCGGTCTACCGCTTCGAGAAGGTGATGGGGCCGCGCACGATGTCGCCGATCCTGGTGGTCGAGGCGGCGCGCACGGCGCGCGAGGGCGGGCAGGAGGTCCACGTCCTGGTCGGCAGCGAGCTGGGCAACGAGCTGGTCGAGAGCGTGCGCCGGCCGGGGCAGGTCGACGCCCGCCTGCTCGCCGCCGGCGACGGGCGCGAGCTGATCGCGCCGCGGGTGAGCTGGACCGAGCTGGGGACGCCGCCGGTGCGGATCGCCCTGCCCGGGCCCGACGGCGAGCCGGTGGCCTGGCTCGAGCTCGCGGTCTGGGATCGCGATCTGGCGGCGCTCCTCGACCAGGTCACGCTGGTGGCGGCGGTGATGGCGGCGGCGGCGCTCCTGCTCACGATCCTCCTCGGCGTGCTGGTCTCGCGTCGGATCACCCGCGGCCTCGATCTGCTGGTCGAGGCCGCCCACGCCGCGGCTCGCGGCGACCTCGGCCACCGGGTGCCGGTGACCAGCAAGGACGAGGTCGGCGAGGTCGGGCGCGCCTACAACCTGATGATGGAGGACCTGCGCTCGGCCAACGACCGGCTGGTGATCGCCGAGCGCATCGCCGCCTGGCAGGAGATCGCGCGGCGCCTCGCCCACGAGATCAAGAACCCGCTCACGCCCATCCAGATGGCGATGGACACCCTGCGCAAGGTGTGGCGCAAGCAGCACCCGTCGTTCGGCGAGATCCTGGAGGAGTCGACCGCGACCGTGCTCGAGGAGGTCGATCGGCTCAAGCGCATCGTCAGCGAGTTCTCGGACTTCGCGCGCCTGCCCAAGCCGGCGCCGATGCCGACCGACCTCAACGAGGTGGTGGCGGGCGCCCCCGCCCTGTACGAGGGCGCGACCCCGGTCGAGCGCCGGCTGGCGCCGGGGCTACCGGCGATCGAGGTCGACAAGGGGCAGATGACCCAGGTGCTGCTCAACCTGGTCGAGAACGCGCGCGACGCCATCGCCGACAAGGCCGACGGCGCGATCGTGGTGTCGACGCGCCTGGGCGACGCCGCCGACCGCGTCGAGCTCGTGGTCGAGGACAACGGGCCGGGCGTCCCCGCCGACGTCCGCGATCGCGTCTTCACGCCCTACTTCACCACCAAGCAGGGCAAGGGCGGGACCGGCCTCGGGCTCGCCATCGTCCACCGCATCGTCGGCGACCACGGTGGCCGCATCACGGTCGGCGAGTCGGCCCGAGGCGGCGCCCGCGTCGCGGTCGAGCTGCCGCTCCGCCCGGGCCAGCTCCTGCTGGCGTCGCGGGTCTAGCGCACCGAACGGTTCGGCGCGCTAGCCGTCCCGGACCGGGGTGGCCTTGAGCGCCGCCTTGCCGTCCTTGACGTAGACCGAGAACTTCACGCCGACACAGCCGGGCTTGGCCATCAGGTCGTCGCGGTTCTTGCGCAGCTTGTCGGCGAACTTGGCGAAGGTGAGGCCGGCGGTCGGCTCGCCGCAGCGCTTCTTGAGCTCGACGAACTCGTTGAACACCGCGCGGAACGTGGCCTCCTCCTCCTCGCTGTCGGCGGCGGGCGCCGGCGCCTCGTCGGTGAGCAGCTCGTGCAGGCCGCTGAGCCCGCCGGGCGCGGCCATGACCAGGGCCGGCGAGATCTGGGGCGAGGACACCGACGGTGACGGGGGCGGGGCGGGCACCGCCGGCGGGGCGGGCGGCGCCGCCGGCCGCGGCCGCGGCGGCGGCGTCGGCGTC